>JAGCYL010000007.1 GCA_017960825.1 Bacteroidaceae bacterium | reverse complement strand
TATATCCTCTACGAGGTCGGTGCGGTCCTGATTGGAGTGGTCGATGCGCCGTTTCAGTGCCAATGCCTCGGTAGGATTGATATGGGGGTCGCGTATGATATCCTCGTAGTGCCACTGCACGGTGTCAATCCAGCACTTCAGATAGAGGCTGTACTCGATGGAGTCACGCTCATACGGGTTACGAATGGGGGTATCCACGTTGTCCGTTAGATGGTAGTCGCGTATAGCCTGAACAAAAATGCGGTTAGCTTGTTCTGTAAAAGTCATGTACTAAGTCGTTATTTCATTTCAAGCTGCAAATGTACAAACTCTTTTTCAATTCTCCAACCTTTTAAGGATTTTTGGTGCTTTTTTTGGTGGTTAATTTTTTTTTTGTACCTTTGTCGGCTGTTAAGACAATAAACACTGGGGCCTCTGGGACCTCTGGGGCTACTGGGGCTGCTGGGGGGAGGAGGAAAAATGCTTCAGGTAATTGCCTTCCCCCTTCAGGGGGACAAGAGGGGGTCTTTTTTTAAATCCCTTTCATCAGCCTCTTCTCACCCCAGGAGTACTTGGGATAGGCCTTTTTGAGATCATTGTATGCATCTTTAACATCGCTCCCACCACTGGTGGCAAACACATTGAGCACCTTACCGCTAAGGTCGTGCGCCTCAACAAAGGTATTGATGATGGTCGGTGCGGTGTACCACCAGATGGGGAAGCCAATCCACACAGTGTCGTAGTCGGCAATATTCTCGCAGCGCCCCTTGATGGCAGGGCGCGAGGTCTTGTCTTGCATCTCCAGTGTGGAGCGTGAGTTCTTGTCGCGCCAGTCGAGGTCGGCAGCGGAGTAGGGCACCTCCGGCGTTATCTCATACAAGTCGGCTCCGTGCTCCTTTGCCAGACGCTGGGCCGCTGCCTTAGTGTTACCTGTGGCCGAGAAATAGACAACCAATGTTTTCATGTTTTGTGAACCTTTTGTTGATTGAAGTTTTGTTTCTTTTGAGTTCTGTGCGCAAGCTGTCATCATCAGGCAGCAAGCGGCGATAATGGAAGTGAGGTATTTCATAATGTCAGGTGTTTGAATGTCGTAATGGCGTCGCGCATAATGTCAGCGTGGTCAAAGGCCAGAGGGGGCAAGGCGTCAATCGGGAACCACTGCGCCTTCGCAGCATCATCTTGGCCGGTAGCGGCCGTAGCCTCGTCAGCGATAGCCAGGTATGCCGTTGTCACAGTGCGTCCTCGCGGGTCGCGCCCCAACTTGGAGTAGGCTCCCACCAGATGAATTGTGTCCACCTTCAGACCTGTCTCCTCCTCCAGCTCACGTACGGCGCACTCCTCCGTCGTTTCGTCCATCTCCATGAAGCCGCCGGGCAGAGCCCAACAACCCTTAAACGGGGGATTGCCCCTCTCAATCAGCAGCACCCGCGGCACAGGCTCTCTTGTTATCACTATGCAGTCGGCTGTCACCGCAGGCCTTGGATATTCATACGTGTAAGGCATTGTTTCTCATTGGATATTCAGTGCAAAAGTAAGACAATTCTCAAAACTAAGCAACAAATTGCGCAGGAAAAAGTGTATTCTCGGGAAGACAGCGACTTCTTATCAGCAAAGAGCCTCTTCCCTCAAAATAAAGTGCGACCTATTGCTTTGTTTATCTTATTTCCCTACTATTGTTTGGTGGTATGAAAACTTTCTGCTATCTTTGTGGCATAAATTCGGATTAGTGTATATATGAAATGCACGCGCGTGTACATATTATATTTGGTTGCAATGGCTGTGCTGATGGTGCTATCGTGTGGTAGAAAACCGAAGAGCGTGGCCAATCCGCAGCCGTCGGTGTACTACTGGCGTACGACCTTCAGCCTTGACTCGGCGGAGCGCGTGTTCCTTTCAGAGGCACGGGTGGGGAAGATGTATATGCATTTCTTTGATGTGATTAGCTCAGGGGTAAGGAGTAAGGAGAATGCCATAGGGCTGATGCCTGCCAACACGTTGCTCTTTGAAGACTCTGTGCCGCATGGCGTGGAGGTGATTCCGACGGTGTTCTTCGAGCCGGGTGCGCTACGCGACACCGTGGGCATGCATGAACTTGCGGAGTTGGTGCTCAATCGCATAGACCAGATGACTGAGCAGAACGGCTTGGCCACTGCGCAGCAGGTGCAGATGGACTATGACTGGGTGGGCACCGACGAGGCAGCGTACTTTGCTTTTCTGCGCGAGTTGCGCGAGCTGCTCCACGGGCAGGGTCGCACTCTGTCGGCCACCATCAGGCTGCACCAGTTGGCCAAGGCGGTGCCTCCAGTGGATGAAGGTGTGCTGATGGTGTACAACGTGGGCAACTTCGGTGACGAGGCGGAGGAGAACTCTATCCTGACAGCCAAGGCGGTGGAGCCTTATCTGCCGCGACTGGAGGGCTATGACCTGCCGCTGTGTGCTGCGCTGCCGGTGTACTGCTGGGACCTGCTATTCCAAAATCATAAGTTCCGTCAGATAGTGAGGGGCGTGGACCTGAGCGATACACTGAAGTTCCGTAGACTGGACTCTACCCACTATCGCTGCGAGGCGTATATGGCAGCGCCTGCCGACGGTATTGCCGACCCCGCGGGCCAGCGCATATATCCCGGCGACATAATCAGACATGAGCAGCCTTCGGCAGCTACCCTATGCATGGTGCGCGACATGCTGGAGCGCAGTCGCAGCGGGGTGTGCAACCAAGTGGTGATATATCATCTTGACAGTAAATATTTAAAAGATAACAACTATGAAATCAAAGAACTTTATTGAAGGAGTAAAGAGTAAGGTGGCAAGATGTGGCTTGCTTGCCTGTGCACTGGTATTGTTGTGTGGCGTCAGGACTATGGCCTGCGGTGGCGACTACTGGGGTCCCGACATGTGTAATCACTTTAGTCTGATGCAGCCGCTCGACCCTGAGCAGACGGGTGTGAGCGCCGTGGAGGAGAGTGCCGCGTTCTGGTACGAGTACCTCGGCCACAGTGTGGCCCTGGAGGGTCTGAAGGAGGCTATTGAGGATGCTGACGCCAAGGATTATCAAGATCCTGCCAATTCGGATAATGCGCTGGTGGCAGCCCTTTACAGGGAGGGCGACCAGGTGGCGCTGGACTATCTGAAACTGAATTATGCCTTGTATAATTTGAATACTTGGATGAACCACTGGGACTATGAGCGCCCCACGGTGGACAGCTACACCCAGCTGCTGTACAAGATTGCCAGCCTGCAGAACAACGGCAAACTGGACGAACGCATTGTGTACCTGAGAATGCGTACGCTCTACTGCGCCGCACGTTATGACGACGTGGAGACCAACTGGAAGAATTTTGCCAGCAAGTGGAAGGAGAGTCCGCTCAAGCGCAGGGCGCGCGGCTACATGGGTGGAGTGTATTACCACAGGGGGCAGTACGCAGAGGCTCTGGAGATTTTTGACGCCATCGGCGACCAGCGCAGTATCAACAAGTGCGTCAGCCGACTGCTCGACCCCGACAAGCTGGAGGCTTACTATGCCAAGAATAAGGACTCGCGTATGCTGGGCTATGTGATGCAGGATTATGCCAACTATATTTTCCACGCCATGACCAATGGCGGCGAGGGTGGCGAGATATGGCCGCAGGTGCGCAGGGACTACGACAGGATGCTGTCTTTTGCAGAGCGTGTGGTGGCAGAGAAGAAGGTGAAGGACCTGGCTATGTGGCAGGACTTCGTGGGTTTTCTCTACTATGCCGCGAAGAATGACGACAAGGCTTACGAGGCGTTTGACAAGGCTCTCAAGATGAAAGGCACGGTGCAGGAGAAGGAGTTTGCACGCTACTTCAAGTTCCTATCTTCGTTCAAAGCGGCTGGCAGACCTGACAATTTCACCGACTATCTGCTGGCTGAGACGGAGAATCTGATGAATGCGCATCTCAGAGAGCAAGGTGAAGAGGGGAAATCAACGGAGCATGTTAATGTGTATGAGATATGTGAGTTTGACCTGCCTACGCATCTCTATGATTACTGCAACTCGCTGGGCAATGACTTTGCCAAGAAGTTGGTGATTAGTGCCTTTGGCACAGTGGTTTCGGATGATAACTACTACAATTATGATGAACTTCTCGACCACGTATGGTCGGCCGATGAGGCGATAGACTACTTCAACAAACTGAAGAATCCGCCTGCCGGCGACAAGCTGTCGGCCGGACTGATGAAGTTTGTTAATACCGATATGAATGAGTGGGTGCAGGAGCGTATTGGAACCAAGTTGCTCAGAGAAGGCAAGTGGGACAGGGCTGTAACTTATCTGGAGAATTTGTCGCAGGAACTGCTGCAGGCTCAGGGCATCGCTCCTTACCTCAACCTGCGCACGGTGAGCAAGTATGACTTTGAGCGCGAGAACTATAGCTATATGGATGATGTCGACATCAAGGAGTATCGCAATGTGAAGCTGCAGTTCTGTAAGGACATGGCGCAGCTGCAGAAGCTTATGTCCTCTGTGCGTGGCAACGAGCTGGCAGATGTGGCCTACAAGATGGCAAACCTGTGTTTCCAGGCATCGCCTGCCGGTGACCTCTGGGCTATAAGCGAGTATTCTTGGTCGGGCGCAGACATCCACCACAATAATCTCAATGAACTGGCCATTGAGTACCTCCGCCTGGCCATACGCAATACCACTGACTTCCAGCGCTTGAAGAAATGCTACTACGGTCTGGCCGCTGTGCCGCAGAAAGATGATAGCAAGTTCTACTACGATTGGTCGACTCGCACATACGTGCTCAATGCCTCAGGCTCAGAGTTGGAGGGCTACGAGTGGCTGGCTACCCATCTGCCGCGCAACGACGAATTGCGTCGCCACTGCGATTGGCTCAACGACTATATAGCGAATAGGTAGGAGAATGAATGATGGTCGCTATGAGATAATGGCCCCAGCGGGGTCGTGGGAGTCGCTCTCGGCTGCTCTCAAGGCGGGAGCCGACTCCATCTACTTTGGTGTGGAGAGCCTCAATATGAGGGCACACTCTGCTGCCCACTTCACGCTGGGCGACCTACGCACCATAGCCGCCCGCTGCGTTGAGGCAGGGGTGAAGAGCTACCTTACCGTGAACACCATCATCTATGGCGAGGACCTGCCGCTGATGCGCTCCATCTGTGATGCAGCCAAGGAGGCTGGTATCTCTGCGGTGATAGCCAGCGATGTGGCTGTGCTGCAATACTGCAAAGAGATAGGGCAGGAGATACACCTGTCCACTCAGCTCAATATCAGCAACATCGAGGCTCTTAAGTTCTACGCCCAATATGCCGACGTGGTGGTGCTGGCCCGCGAACTGAACCTGGATCAGGTGGCGGAGATAAGTCGCCAGATAGACGAGCAGAATATCCTCGGCCCCGGTGGTGAGAGAGTCAGGATTGAGATGTTCTGCCACGGGGCACTGTGCATGGCTATCAGCGGCAAGTGCTACCTCAGTCTGCATAACCTCAACGCCAGTGCCAACCGTGGGGCATGTCTGCAGGTGTGCCGTCGCAGCTACACGGTGCGCGACCGCGAGACAGATGTGGAACTTGACGTGGACAATAAGTACATCATGTCGCCCAAGGACCTAAAGACCATCCGCTTTATTGACCGTATGGTCAAGGCGGGAGTGACGGTCTTTAAGATAGAAGGACGTGCGCGTGGCCCCGAATATGTTTACACTGTGGTGCAGTGCTACAAGGAGGCACTCAATGCAGCGCTCAGCGGCTCCACCACTGAGCAGATGAAAGACCAGTGGGACGAGCGTCTTGCCACCGTATTTAACCGCGGATTCTGGGACGGATACTACCTCGGCCAGACACTGGGCGAGTGGAACAGCAATTACGGCTCCAACGCCACGCAGAAGAAAGTATATGTGGGTCGAGGAGTGAAATATTTCTCCAAGATTGGCGTGGCCGAATTTCTCTTGGAGGCCGCCAGCCTTGATAAGGGCGACCGCCTGCTCATCACAGGCCCCACAACGGGTGCCGTGTATGTCACAGCCGATGAGATGCGCTACGACTATGACCCTATCGACCATGCCGAACAGGGGCGCTATGTGTCAATAGCAGTGCCCGAGAAGGTGAGGCCCTCCGATAAACTATTCAAACTGGTCAGTTCAGATAAATAAGGAAAAGATGAGGATAGGATTTGACGCCAAACGCATTGTGGCTAACAGGACAGGTCTGGGAGCATACGGGCGCACCTTGGTCAATGACCTTGCTGCCGCTGCTGAAGGCAGATATGAGCTGAGGCTGTATGCTCCGAATGGTGGGAAGGCCGACCTCCGCCAGATGGTCCGCACGTCTAACACAATGTCCTTTGTCTATCCTCGGAGTGTAGGCGACACGGAGCATCCGTCACTCATAGCCAAGATAAGAGGCGACTATTGGAGGACCCACGGTATCGTGGCCGACCTGAAGCGCGATGGCATAGAAATCTATCATGGCCTTTCGGGGGAGTTGCCTGTCGGTATCAGGAAGGCAGGCATCAAAACCGTTGTTACCATTCACGACCTTATCTTCCTCCGCCATCCCGAATACTACAACTGGATAGACGCTAAGGTATATGCTTGGAAATTCCGCAAGACTATAGCTGAGGCTGACCGTATCATAGCCATCAGCGAGTGTACCAAGCGTGATATAATGCACTACGGCAATGTCAGCGCGGACAAGATAGACCTTATCTACCAGAGCTGCGGCACACACTTCAAGCAGCGAGTCTCTGAGGAAGAGCTCCGAAATGCAAGGACAAAATATAATATCCCGGACAGATACATCATCAATGTAGGAACCATAGAGGAGCGTAAGAACATCCTCTTGGCAGTGAAAGCACTGCGCCACCTGCCAGAGGATATAGCTCTCGTCGTTATAGGGCGGCATACGCCATACACCGCAATGGTAGAGCGGTATGTGGACGAGCATAGATTGAGCCACAGAGTGTTCATCCTTCATGAGGTGTCAAACACAGAATTGCCTGTGCTGTACCAGGGAGCGGAAGTTTGCGTATATCCGTCGCGCTATGAGGGTTTTGGTATTCCCGTAATTGAGGCCATACAAAGTGGGCTGCCGGTGGTAGCCTGCACGGGCAGTTGCCTTGAAGAGGCCGGTGGGCCATACAACATCTATGTCGACCCCGACGATGATGAAGCTCTGGCCCAAGGCATCAGTCTCTCGCTCTTCGGCAATCAGGACCGCGAGGAGCGTATCAGCAAGAGCAAGGATTATATCCGCCGTTTCGAAAACAGCAATGTGGCATCACAGGTGCTGGGCGTGTATGACAAGCTATTATGAGAACGATAGAGATAAATCCAAGATACGAGCACTTGCGGTCATTCATTGCCCGAATTCCCGAGTGTATGGACACCGAGGGGACGTATATATACGGTGGGCGGCGCAATCTCATCAAGCTTTTCGTTGCTCCCGACGGCACACAGCTCAACGTCAAGCGCTACAAGAAACCACCCTTCCCCGCCAACTTCATCTATTCTACAGGCATACGCTCACCCAAGGGCAGGAGAGCCTACACATACCCCGCCATCCTTCTGGAGAAAAACGTCGAGACACCCGAAGCCGTGGCATACATTGAGGACCGCCGTATGGGATTGCTCCGACACTCGTGGTTCGTAAGCATACAGTGCCCCTACAGCCATCGTATGTATGAGATGGGCGATGCTGCGGAGGACCTCTATGTCCCCATGGCAAAAGCCTTGGCAGCCTTCACAGCCCACATGCACGACAGCGAGGTGCTCCATCTCGACTATTCGCCCGGCAATATCCTCTGGGAGAAAGCCGGCTCCTCACTCGGCGAGCGTACCGAGTGGGAAGGATATCACTTCTCAGTTGTTGATATCAACCGCATGCACTTCGGTCCCGTCAACATGAAGGACGGCTGCCGCAGTTTCGTGCGTCTGTGGGGGCCGAAGCACTTCATCGAACTCCTCGTCAGGAGGTATGCCCAGCTGCGCGGCTTCAATGCTGAGGAGGCTGTCACCATCGTCATGGCTGCAAGGCGAAAGTTCTGGACCCATTACCAGAAAAAGCGCGAGCTGGAGTTTAATCTTGAAGTGTGAAGCGAGAACAAAGCGCCAACTTGTTAACTCATAAACTCATTAAATTGCCAAATGAAAACGCGTCTCTGTTATATATCCCGTAACTACCGTGCTATGGATAAGGCCGGCAATAAGGCCAAGACTGATAATGAAGAAACATTGAAACAAATGGGTGCTGTCAACCTCGGACTCCGTCGCACGGAATATAATAATAAGGTGGTGACATTCTTCCTTGACCTTTTTGGTGTGGTCAAGAGTTGCTTTATGATGCGTCGCGGTGACCGCATCCTACTTCAATATCCGGTAAAGAAATATTTCTCCTTTATCTGCCGTGTGGCTCATCTGCATGGGGCAAAGACTGTTGCGCTTATCCACGACCTGGGCAGTATGCGCCGTAAGAAACTCACGGTGGAGCACGAGATATCCCGTCTGATGCATGCTGATGCTGTGATTGCGTCTAACGAAACCATGAAGGGCTGGCTGAGTGAGCATGGCTTTACAAAGCCATTGGGCGCGTTGGGCCTCTTTGACTATCGCTCCAAAAGCTATCGCACTACCGAGCCGCCCGCTCATCCCCGGCCTGTGCTGGTATATGCCGGGGCACTCAATACCCGTAAGAATACGTTTCTGTTAAAGGTGGGCGCAGTCATCTCCAGCTATGACCTGCATATCTTCGGAAACAGAGAGGGGCTGCCGGGGCTGGAGGACTCGGCTCATGTCAGAGTTTACAACTTCATGCCCGCAGAGGAATTTATAGACCATGTAGATGGCGACTTTGGACTGGTGTGGGACGGCGACTCGCTCGACACCTGTAGCGGCAATTTTGGCGAATACCTGCGATGGAACAGTCCACACAAAGTGTCGTTCTGCTTGCGTGCAGGACTGCCGGTCATCGTATGGAAACAGGCTGCAGTAGCCCCAATAATAGAAAGCATGGGCATCGGGCTATGCATTGATACTCTCAGCGAGTTGGACGAACTTTTGCCCCAGATAACTCTGGAGCAAATGCAGACCATGCGCCGGAATGTAAAGGCTGTCAGCGACAAACTGAGAGACGGGCAGTTCCTTAAACAGGCGATGCAGGCTATCGACTAACTCCAATCAGTCGCTTGAGTTGTGATTTGCGGTAGTCTTTGCGTACCTGTGGCAGCAAATCCTGATAGCTTGTGGCGGTGTCCAGTATCAGTCCGCCGTGATTGGTGGGAGCCTGTACGGGTGTCATGTAGTTGTCACCATACTGTATTCGCAGAAATTCGTCATAACCGGCAGGCACGGGCACTTCTGTCTGCTCAAACGGCATCCACAGAGTCGAATCGAAGATGTGCTTAGGGAATATGAAACGACACCCGTCGATGCCGAGTTGTGCCACGTACTCTGCTTCGTCCCACGAACAACGCCTGTAGGCTTCTTCAATGGGAGAGAAGAGATTGTAGAATCCTTCTTTCCTCACCTTTAGTTTCCAATTTATTTTTCTAAAGACAAGACCGATGCGCCCAGAGGTGAGGATGGGGTAGTCGATGGCCTTCAGACACTTCATGCGGTGGTTGGCCCACTTTACCACGTCAGCGGCTTGTTGCCTGTCGGCGGGTACGCCTTCAAAAGCAAAGATGTCGATGAAGATGCCCTGATGAAAGGGCCTGAAGCTGTCGCTCGGTCGTATGGCGGCGGTGCCGTCGTAGCGCAGTTGGGCGTGTGCACGGTAATAGTGCTTGTCAGTCTTTGCAGTCTGAAAGAAGTAAGGTTTCTGGAATACCTCGGACGCCAGCTCCTGTAGTCGGTCGTAGTCGGGGCGTGGCATACATACGTCAATGTCGTCATCCCAGGGAATGTAGCCATGGTGGCGCACGGCTCCAAGCAATGTGCCACCATCACACCAGCACCGCAGGTTGTTCTGAGAGCAGACTTCGATGAGGTGGTGGAACATGTCGAGCTGTATGGCCCACACTTCCTTCATCTGGGCGGAGATAGCGTAGCCATCACGTGTCTCGGGACTAAGGTCGAGCAAGCTGTTGATTTCTTCGCAATCACCTTTTGTCGCCATGGCAGAATTGATGCAAGCATCATTCTGCTCATTTGACTTAATCAAAACGTTCATAGCATGTAGCGGCAATCGACGATAGGTTTGCCATCAGCCCGCTCCCTGACGTCGGCAAACTCAGGCCATGCGGTGGTGATGACTAATGTGTGGGCCTTGCTGAGCAGCGCGTCGTAGGTGTCGGCATAGGCTATGGGCAGTGAATAGACCCTCTGGAACTCAGCGTTGGCTACGGGATCGTAGCCAATGATTTGTGTGTAGCCTTTGTCGAGCAGGGCACGGATGACCTTGGCGCTGGGTGTGTCGCGCACGTCATCGCTGCCTGGCTTGAAGGAGAGACCGAGGATGCCGATGGTCTGACTCTTGTCAGGACCTGCGGCACGGATAATCTTGTCGGCCATAAACTGGGGCATGTTGTCATTGGTGGCAATGACATTGTGGAGTATCTGCGCATCGAAGCCGGCTGTGCGGCTCACTGCGTAGAGGGCATTGGTGTCCTTGGGCAGGCAGTAGCCGCCATAGCCGCAGCCGGGATACACATAGCTGGCCATTGCGGCTCCCCCCCAGCGCTTGTCCAGGTGGAGGATGCGGAAGGCTTCGGCCACGTCGATGCCGCCTATGGTGTCGGCCACGAGGCTCATCTCATTGCTGTAGCTGATGAGCGTGGCAAGCAGTGTGTTGGACAGATATTTAATGAACTCGCCTGTGTTGAGCGAAACGCAAAACACGGGCTCCTTGACGGTGGCATAGACCTGGCGGAGCAGGGTGGCGGAGCGGTCGTCGCTCACACCCAACACGATGCGGTCGGCATGGATGAAGTCGTCCCAGCAGTGGCCCTCGCGCAGAAACTCGGGGTTGTTGGCCACGCCCAGGTCTGTGCCGACGGTGATGCCCTGAGCCTGGAGGTAGGGTATCACCTTTTGCGACGTGGTAGAGGGGGGCACGGTGGACTTTACTACCAACACCTGATATTTAGATGTCGCACCCCTGGCCTGGAGGGTCTGGTCGATAGCCCCAAAGAGGTATGTGAGGTCTGCCTGTCCGTCCTTTCCGTAGGGCGTACCCACGCAATAGTATATGCAGTCGCTGGCGGGGATTGCCATGGAGAGTTGGTCGGTACTAATGGGGTGGAATCTGTTGCCGCGATACTCGTTGAGCGCCTGGTCGAGGCCGGGCTCCAGGAATGGCAGCTTTCCGCTCTTGATGGTGTTGAGTCGCTCTTGGCTGACTTCTACTCCGTAAACTGTGTGACCGTATTTTGCAAAGCCCAGCGAGGTGGTCAGTCCTACAAAGCCAAGCCCAAAAACTGTGATTACCATTTGTATTCTCTTTCGTTACTTTCTTTAAGATACATTAAAAAGCGTCCTACTCCTTCCTCTACAAAGATAGAGGGGTTGTAGCCAAGGATACGGCGTGCCTTGTCGATATTGGGGCAGCGCCTGAGAGGGTTGTTGGTGAGATAGTCTTTGTCGTCAGACGTGGCGTACTTCACCTTGCCAGTATAGCCGAGGATTTCACGGCCGTGCTTCACATAGATTTCTGCGAGCTGTGCAACGGTAATCTCGGGCTTCTCTATTCCTATGTTGAAGTAGTCATACTTGCCATGGAGCAGCACCTTGAAGTATCCGCATACGGCATCGGCAATATAGCAGAAGGTGCGGGTGGGGGTGCCGTTTGACAGTATCTCGATGTCGCGCCCCTCCATTACGGCCATTGCAAAGTCGGCAGGCACGCGCTTGTCGCCAATCCTCATGCCGGGGCCATAGTTGTTAAAGGGTCGGGCTACGCCGATGGGCATGTCGTATTTCTTGGCAAAGAGCATACACATCGTTTCGCCGAAGCGTTTTGATTCGTCGTAGCAGGCTCGCGGCCCTGTGGCGCACACATTGCCGTTGTAGTCCTCCGAGGTGGGCACCTGGGCGGGGTCGGGGTCGCCGTAGAGCTCGCTCGACGAGAAAAAGAGGAAGCCTTTCACTCCGCGCGGTGCATAGAAGTCGAGCAGTGAGCGCAAGCCCCAGATATTGGCGTCGAGTGTCTCAATGGGGTACTTGCGATAGAACATCGGTGAGGCTATCGAGGCCATGTGGATGATGAAGTCTGCCTGGTCGGCTCCTTCGATGTTTTCAATCTTGTCCTTGATGATGTCAAACTTGCGGATGTCCACCTTGGGATTTTGGCTCAGTGCGTTTATCCAGCCCGGCATGCCGAGCATGAAGTTGTCGAGGCCAATAATCTTCTTGATGCCCAGTTCGTCTGCCTCAGCAGCGAAGAACTGCATCATGTAGTAGCCCAGAAAGCCGGCGCAGCCGGTGATAAGGACGGTGGAGTCCTGAAACTTGGAGCGCTCCTCGGCCGACAGTCCGCCGAGTGTGTGCTTGATGTCATTGGTTAAGATGTTCTGCATGTCTATTGTTTTTTTTGATAATCTTTATATGAATGGTTGAGGTCGAGTATATGGAAATTGTGTTGCTTTTGGTGGTCGCCGTCAGGCACCTTCATGTAGTCGCCGTACATCTGGGTCAGATAATAGTCATAGTCCTTTATTCCCATGAAGGTCTTTCCCTCAAACTCATACGGGGCATACACGCCCTCCACCTCCTTGGGCATCACGCCTTTCAGCCCGTCGGTATAGTCGGCCACAAGCGAGCATGACTCATAGTCGTACTTTGTCAGCAAGCGGCGAATCTTTTGCTGCAACTTCTCCATCGTCGTAAGTTTCCTGGTGAGCAGAGGGAGCCATGAGCTTGGGCCGTGGCCATGCTTGTAGGGGTCGCGGTGAACCCAGTAGAGGGCTTGGCGAAGCAGGCCGTATCGCCAGAAATGCAGGTGGCGTGTCAGGGGAGCGGACGGCACTGCGTCGAGAGGAAAGACATCCACATAGATTCCGCCCAGATAGCTCAGATGCACGCGCTCAATAAGTGTGGTCGAGGCGTCTTGCACCTTGCCGAAAGGCAGTGGGTACGCAGGGTCGTTCTCGGTGCACACAAACTCGTATGGTTCGGGCAGCCATTCACGGCTATGGGCTATAAACTGCTCATAGTCGGGGCGTGGCATGAGGATGTCCATGTCGTCGTCCCACGGTATAAAGCCTTTGTGGCGCACGGCTCCAATAAGACTGCCGGCGAAGATGCCATAAGTCAGGCTGTGCTTGCGGCATGTCTGGTCAACGGCTTCAAGCACCTGCAGCATGCGCATCTGCAATGGTCGTATATCGTAGGTGGCCATTTATAGGAATTGTCAATTATCAATTGCCCATTATCTACGCCCAGGGTGCTTTTCCTTCATCCCACATCTTGTTGAGCATATCGCGGTCGCGCACGGTGTCCATGCACTGCCAGAATCCCTCATGCCTGTAGGTCTTGAGCTGACCCTCGGCAGCCAGTCGCTCCAGGGGCTCGGCCTCGAAGGTGGTGAGGTCGTTCTCAATATAGTCAAAGACCTTGGGGCTTAACACAAAGAATCCGCCGTTAATCCATCCTTGGTTCACCTGGGGTTTCTCCTTGAACGAGCGCACAAAGTCCTCGTCGTCAACCTGCAGCTCGCCAAAGCGGGCGGTGGGATGGACGGCGGTCACCATAGCCAGCTTGCCGGCCTGCTTGTAGCGCTGCACCAACTGGCTGATATCCACATTGCTCACGGCATCGCCGTAGGTAAGCATGAAGTCCTCGTTGCCGATGATGTCCTTCAGTCGCAGCACCCTGCCGCCGGTCATAGAGCCGGCTCCGGTGTCCACCAGAGTCACGCGCCAGTCGCGGGTGTGCTCATTGATGTAGTTTACGGCGCCGTTGCTCAGGTCAATGGTAAAGTCGTTGTTCTGAGCGTAATACTGCAGGAAGTAGTTTTTGATTACCTCCCCCTTGTAGCCCAGCGCCACCACGAAGTCCTTGTAGCCGAAACGGGCGTAATGGTTCATAATGTGCCAGATGATAGGCTTGCCGCCTATCTCCACCATCGGCTTGGGGATTAGTTTTGTGTATTCCGACAGGCGAGTGCCGAAGCCGCCGGCCAATATTATTGTTTTCATAGTGAATTGATTAGTTTGCAAATAATATCCTGTTCCTCATCGCTCAGGTCCGGATGCATCGGCAGGGAGATAATCTGCGAATACACCTTGTCGGTCACTGGCAAATCGACGTCCTCCTTAAAGTATGTGAGGTGGTGGTTGGGGGCATATTGTATGCCGTACTGTATGTCGTGCTCCTTCAGCAGCTGCTCCAGCCTGTCGCGCTTGCCGTCGAGGATCTGCAAGGCGAAAATGTGGGGAGTAATCTCGTTGGCGTAGTCCATTGGCGTCAGCAGCACATGGGGCGTGTCCTTCAGCAGCTGTGTGTAGCGCAGGGCGAGGGCTCGCCTACGGGGGGCGAACTCTTTCTCAAACCGCTGCAGCTGCACCAGTCCGATGGCGGCAAAGATATTGCTCATATGATAGCGGTAGCCCTGGGCCACCACGTCGGCATGCCAGCTGCGCTTGCCGGCATAGCGTTTCTCCGAGTCCTTCTGCACTCCCAGCAGACGGGCGTCGCTCACCTTCTGTATCACATCATCGTCGGCGGTGAATACTGCTCCGCCCTCGCCGGTGGTGATATTCTTGATGCCGTCAAACGAGAAGCACACCACGTCGCCGAAGGAGCCTATCTTGCGGCCTTTGCATGTGCAGCCAAAGGCGTGGGCTGCATCCTCCACGAGGCGCAGCTGATGCTTGCGTGCAAAGGCCTGATATTCGTCAGCCATACAGCAGTTGCTGGCATAATAGACCGGCATCATGGCGGTGGTGCGAGGGGTGATGCGCCGCTCTGCATCCTGGAGGTCAAGCGTCAGTGTGTCAGGGCGTATGTCGCAGCTCACGGGCTTGCAGCCCGCCGCGGTAATGGCCTGGTAGCTGGCTACAAAGGTAAAGGACGGCACCAGCACCTCATCGCCGGGCTTGGTCACCGCCTGCAGAGCCAGATGGAGCGCCGCAGTGCCGCTGTTCACACACAGGGCCTTGCGCCCTCCGCCGATATAGTCCTCCAGAGCATGCTCAAGCTCGCCTACCGTAGCTCCCATGCCCAGATAGCCTATGTCCTCTATCACGTGCGCCACAGCCTCGGCTTCTTTCTTTCCTACAATGGACTTGGATAGTCTAATCATCTGCTTTATGTTATTTTGTGCACAAAGTTACACATAAATATTAAGACAAAGGTTCGTTTCCGCTGAAAAAGTGTATGAGTTTAAATAGAATTGAAAAAAAGAAAAGTGGAAGAATTGAAGAACTTCATTTTTTCAATCCTTCATGGCTTCAATTTTTTAATTCTTCAATTCTTAAATCCTTCATAGCTTATATGAAGATTTGAGAACCTTCTCCACTATCGGAGCCATGTCGTAGTATTTGTACTCCGCCAGTCGGCCACCGAAGAGCACGCCGTCCTCATGGGCTGCCATGTCGCGATACTGCTCTGCCAGCCGGTTGTTGCGCTCGTCGTTGACGGGGTAGTACGGCTCCATGCCCTCGGCCCACTCCGTGGAAAACTCCTTGGAGATGACAGTCTTGGGATTGTCGTACACCGCCTGGCCGAAGGTCTCGAAGTGCTTGTGCTCAATGATGCGCGTGTAGGGCACCTCTGCCTCGGTATAGTTCACCACGGCGTTGCCCTGATAGTTGGGCGTGTTGAGAGTCTGTTGCTCAAAACTCACGGTGCGGTACTCCAGTCGCCCGAGACGATAGTCGAAATATTCGTCCACCTTGCCTGTAAACACGATGCGCTCGGCAAGGGCTGTCCAGTGAGCGCGGTCCAGGAAGAAGTCGCAGTCTGTCTTGGTCTCCACCCCCTCCAGCAGTCCGTCAATCAGGCGGTTATAGCCGCCGATGGGCACACCCTGGTAGGAGTCGTTGAAGTAATTGTTGTCAAACACAAACCTGAGCGGCAGCCGCCTGATGATAAACGCCGGCAGCTCGCTGCAGGGGCGTCCCCACTGCTTCTCAGTGTAGCCCTTGATGAGCCGCTCGTAGATATCGCGCCCCACCAGCAGCAGGGCCTGCTCCTCCAGGTTGCGCGGCTCGCTGACACCGGCGCGGCGCATGGCTTCCACAGCCTCCTGGCGCTGCTCCTCCACCTTGGCCTTAGCCTCGGCGGGAGTCAGTGTGCCCCACATCTGGTAGAAAGTGTTCATGTTGAACGGCAGGTTGTATATCCGCCCCTTATAGTTGGCCACAGGCGAGTTGGTGTAGCGGTTGAAGGGCACTATGGCGTTGACAAAATCCCACACCTCTTTGTCGGAAGTGTGGAAGATGTGGGCGCCGTACTTATGCACATTGATGCCCTCCACCTCTTCGCAGTACACATTGCCGCCGAGGTGGGAGCGCTTGTCAATCACCAGACAACGCTTACCGTCCATCCTCGCACGGTGGGCAAACACACTGCCGTAAAGACCGGCACCAACTATCAGATAGTCATACTCGCGCATATCATTCTTACTTTGTCCTTACTTTGTCGCGAAGTTACGAAAAAAACAAGAGAAAGCCAAATAATTAATATAAATAAGGTGAAAACGCTCGCAAAGTCGGCTTTTGATTTGTAAGCACGCTATTATTGTTTAGCGCACTCTCGCAGAATCTTGCGATGACTCCGCGAAAAATAAAGCAGACCTTACACAAAATAAGTGCGAGCTCGTTGAAAAAAAACGCGAGCTCGCGCATTTGCGTTCCCGATTTACTTTTCGTTGAATGCCCATTTACTTTTCGTTAAATCGGGAACGCAAATATCTCCGCACGCTTTTTGTTTGCGCGAGAG
>JAGCYL010000063.1 GCA_017960825.1 Bacteroidaceae bacterium | reverse complement strand
TGCCCGGGGGCATGACCATCGACAATCTTGATGTCAGCCGCTCCATCCCCGACTTCGATGTGGAGATTCAGGAGTTGGAAAACAACGGTCAGCGGTACCGAGTCTCCCTCTACTCCAGTGCCAGGCACAAGCTGCCCGTCGGCCGCAGCGAGCTGACCCTTGACCTCGGCTGGGGAGATAATACCGCAGAAATAGAAGGAAATAATTCTCCCTCTAAGATAGGGGGAGTGCCCGAAAGGGAAGGGGGTATGAACAAATTACTACAAATAAACTTCTCCAACATTCTCTTCTCCACCTCATTGGGTGAGGACGAGCGCAGTCAGGGTCGCACCGCCACCCTTTTCATTAATCCCGATGACCCGACTGGCATCGCCAATGCTAATGGTCAATCGTCAATTGTTAATGGTCAATCAATTTACGACCTGCAAGGCCGCAACATTTCAGACTTCAATTCTTCAACTCTTCAACCCTTCAATTCTCTACCTAAGGGCGTATATATCATCAACCAGCAGAAGATCATAGTTAGATAATCGCTGCCGTCCAAATATCATGCGAGCCTCGGGCGATATCGTCCGGGGCTCGCATGGTATTGTTATAATTGTGGTGGCAGAGCTACTCTTCGCTCTTGACGATGTATCGTTTGTAGTAGGAGACGATGAGGGTGGTGAGAGGCAGGGCGATAATCATACCGATGATGCCGAGCAGATAACCCCACACACTGAGCGAGAGTAGGATGAGATAGGGCGGCAAGCCGATGGCTTTGCCCATAATCTTGGGAGTGAGCACGGCATCCTGTATTATCTGCACTATGATGAACACTGCTGCACAACCGGCTGCCACGAGCCAGAAGTTCTGGCCTGTCTCGGCCGACTTGAGTATGCATAGCAGCAGTGCGGGTATGAGGCCCAAGGCATGGAGGTAGGGTATGAAGCTTAGCATTCCGATGAGCAGGCCCATAGGTATGGCCAGAGGGAAGTTGATGATGGTAAAGCCGATGCAGAAGAGTATGCCCACGCACAGGGAGATGATAAACTGGCCACGGAAGTAGGCGTTCATGCCGTTCTTGAGGTCGGTGGTGAGCTGCGCAGTGAAGCGGGCGTAGCGGCGTGGCACCATTGCATGGAAGCTCTGGCTGATGCGCTCGTAGTCGTAGAGGATAAAGAAGAAGTACAGTGCGGCAATGCCCCATGAGAAGATGCTGATGATGAGGCCCGCGGTGTGCTGTAAGAAGGATATCATGCGGGGCATGATGGTCTTGAACAAATCAATAAACTGACCGTCGTGGAGGAGCTTGCTCACGCTGGTGTGGCTGAAGTATTTGGCTATGAACTGCTCCACCTGATTGTCGTAGGACTTATGGCGCAGGTAGTTGTCAACGATTTTTACGAAGCGCTGGAAATCGTCGGTTACCGAGGGCATGATGAGCATCACCACGCCTGTTATGATGCCACCGATGAGCAGCAGTGTGGCTATGATGGCCAGCACACGGTAGTGCAGCCGCACCTTGTACTGGAAAAACTCCACAACGGGGAAGACGAGGTAAGCCAGAAACCATGCTACGAAGAAAGGTACAAGCACTACGCTCAGATAATCGACGGCGAGCACCACGAGCACTATGGCGAGCACTATCAAGGCTGCGCGAATGAAGGAGTCAAAGGTTATGGGTTTCATGTGTTGACGAGTTGACAAGTTAACTTGTTATAAAGTTAGAGAGTTATGGTGTATTTTGCTGCAAAATTACTAAAAACTACGAATTCATAGCTCCTAACTCCTAATTTATTTATACCTTTGCACTTGTATGCTATATATTGTACCTACGCCTATCGGTAATCTGGAGGATATCACGCTGCGTGCGCTGCGTGTGCTGAAAGAGGCGGATGTTATTCTGGCCGAGGATACCCGCACATCCTCTGTTCTACTGAAGCACTACGATATCCACCGGCCGATGCTGAGCTATCATAAATTCAATGAGCACAAGGCGGTGGCTGCCCTCGTGGAGCGACTGAAGAGCGGTGAGACGATGGCGCTGGTAAGCGATGCCGGCACTCCGGGCATCAGCGACCCCGGATTCCTGTTGGCCAGAGAGTGCGTGAAACGAGGCGTGGAGGTGGTGTGTCTGCCTGGCGCTACGGCATTGGTGCCTGCATTGGTGGCGAGCGGACTGCCCTGCGACAGGTTTGTGTTTGAGGGTTTCCTGCCTCAGAAGAAGGGGCGCCAGACGCGCTTGCAGCAACTGGCCGCCGAGCAGCGCACGGTGGTACTATACGAAAGCCCCTACCGCGTGGTGAAGACATTGACGCAGATGGCTGAGGTGATGGGAGGGGAGAGACCGGTGGCTGTGTGCCGCGAAATCAGCAAGGTGCATGAGCAGGTGGTGCGCGGCACTGTCAGCGAGGCCCTAACCTACTTCCAGACCAATGAGCCAAGGGGTGAGTTTGTGATAATCATCGGTTCGACTAACGACTAAACATATTATACCTAAAATCATGAAAAACCTATTTTATTTTGCTGCTGTTGCAGTGGTGCTGCTGTCTTCATGCGGACAGGGCGGCAAGAATGCAAATCTTGTGGATGGCGACTCTGTGAGCCGTATCCTCAACCAGAAGGATGCTGAGATCAATAATTTGCTCGGCACAGTTAATGACATTCAGGATGGTCTGAACCAGATTACTGAGGCTCAGGGGCGCATCAACGCCATCAAGAGTGGCGGCGTGGAGGGCTCTGCTGCCAATGATATCCGCGAGCAAATGGCTTTCATCCAGCGTACCATGCAGCTCAACCAGGAGCGCATCGAGCAGCTGGAGAAGCAGCTGAAGAACAGTAATGTAAATTCCGCCAATCTGAGGCAGACCATCGAGACACTCCAGGCACAGCTCAACGAGAAGACGCTGCAGATAGAGAAGCTGACTGCCGAACTGGCCGCACGCGACATAAAAATCAAGGAGCAGGCTACGGAAATAGGACAGCTGGCCAATGACAAGGCTAACCTGGTGCAGGACAAGGCTAACCTCACTCAGGCTAATGAGGCCAAGGCTCGCACCATCAGTAAGCAGGACAAAGAACTGAATAAGGCATGGTATGTGTTTGGCACAAAGCGCGAACTGAAGGATCACGATATCCTCAAGCGGGGCGATGTGCTCGCCCAGGGTGTCAACACCAGCTATTTCACTGAGATTGACGTACGCAATGTGAAGTCCATACCGCTGGGCTCCAAGTCGGCCAAGTTGCTGACCACTCACCCGAAGGGCAGCTATTCGCTCGACAAGAATGACGACAAGACCTACACCCTGCACATCATTGACCCCGCCTCATTCTGGAGCGTGAGCCGCTATCTGGTGATTCAGGTGAAGTAGCATTTACTTCTTACTCCTAACCTCTTTACTCCTTGAAAGAATTCATCATCTCTGAGGCTCAAGCGGAGACTGCCGTGCTGGTGGCTATCGTCACCTCGCGGCAGGATGAGCGCAAGACTGCAGAATACCTTGACGAGCTGGAGTTTCTTGCCGAGACAGCAGGGGCTCATGCTGTGAAGCGTTTTACGCAGAGAGCCGAGGGGCCAAACACTACGACATACATCGGCTCGGGTAAGCTGGCAGAGATACGTGCCTACATAGAGACTGAGGCCGAGGCTGAGCGCGAGGTGGGTATGGTTATATTTGACGACGAACTGTCGGCCCGCCAGCTACGTAATATTGAGAAGGAGTTGAAGGTTAAAATCCTTGACCGCACAACGCTGATACTGGATATCTTTGCCATGCGCGCCCAGACTGCCAATGCCAAGACGCAGGTGGAGCTGGCGCAGTATCGCTACATGTTGCCGAGGTTGAGCAGACTGTGGACTCACCTTGAGCGCCAGGGCGGCGGCTCCGGCAGCGGCGGAGGCAAGGGCTCGGTGGGACTGCGCGGTCCCGGCGAGACGCAGCTGGAGATGGACCGCCGTATCATACTCAACCGCATGTCGCTGCTCAAGAAACGACTGGCGGAGATTGACAAGCAGAAGAGTACGCAGCGCCAGAACAGAGGCCGCCTCATCAGGGTGGCGCTGGTGGGCTACACCAACGTGGGTAAGTCAACTTTGATGAACCTTATGGCTAAGAGTGAGGTCTTTGCCGAGAACAAGCTCTTTGCTACGCTCGACACCACGGTGCGCAAGGTGACGGTGCAGAACCTGCCGTTTCTGCTAAGTGATACGGTGGGCTTCATCCGCAAGTTGCCTACTGACTTGGTGGAATCATTCAAATCGACGCTTGACGAAGTGAGGGAGGCAGACTTGCTGCTCCATGTGGTGGATGTGAGTCATCCTGATTTTGAAGAGCAGATAAGCGTGGTTGACAAAACCCTGGCGGAGCTGGGGTGCGCTGAAAAGCCGATGGTGATGGTGTTTAACAAGGTGGATGCCTACTCTTTTGTGGAAAAGGATGAGTTTGACCTGACGCCTGCCACCAAGGAGAATATGACGATGGACGAACTCAAGCAGTCGTGGATTGCCAAGATGGGTGATGATTGCGTCTTTATCTCAGCATTGACCAGGGAGGGCATAGACGCATTCCGCCTGCTACTCTATCAGAGAGTGCGCCAGCTGCATGTGCAGCGATTCCCGTATAACGATTTTCTTTATCCTACTGCCGATGATCTGGACTTCGGTGAGGAAGATAATAATAAATAAGGTAGTAATTATGTTGAAAAAGACAATCTTTTTATGCGCAGCAGTTGTGGCCTTTGCGGCACAGGCAGAGGACAAAGTGTGGTCGCGGCTGACTGACACCCTGCATCTTAAGGCAGAGATGACGGCGACAGGCAGTCATGGCGACTTTGCGCCTTATTGGATGAGCAATAATCGCTACGGTGTGGCCTCTGCAGGAACAAAGTGGGCATCGATGCGTATCGGCTTAAATCGCGACCAGCATGATGACTTGGGACGTAAGTGGCAGGTGGGCTATGGACTGGAGATGGCTCCAGTGTTCCAGAAGCAGGACTCGCGCTTCGTGGTGCAGCAGGCGTATGTTGATGTGCAGTACAAAAGGGTGCGCCTTTCGGTCGGAGCCAAGGAGCGGCTGTCGGAACTGAAAAATCAGTTGCTGAGCAGCGGTGGACTGGCCTCCGGTATCAATGCTCGCCCTATACCACAGGTACGCCTGGAAGTGCCCGATTTCTGGACTATACCCGGTACGGGTAATTGGCTTGCCATAAAGGGACGTCTTGGCTATGGATTATATACCGACAACCAGTGGCAGCGTGAATTTGTGCGGGATGGTGCCGCCTATACAAAGAATACGCTCTATCACACTAAGGCAGGATGGCTGCGCATTGGTAATGATGAGAAATTTCCCCTTAGTTTCACTGCGGGGTTGGAGATGAACACCCAGTTCGGTGGAACGCGCTATGTCAAAGGGCAGCCGGATAAGACACTCAAACTAAAGTCTGACCTCGGAGCCTTCTGGCATGTGTTGGTGCTCAGCGGCGACGACCCCACCGACGGCATCTACTCCAACGAGATGGGCAATGTGACCGGCTCGTGGCATTTCAGCCTCGATTACAAAGGAAACGGATGGGGTGCGCGCGGCTATGCGGAGCATTACTTTGAGGACCACAGCCAGGTCTTTGTGCAGTATGGTTGGAAGGATATGCTGTGGGGCTTGGAGCTCAACCTGCCCAAGAATCCCGTGGTGTCGGACGTGGTATATGAATATCTCTATACCAAGCACCAAAGC
This sequence comes from Bacteroidaceae bacterium, assembly GCA_017960825.1. Taxonomy (GTDB): domain Bacteria; phylum Bacteroidota; class Bacteroidia; order Bacteroidales; family Bacteroidaceae; genus UBA6382. The sequence continues at coordinate 11,497 of JAGCYL010000063.1, read as the reverse complement.
GGCCCTATTTATCACGACCGAACAGCCAACATCCCCGACCAAGTCAGTGCCAAAGACGGCTATTGGGGCCACGGCACCTATGGTGCATGGCAGCATGCAGGCTTCGTAAACGGCAGTGGACTCATTATCTCGCCTATCTACAATGACGGAGTGATAACTGTCCACCACAACCGCGTGAAGGCGCACCATTTCGGTATCATGGGACATCCTGCCGACGAGTTGGGCTACCGCATCCTGTACAGTCATCAGCGCAGCTGGGGAACTTACAGCGCTCCCTTGATTGACACTCAGCACGGATGGACTCTCTATATGCAGGCTCTGTATCAGCCTCGCTACCTGAAAGACTTTACCTTCGGACTGGCCTACGGTCATAATAGTGGACAGTTGCTAGGGCGCAGTAATGGAGTCCAGCTTTCCGTGGTATGGAATCGTGCCTTCAAAAAGAAATAAAGAGATGGAAAAAGTTTTTGCAAAGATATTGATAGCAGCAACGGTGATATGCGGATTTACCAGTTGCGATAAGGTGGAGAACAACGGCAAGTTTGCAGGAATGTGGCAACTGACGGAGTGGAAGCATCTGCCCGATGGCAGGATAGAAAAAGGTAAGGAAAGCAGAATCTACTATTGTGTGCAGCTTGACTTGATGGAGTTCAGGGGCGCAGGCAGCAGTTATCTTTCACGCTTCCGCCGTACGGCCGACAGCCTACTGATTGGCACTGTATATCACGGTCCTAAAGATGATATCGTGGGTTATGAAGAACTGGCAAAATATGGTGTGCCTGGGAATGGCAAATTTGCTCTGGATAAGCTCACGAGCACTTCGTTAGTCTTGCGTTCTGACACCGCACAATTGACATTCCGCAAGTTTTGAAGTGATATGAGGCGCTACCATCCTACGAGCGAAGACCTTTACTCTTAAATCCTTCTTTATGCAGCCACGCGAGATACTCCGGCAGTAACTGGCGTGTCTCTTTTTCGTGGCGTTGACAGAAATGGAATAACACCACGTCGCCTTTCTTTGTCTTTGCTTTCAGCTTATCCAGGGCTTGCTGATGATTGAAATTCTCCAGTTTGGAGTCCTCCGAGTCTAATGACCAATAGACCATGCGGTATTTCTTATGCAGCTGTAGCCACGTGGAGAGTGTCAGGCTTCCGTACGGTGGCCTAAGCAACTTGGTGTGCAGGATGCGGTCTGCCTGCTCAATGTCTGCGACGTATGTGGCTGCAGGCACATTGAATGCGTTGGGGTGGGAGTGGGAGTGATTGCCTACAGCGTGTCCTCTTTGTCGTAACAGTTCTATGTGCTGAGGACTTCTTGCTGCCCTGTCGCCACGGCAGAAGAAGGTCGCCTTGTAGTCGTATTTGTCCAGTTCGTCAAGGACAAAGCGGAAGGTGTCTGCTTCCGGACCGTCATCAAAGGTTAGGTACACCACCTTCTCTTTTGTGGGAATACGCCTTACCTCAAATTGTTGGATTATTTTATTGATTATTCTTTTTACTAACATGTTACGTATAAGATATTGTACCTCATCAGTGCTCCATGTCTTGGTCGATCAGGGTGATATACCCGGAGGATAACTTGCCGACATTGATGGTTGAGAGTAATTCCGTGCCGGAGAAAGGATAGACCAATGTGGGGCGGTATTTGATATTTTGGAGAGACTGTATGCCGTCAATTTTCTCATGGTGTTGCTTCAGGTAGTTCGCAACCGCCAAGAGGAGGTGGCGATGCGTCAGGCCCGAGTCTTTTGTAAAGACACTCTCGTATATCTTCACAGTGCGGACTGTAGAAGCAACGAAGAGATTATTGCTCGCTTGCGAGAAAACAACCAGCCCTACCAAGGACTTGTTTTTAGATATTGTGAGCGCCCTACATCTTGTTTGTGGAGAGGCAATGTATTTCCATCGTAGATATTGTTCAGAGCGGATAATATGGAATGGTTCGCCGGCCAGACATGCTTGTATGAAAGGAGCCAGTGAGGGCAGTTCTTCTATGCTAAGCTCAGCGATTATGTAGCTGCGGTCTGACTTGTGTGTGAGAGTGTTGAGTCTCGTGTAGAGATGTGGCAGCCGCAGGTGTGGTAAGGTTATCTTGTTGCTGATGGCCTTCTTAAGCATTAACTCCAGCAGGATGCTGAAATAGCATGAGGTAGGATAATAGGCAAAAGGGAATGTCATAATGGGGCGGGCACCGCATTTCCGTTTTATGGCTCCGTTGGTGGGCGAATACCATGCTGAGGAGAAATTGGGAAGATCGCGATGCAGCTGACCCTGCAAAGCCTTGCCGATGCCTTGGCCTCGCATGGAGCTCAGGACAAATGAGTCCACTCCCCACCATAGCTCATGGGGTTGCTGGTTGATGCAGGCCTCAACTCGGTATGCGCAGGCTTGGCCTACGTAGTCCTTGCCTTGCTTGGCAGTCAGCACACGGAAGCCATCATCACCTGGCTGCCAATACCATTCCATACGTTCACGTCTCTGCTCATAGCTGCCCTCGCCGTGGTAGTCTTCCAGAAAAGCGCGGTATTCTGCAGTGTAGATGTCTGACTGACTGAGGTATTGGTAGGTCATGGCTTAATATACTAATAGTAGTTTGACTCCCTGTCTATGGGCATACCGGAGCCATTTAAGTCCTTCTTTCGCACCATAGTTAATGAATGCGCGTACGACGCGAGTATAGAGCCGCGGACACAGATGCTCCTTGCCGATAGCTTTAAGAAACTTGTACCTGCTAATGATAACGGTGAAGCGGGTAAACTGGTCCTCGGTACTACGGAGTTGGGTCAGGGAGGTGCCGACGCCCCCTTCTGTTATTATGTAAACGACGTCTTTAGAGGCTGTCACCTTTTTGGCCATGTGTCCAATCCGCACAGAGAAGAGGGAATCGTTGGCTACTCGTGTCTCTCCGAACTGAATATCGTTTTCTAACACCAGTGCAGCGCGCACCATTTTGCAATATGGGTTGACGAAGTCATAGCGCAGAGGGTCGTCGTCACCTGTGACGAGATAGTCTGTTATCCTTTGGTGGATAGTGGAGTGGCGCTTGCTCTCGCTGTTATCAGAAAGCTTGATGCTGCCGGCATCAAAATATACTATGTCGTAGTCTTGGTTGAGAAACTTGTCGAAAGCCTCAAAGGCTTCTGGCGTGAAGTAGTCGTCAGAGTCTAGGAACAGGAGGTATGTCCCTTTGGCGTAGGTGAGGCCAATATTGCGAGCATGCCCCGCTCCCTTGGCAGGTGAGGAGGTGGTAAATGTTACCGTGGCTCGCTCTTTCACCGGCACTCTGGACTGCGGGAGGGACTGCGGAGCATTATCGACAATGATTACCTGTATGTCCTCGCGATCAGGAATACTTTCCACCGCCTTCAGTAGCAGGGGGTATCTGTCGCTATAGGGTACTATCACAGAGTAGTTGTACGACATTTCAGCAGACTATATTTAAGAGTGAATGGTTTCTGTCCTGTCAGATTGGTCCGGCAGCTCGCAAGGCAGACTGTCAGGCTCTTCGTCCTCCGCGTCGGACAGGGAAAATGTGTGCTTGGATATGAATGTAACAATGGCTACGCCTAAGATGATAATCGTGCTTTGGAAGTCAAAGAACCGATAATAGAATATGCCGAAGGATGGCACTATGCCCAGCATAAAGACCACGAGGTAGTCGGCAGCATGTATGGTGGTATCGAGGTCTTCGGTGTTGGGTATGAACCGATAGCAGATGGCTATATAGACCAGCAGCCACAGAATCAGTCCGGGCAGCGTGAGGTCGAGCAGCACATCGCCGATAAAGGTGGGGAAAACACTGATAAAGAACCCGTGCTCAGCAGAGCGCACATTTCGTCTGTCGCTGTCTGACACGGTGCCGGTAAGCATGCGGTTGCACAACGGAAACTCGCGCTCAGTGGAGATGAAGTCCGACTTGGCGTTCTCCCAAAAGTAGCAGAAGTTGATATAGCCTTGCCCTACGTACTGCATGGCGGCAGCAGCAGGGCCGGCGTAGGACTTGTCGAAGCGGTCGGTGGTGACGGCGCTAAGGTATATGGCCATTGCGGCTATGAATGGCACGGAGGCGGCAACGAGAGTGATTTTCACCTTGAGGGTTATCTCGCGCCAGAACATGACCAAGGTCAAGGCTGCCATGATGCCCCAGAACGCTATCTCGGTGCGGTCGGCAGTCTGCACGGCAGCTATTGGCTTGGACAGCGAGGTCAGCAGCAGTAGCCCATTGAACCACCATGCGCAGCGGTGGTGGGTGATATTATAGAAGGCTAAGGGAAGAGCGAAGATGGTGACCGCGTTGAAAAGATAGATATAGTAGATGACGGGCATGCTCATCGCCTTCAGTTTCGCAGGCGATTCCTCCCCTTCGTACACACTGTGGCGCAGTTCGGCAAAGTCACCGTTGAGGATGTCGAGGGTGGAGTCGGCCACCAAGTAGATGTTGAGGACGAGCATCAGAATCATGCCTACCCCGAAGATGTCGAGTACCAGGGGATTGGTAAGCTCTGTGTGTTTTATCTTGGTGGTGTTGAATCGGGTGAAGGGCCATATCGTGGCCGTCAGCAGGGCGCAGTAGAGCAGGGTGGGCACCACGCCAAACTCAGCGTTGTTGTTGTCGAAGAGGATGCCGCCGTCCTCGCCCATGTAGCCGTTGAGAATGGTGAACACAGCGCACAGGGCGGTGATGGCGTAGAGAGCCGAGATATACACAGCCACAGTAAAGCCCTCCTGTCTCTTGTAGAGGTAATAGGAGAGCAGACTGAAATATATTAACGGCAGTAAGAACATATGAAAGTTTAAGGAGCCGCGAGAGCGCAGCGGCAAAAGTTAAATATAAAATTGTAAATTGTTAAGTTGTCAAATGGTGAGATGTATTTAGTGTTTTAAAAGTTCTTTAATATGTATCAAGTCGCGCCATCCGAGCAGCAGGGCTTTGGTCTGCTGGCGGAAGATATGTCGGTAGGCAGGTATCAGCGCATCGGCAATGTAGCCGGCGGCGAGGTTAGCCATTACGGCAACGAAGGCTGCGGCGATGGCACCGTACCGAGGCAGCAGCCACCAGTTGAGTCCCACGCAGACGATGCATCCAAACACGTCGCGGAAGAACACCCACCTCTGCAGCCGCTCCACGATAACCATCGTTCCGCCGGCATGCGACAGCGCCACGCTAACCATCTTAAACGACAGGACTTGCAGTATGGCTACGGCAGGCAGATATAGGGTGCCAAACGTGTAGCGCACTATCCAGTATGATACAACTGACACGGCGATGCTGCAGAAGATGCAGAGCCATACCGATATGTTCATGAATTGCTGGCTTTTGATGCGGAAGGCCTCTTCGCTCTTCTGCCTTATCTGCACCAATATCGGCGAAATGGTATGGGCGATGGTGGCGGGAATGAATATCATCACCTCCACGAATTTAGCAGCGACGGAGAAGAAGCCCACATCGGTCTTGCTTACCATCGTGCCAATCATTACTTGGTCGATGCGCTGGTAGATAATCACGGCGGCATTGGTGAGCAACAGCGGGAATGACTCCTTGAGCATGAAGCGGGCGTAGGGTAGGGAGAAGCGCCACTCCTTCAGCCGCCCTATCTTGTGACGATAGGACGAGACATAGCCGCCTGCCAGCAGCACGTAGTCAAACGCAAACGCAGCCAAGAACCAAGTGAGAGAGCAGTCCATCATCCACAGCGTCAGCTTGATGGCAATGCCGACGAAGGTGCGGAATATCTCGGAGATGACTACATATTTGTTCTGCACCAGACTGGTGAAGTAGTTGCGGATTACGTTGAAGGAGTTGAACACGATGTAGCAGGAGTACATCGAGATAAGGCCCACCGTGTAGGCGTCCTCGCTCATTATGATAGCTGTGACTATCGAGAGAGCGATGCAAATTATGCCAAACACCACCTTTATCCAAAAGGCGGTGCCTATGATGGTGGTGTAAGGAACTTTGCCGAGGGCCTCCTCTCTCACCTCGATGCTGTCGATGCCAAAGCACGCCAGGGTCTGGAAGAGGAAGGCGTAGCTAATGACATAGTTCATCAGGCCGTACTGTTCCGGTCCCAGATAGCGTGCTACGATAATACCAAGTATGAGTGCGCCGCCAAGGTTTATCACCTTGCCGCCGGTAGCCCACAACAGGTTGTTGACTATCTTTTTCTTATTTCCAGAGAGATGAAAGGCCAAAGGAGTTTAAGAGTTTAATGTTCAATGTTTCTCAACTCTTTATCGCTTTCTTTATCTTGTCGCCCTTCACGATGTAGTAGGCAGTGGCGATGAAAGTGAGGATAAGCATGCCCAAAACAAACATAACCCTCTTGGGACCAGTGGGTTTCACGGGGACACTGGCACACTTGAGCGTAGTGAACGCGGGGGTGCACTCTTGCACCTTGGCCTTGGCTGCCTCCAGCTGCTGACTGACGGCAGTATATACGTTGAAGGCCATTTGCATCGCGTTCTCCAGATTGTCGCGCTGCGAGATGTATGTCTGCAGAATCATGTCGCGGTGGCTGTCGGCATAGATGCTATATTCCTTCAGCGTCCTGTCGTATTCCTTCTTGGCCTCGTTGTAGAGCTTGGTATAGTAGTCGAGGTCGCCACGTGCCTTGCTGGTGCGGTACTCGGTGATGTAATTCTGCAGTCGCACTCTTACGGTGTCGGCCATAGAGGCGGCAATCAGGGGGTCTTGGTCGGTCACAAGGATAGTGATGACATAGCTGCGGCGGTCGACAGAGCAGTTGATTTTGCCGGTTATCTTTTCAGCCAGGTTATACTCGTCCTCGCTCAGGTGGAACGGGTCGGCGTGCTTGTAGTCGCCCTTGTCTTTAGGCTTGGGCTTGGAGAACAACGCCTTGATGGTATTCTTGAGCCATTTGCCCAGCTGGCTCCACCACGTCTTCTTCTGGTATTTAGTGAGGTAGGTGTAGTAGTCGGTGTCAATCAGGCCGTCCTGACTCTTCACTCTCACGGGGAAGAGGCTGACCACAAATTGCTTTGACTCCAGCAGGTCGGGGTAGAGGCTCGGCGAGATGGCGTCGGTTTGCACATCGTTGCCCAGGTTTACGCCAAAGCTGGAGGCTATCGAAGCCAGCGAACCGTTGGGCGAGGTGTTGCCAAACTCTGGTGCCATGGTTACCTCACAGGTGTATGTGCGCGGCACACATAATATCAGTCCGCTAAACACTACGGCAGCAATCAGCAGATTGCGGATCATCAGTTTCTTGCGAACTAAAATCTTGCGAATTATTTCTCCGATGTTTATGTTGTTTTTCTTCTTGTTTTCCATGATAGGTTGTCCTTTTCTACTACTTCAGAAGGTTGATTAAGCTGACAATCATTGTTGCAATTGATGCGGAGCCGGTGCCTATGGCCATTTTCTCTGCGGTAGAGAGTTTCTGACTCTCTTCCTTGGTGGGCACCACAATCTCACAGCCTGGCTGCACAGCCTTAGAGGAGCTGCGGTCTACTTTCTCTACGGCGCCATTGGCGTAAACGACATACACGGCTCTCTTCTTGGCCTTGTTGGCGAAGCCGCCCGCGTGGTTGATATAGTATTTCAGCTTCTCGCCTTTCTTGTAGTTCATGCTGATGGGGTAGCTTACCTCACCGCTCACCTTCACGGTGTTGGTGAACTGCGGTATGGTCAGCACATCGCCCTTGCGCAGCACGATGTCGTAGCCGCCGCCCGGATTGGCCACGGCCTTGTCGAGGTCCACGGCTACTGGGTAGGTGTCGTCGAGGCTCATCTTCATGCTCAGCAGGGTATCGGCCTTTTCAAAGTCCATCTTTGCGTTCTCTGCCTGCATGGCCTGCTCATAGAGCTGTATCTGTGCCTGGCGGAAGGCATTGTCGCGCTGCAGTTTCTCATCGTCGGTGAGGCGGCGCGTCAGTCGGGCACCGGGCACGTAAGCCAGCGAGGTAAAGCCTCCGGCAGCCTTCACCAGGTCGCTCAGGCGGTAGTCTTTGCGGGTCATGCTATAGGAGCCAGAGAAGTTGATACATCCGTTTACAAATACATTCTGCTGCTCTTCGTAGCTCGGGCTGCGGCGAATGTTCACCTCATCGTAGGGCTTGAGGTAGAATGTAGTATCCTTGATTATTCTGTAGTTCTCGTCGAGATGGAATGAGAACTGCTCTGCCAGCAGGTCGTTGTCTTGCGTGGCAGTGGGGTCGGAGATACGGCGATATACGTTCACGTGGGCCAGACTGGCGGCGTCGGTCAGTCCGCCGGCCTGCAGGATAATGTCTTGCAGCGTGGTATTATCGGCATAGGGATACTGGCCGGGATAGACCACCTCGCCCTTCACGTTGAATATCCATTTTCCTCTCATCTCTGTCTTGCTGGGGACAAAGAGCATGTCGTTCTTCTTCAGAGCCACGTCGGCAACAGTGCCGTCCAAGATGCCCTTGAGGTCCACGCCCACCATCTCCAGACTGAGGTCCTCCTTCTGGCGGTGCATCACTGCGCGCTCCAAGTATGCATCCTCTCTCAGGCCGTCGGCAGCTTCAATCAGTTCCTTCACGCTCTGAATGGTATTGCCCAGCTGGAACTGTCCGGCATGGTTCACGGCGCCGCGCACCTCTACCATATTACTATATTTCATCACCACGCTGTCCACATAGACTTCGTCGCCGTCCATTACTACGAAGCCGCCCATGTCAAACTCGCCGATGGTGTATATACTCCTTTCCTCACCGCCCTTGCGCGAGAGGCGCAGATTCTTGGTGTAGGCATCGCCCGTGTAGCCTCCTGCAAAGCGCAGCAGTTGCTTAACGCTCTCCGTGGCACGCATCTCGTAGTACATCGGGCGCTTTACCTTGCCGTCTATCTGCACCAGGCAGTCGTAGGGGCCTACCACGATGATGTCCTTGTCCTGCAGGCGCACGTCGCTTGAACTGTTGCCGTTAATCAGGTAATCATATACGTCCACTGTGGTCAGCACCCTGTTATGGCGATACACCTTGATGTTGCGCAGCGTACCGATGTCATTGATGCCGCCTGCAGCGTATAGGGCATTGAAGGCTGAGGCCAGTCCGCTGAGCGAGTAGGTGCCCGGCACCTCCACTTCGCCCACCACCTGCACCTGTATGGTGCGTGTCTGGCCTACGGCGAGGCTCACGCGGCTTCCACCGTAGTATTGCCCCAGCTTACTCTTGATGGCAGACGTGGCAGCCTGCACGCTGAGTCCTGCTACGCGGATAGGACCTATATCCTCTATCACGATTACTCCGTCGGGTGACACGGTGCAGTCAAAAGTCTTTTGGGTTGCGCCCCAAACGTCGATAATCACCTGGTCGCCTGCTCCCAGCGTGTAGTTGGCGGGCGTAGCCATATTCATGTTAGGCTCGAAAGTCAGGTTCTCCTTGTTAAAGATGTCGTGACCGAATATTTTCTTTGCCGTGGTCAGGCTCTCCATATATATCTGCAGCGAGTCTTGTGTCTGCTCGTTGTATAGCGCCACGTTGTTCACTGACTCGTAGGGCGGCACTGTTGGAGTCATCTGCTGCATGTGTTGGTCAGCGGCCACCTTGCTTTCCTGCGCCTCCATAGCCTTACGGTTGCGCTCGATGCCCTTCTGCAGGGGCGAGTTGAGCTCTGCCATCGTGTTTTGACGCGAGAGATAATTCTTTCTCACCCTGTTGAGCTGGGCCATGTTCACGCCCTTGCCCATCAGGTTGCGTACGATAGTCTGCTGACTGGTGCCGCGCTGCATCTCGGTGGTCACGTAGGTGGCAACCTGCTCGTCAGTCATCTGGCTCTGTGCCATTGCGCCGACTACTCCCCACAGGAGCATAGCGGCAATCATAAGAGTTTTTCGTGTCATATCTTTATTTTTTCAATTATCAACAGAATAGCAGTCTTTTCTTCAGCCTTACCAAGCCGTTAGTCAGTTTTGCCATGAAGAGAACACGGCTGGGCGTATGGCGGTAAACGCGATAGTAGTATAGATTGCTATCTTTTTGCCATTTCAGTATCTTGTTCTTGGCGTATTTCTTTGTCGTGCTGCCGTGGGCGTGTATCACGCTTACGCTGGGGTAGTAGTATATTCCTTTGCCAATGGCCTTCATGCGCTCGGCCAGTATCTTCTCCTCGGCATAGAGGAATGTGCTGGAGTCAAACATGCCGCAGTTATAAAAGTCTTTCGCACGGACTATAAAGAAGCAGCCCAGCACAAAATAGTGGAATCCCTCATGAGCATTCTCCGCATAGTCCAGGTGGAAGCGCCGTTTCTGCTTCTTCTTCGACAGGAATAAGAAGGACCAGTGTTTTACGACTTCGCGCTCCCAGCATGAAAGATAGCAGCAGGGACTCTGCTCCATGCCATCTGTCCTGATAACCCTAGGTCCTATTACTCCGGCTTTGGGGGTGACATGAAGTTTTTCCAGCAACTTGCCGACCACATTGTTTTCGGAAAGCTTTATGTCGTTGTTGGTAAACAGGATATAGTATGGGTCAAAGGCTTTGCGACAGAATTCTACGCCAAGGTTGTTGCCACGCGCAAAACCAAGATTTTCGGCGGAGGAAATTACAAAGATGTCGTTGTTGTTGAACTTGCCGTTAATTTTGAGATTGCCGTTGTCATCAGGGGTGACGCCATCGTTCAGCTTAACCAACGTAGCATTGAGATTCTTGCATAGTGCTGCGTCACTCTCATAGGTGGCAGCATTGTTCACGATTACTGTCTTATGCGGAATAGCCACTTTTACAAGCTCGTTCTTTACAAACTTGGAGGTTAGCGCCTCCATTTTGTAATTGACGATTATAATGGATAGTAAAGTTGACATATAAGACCTGATGTTTTAGTGCAATATAGCTCAATAACGCTTTTAATAATGTTTTCTCCGCGTGCGTGTTTACATTATTTAACGCGAAAAATCGCCATATATTGTTTGCGTAGCAAAAAAGCCATCGTAAAAATCGAAATTTCAAACTGCAAAGGTACGAATAAGTGAGAGAATAGCAAAGTAAATGTGCTCTTTTGTGCTTTATTCCGAGCGGAAGTACCTTCGGCCAATGGGGTAAGTAAGGGAAAAACGAAGCAAAGGCTACTGCGAAAAATTTTGACATAATTTTGTGCGGCGAAATTGGTGAAAATAGAAAATCTTGACGTTTTGGCGCCGTTTTTGACCTGTTTTGTCGCTGGAAGATTTGTCCGTTATTTCGCGATGTTTGGGGTGGAGAGCAGAGAGAGTATCGTTGCGTCAATATTTCGACACAAAAAAGGCACAAATGTGCACTAACGGAGAGCAAAATTCGAGATTTTTGCGGAAAAATGTGGACTCGGAAAATCTTCCTGCGACCTCGTGAAAAATAAGTCAAATCGTATGAAATTTAAGTCGGTTTTCGTCCCAACGAGGTCCGCTTTAAATTCCACGAAGTCCGCTTTAATTTCCACGAAGTCCGCTTTAAATTCCACGAAGTCCGCTTTAGTTTTCACGAAGTCCGCTTTAGTTTTCATGAAGTCGCGGTATTTTTTCGGGAGGTTGCGAT
>JAGCYL010000062.1 GCA_017960825.1 Bacteroidaceae bacterium | reverse complement strand
TTATTGATTGAACATTGAACATTGACTCTTAACTTGTCAACCCCACAGGGGTTGTTTACTCGTCAACTCGTCACCTTGTCAACTTGTCAACTCTAATTGTTGATAAACGGGAGGAAGCCGTAGTCGCGGGAGTAGCGGAGCATCTGCCCGGCGAAACTCTCGGTGTAGCTGACCTCGACATCGGTGATGTTGCCCTTGCCGTCGGTGACGGGAGTATAGACAGGATTGATGAATCCCTTGTAGGGCGCAATGTCGAGAGCCTCGTAGCGGGCGAGCACCTCTTTGTGGAGCTCGGGGTCAACCTTCACTCCGTAGGTCTCCACCAGTTGGCGGGCTGCCTCTACGTCACCCTCGCTCTTGATGCGCTGCACCTCTATCAGCAGTTCCTTGAAGAGCTGGCGCAGCGCGGTGTAGTCGTTAATCTGCAGGTAGGTCTTGCCGTCCCTTTTGATGAGCTCGCAGACGTTAGCGGCCTTGCCGTGCTCCAAAGCCCAGTGGGCGATGAGGGCGCGGTCACGCATGTGTGCCTCCTCGAGGTCCTTGCCTGGCTCGATGCGCACCAGCTGCGTCATGAGGCCGTTCATCATCTGATAGTAATACTGACTCTTGAAGGCGTCCATATTGGGCGTGAGGCCGAGCTCCACGAGTTTGGGGTCGGCAAGGTAATAGAGCGCAAAGAGGTCGGCGCGGGCCTCCTCTATGGTAGAGCCGTAAGACTTGAGGGCATCGTCGCTGACTCCCTCCAGCAGCCTGCCGCTGCCGTGGCCGAGACACTCGTGGAGGTCGGTGTGGAGGTCGTCGCAGTTGTCACCATATTTATCTATAATATCTGTTATCACGGGGTCGCAGATAAACTCTGCGTTGAAGCCGTTGCCGTGGGCAGCCTTGTTGTAGGCGTCGGTGAGGTTGCCGATGGTTACGCTCTTGGAGCCGTGCTGCTTGCGTATCCAGTTGCTATTGGGCAGATTGATGCCTATGGCGGTGGAGGGATAGAGGTCGCCGCCGAGCATGGCTGCGACGATAACCTTGGCAGAGATGCCCTTGCACTCGTCCTTCTTAAAGCGTGGGTCAACGGGCGAGTGGTCCTCAAACCACTGGGCGTTGGTGCTGAGTTTCTCGGCACGCTTGGTGGCTTCGAGGTCCTTAAAATTGGTGATGGCTTCCCAGCTGGCCTTGAGGCCGAGGGGGTCGCCGTAGCTCTCGATGAAGCCGTTGGTGAAATCGACAAGGCTCTCAGTGTCCTTAAGCCAAAGGATGCTATAGGAGTCGAAGGTGCGGAGGTCGCCGGTCTTGTAGTATTTGATGAGTTCGTTGATGACATCGCGCTGCTGCGGGGTGTCAGCCACCGTGGCAGCTTTCTCAAGCCAAAAGATAATCTTCCTGATAGCGGGACCATAGAGTCCTCCGGCTGTCCAGCGCTGCTCCACGAGCTTGCCGCCCCGCTTCACGAGGCGACTGTTGAGGCCATACATCACGGGCTCCTGGTCGGTGGTATCCTTCTGCGCATCGTAGAAAGCCTCAGCCTCGGCCTGCGTCACGCCGTCGCCATAATAATTGGAGGCAGATGTCTTGACGAGGTCTTCGCCGTCCTTCTGATTGACGCGCATCTTCATAAGGTCGGGGTCGAATACCACGGGGAACACCACATCGCAGAGCTGGTCAACGGTCTGACCTTTGGCCAAAGGCAGCTTCTTGGCATCGACGCTCTTAAGGGCAGTGCGGAAGAAGTCCTGGCTGAAGCCCGGCACAAACTTCTCGCAGCCATAGTGATGGTGGATACCGTTGGAGAACCACACACGCTTGAGGTAAAGCTCCAAAGCCTTGAAGTCTGCACTGGTGCGGTCGCCCTGCCAGTCGGTATAGACGGCCTCCAGCATCTGGCGTATGCGAAGATTGTAGGCTCCGTTTTGGTCGAAGAGTATGTCGCGACCACATAGCGAGGCTTCGCTGAGATAATAGACCAGCTGCTTGTCGCGCAGACTAAGCTCCTCAAAGCCATGCACCTTATAGCGCAGCATCTGCAGGTCGGCAAAGCGCTCATTACTGTACTCAAAATCGTCATTGACGGGGGTAGCGGCAAGACTGCCACACATAATTACTGCTGTCATCAGCATTGATATTCTATTCATTCTTGTTTAAGGTTTTGTTTTCTATACTCTTCCGGCGTAACGCCGCGTAGCTTGGCGAAGGCGTTGTAGAGACTCTGCCTGCTGCTGAAGCCGCAGCGCAGCCCGATATTCTCACATGTTATCCTCTCGTATTCCTTGCTGCTCAGCATACGACACGCCCTGTTGACACGCAGACGCTGTAGCAAAGACGCAAAATTTCCACCAAAATACTCCTTGGTAACAGCGGAAATATCTTGCATAGAGATACCATTGCGCTCGGCAATCATCCTGGCCGTGAGGCCCTGCTGCAGATAGGCCTCCTTATGAAACAACTCTGCATTGATTATCTGACAAAGGCGGTCAATCTTTGCATGGCTGATACGCTCAGTATATCTCTTGTCCATACGAAAAAGAAACAACGCTATTCTGCTATTTCGGCATTCTCTGCGAAATCCCTACGGGGACGTTCGCGGCGCTCAACGGGCTCTACCTTCAGCGGATTGGCCGACGCCTCGTCAACAACGCGGCGATTGCGCACGATATCAATGGCAACATACACTGCCTGACGCAAAGAATTCTCGTCGGCAACTCCCCTGCCTGCAATATCGTAGGCTGTGCCGTGACCCGGCGATGTGCGCACCACACTGAGGCCAGCCGTGAAATTCACACCCTCTCCGCTGGCCAATGCCTTGAAAGGAGCAAGTCCCTGGTCATGATACATGGCCAGCACAGCGTCAAACTGGCTATACATTCCGGCGCCAAAGAAACCGTCGGCAGCGTATGGGCCGAAACACTGCACTCCCTTGCCTGTGGCAGCCTTGATGGCAGGCGCTATTACTGTCTGCTCCTCTTCACTAAGCAAACCATCATCGCCGCAATGGGGATTGAGGCCCAGCACTGCTATGCGCGGAGTGCTGATAAGAAAGTCGCGCTTCAAAGCCTTGCGCAGCTGCATCAGGCAACGCTCCACACGCTCCGCCGTGATGGCCGAAGCCACATCCTTAATTGGCAGATGGGCAGTCACAAGAGCCACACGCATGGCAGGACTCACGAGCATCATCAAGGCGTCGCCGGCAGAGCCGAACTCTTTCTCAAAATACTCTGTGTGTCCGCTGTAAGGGAACTCCTCACTGTGTATAGTCTTCTTATTGACGGGTGCCGTAACAATAGCGTCAATGAGCCCTGCCTTGCAGTCAGACACCGCTCTCTGCAGCGACACCTGCGCAGCCTTGCCACCCTCCTCGGTAGGCTGGCCTACGTCAATCTTCACCTCGTCCTCTATACACACCACCATATTGAGCATGCCTTCCTCGGCCTCGGTGGCAGAAGTGATAGACTTGAAATTGGTGGTGAGGTTGAGATTCTTGCGATAATAGATGGCTGCCCTGGGCGAGCCGTAAACGATTGGCACACACAGATTGCACATCTCGGCATCTGCAAAAGCCTTGAGTATTATCTCATAGCCGATACCGTTGAGGTCACCGTGTGTGATTCCGATTCTTATTTTATCCATTATAATAAAGGTATGTAGAAATGCGATGTAAAATTACAACATTTTTCTCTAATGACAAAAAGATTTAGTCTTTTTCGTTTTTGTGGCGCGTATTGAGCAGTCCGCAGGCTGCCTCTATATCCTCCCCTCGCGATGCTCTCACAGTGGCAAACACGCCCTTTGAGGTGAGATAGTTGCGAGTGCGCATCAGCTTCTCAGCAGTCGCGCCCTTGTAGGGACTGTCGGGTATGCGGTGGAAAGGAATCAGATTCACCCTGCAGTCCAGTCCGCGCAGAAGCTTGACTATCTTGTCAAGATGATGCACCTTGTCGTTGAGACCCTCAAAGAGGATATACTCAAACGACAGCCTGCGCTGGTGAGACCCTTCGCGTGGATTCTCTTCGTCAGAGTCACGGCAGAAATCCTCGTGCCTGAGCATCTCCACCACATCCTCTATGGGATAGGGCTTCTGCGCAGGCATGTGCTCTGCCCTGTCGTTGCCAAAGGCGAAATGCAGACTGATAGCCAGATTGCAGCGACTGTCGCGGATGAAGCGCTGCAGGCCCTTCATCAGTCCGACCGTAGATACCGTCACCCGCTTTGGGCTCCAAGCCAATCCCCACTCGGCAGTCAGCACCTCGAGGGCGCGCATCACCGCGTCGGTATTGTCGAAAGGCTCGCCCTGCCCCATAAAGACAATGTTGGTGAGTCGGTCAAACTCCGGCAAGGAATAAATCTGATTCAGTATCTCGCCAGCCGTGAGGTTGGCCTCGAAGCCTTGCCGCCCCGTCATGCAGAAGCGGCACCCCATCTTGCAGCCCACCTGCGAGCTGACACACAGCGTGGCCCTGTCGCCATCGGGGATATACACACTCTCCACGGTGCGTCCATCAGCCACGGCAAAGAGATACTTCACCGTGCCGTCTCTCGACACCGAGGACCTCACGGGCTTACTCCTGCCCAGCTCGTAGCGCTCGCTGAGCAGTTCGCGCACCTTCTTCGAGACATTAGTCATATCGTCGAAGCTGAATATCTGCTTCTGATAGAGCCATTGTGCCAATTGCTTGGCAACGAAGCGCGGCTGCCCCAGACTGGCAACCACAGCCTCCAGCTCTGTAGGAGTCATGCCCGAAAGAGGTTGTTTCATTTTTTAAGGTCTTTAGGGTCTTTAAGGTCATTAAGGACTTGGAGGAGTCTTCCTTCAACGCGAAAATGTATATCCTCTCCGGCGAAGGAGAGGCCGTAGATGCGCTCTTCATCATCCTGATAGCGAGGCCTTGGGTCAGCGGCCAGCACACCGCGCAGGGCCGCAGTCTTCTCCGGGCCCAGCCTGTCGGCAAGGGCGTCGGGAATTTCCACCTCCAGCCACTCACCCTCGGCATTGGCATTACCCAGCGTGAAGCCCGCCCTCGCCTCGGGGTGAGCGTCGGTGTAGGGCAAGTAAGGTTTGATATCATAAATCGGAGTGCCGTCCATCAAGTCAGCACCACCCACCAGCAGGGCAGGGCCGTCCTTGGCATCGTAGTCAATGCCCAGCAGCCTCACCGACGAGAGACCTATGCTGTTGGGGCGGAATGGCGAGCGGGTGGCAAACACCCCCACCCTCTCGTTGCCGCCGAGCCTCGGCGGACGCACCGTAGGACTCCACTGCTCGCGGTGCGCCTCGCTGAAATCCCACAGCAGCCACACATAGTCGAAGTCCTCCAGTCCGCGCACAGCCTCAGCCACGCGGTACTCTTTTTCAAACACCACGCGACCGCGCAAATCCGGCACCATTCCACTCTGTCGCGGAACTCCAAATTTGCTGCCGAAGTCTGTCTCTATTCTCGCAATTATTTTCATTCGCACTGCGAAGTTACAAAAAAACTGCGTGAAATCTTGCACCCATCCCGCGAAATCTTGCACCAACCTCGCAGATTCTTGCAGCCTTCTCCCAAAATCTAAGAGCGAGCGGAAAAAATCAAAGAACGAGATGCCGCGAAAAAAACGCGCACAAATCTAAGTGATGTGACCCCGAAAAGTTGGACATTAAATTAGACATTAATTATTCAACTCTCTATCGTAGTGAGCTCGGTATTGTACCGGGCTCATTCCTTTTAACCTCAATTTTATTCTTTTATTGTTATACCAATCAATATATTTTCTTAGTGCTCTTTCAAAATCTTCTATGCTTTCATACTTGTTAGCATATAGGAGTTCGTT
>JAGCYL010000061.1 GCA_017960825.1 Bacteroidaceae bacterium | reverse complement strand
TTGAGATTTGAGATTTGAAATTTGAGGTTTATTAAAGATGAGGTTTGAGATTTGAGCGGTAAAATGACGAAATTTTTTTTAAATAGGTGTTTTATCGGTACTAAAAAAAGTGTACCACGGGCGTGATACACTGTTTTCTTATTTGTTTTGGCGGAGAGAGAGGGATTCGAACCCCCGGTGCCTCGCAGCACGCCGGTTTTCAAGACCGGTGTAATCGACCACTCTACCATCTCTCCAGATTAAAGTTGCGGAGCCGATAGCGGTTTTGCGGCGCAAAAGTAATGCTTTTTTTCTAATTACGGATAAAAGTTGGTATTTTTTATTGTTTATTGGTTGCAGGATGGGCTGTTATTGCCAAAAAATATGTAAATTTGCCGACCATAAGTATATTTTAGCTTCTAACTCTGATGTTTTACCCTAAGAACTTTGAGGCCAAGGTTGGTTTTACTGAGATACGCACCCTGCTGAGGGGGCGCTGTCTGTCGTCGATGGGTGTGGACGAGGTGGCGCGTATGTCCTGCGGCTCTGATGTAGCGGAGGTTAACCGTCAGTTGGCCACGGTAAGGGAGTTTAGAAGTATTATGGACGGCGATGCCGATTTTCCCACTCAGAACTTCAATGACTTGCGTCCGTCGCTGCTGCGCTTGCAGATAAAGGGTACGTATCTGGACGAGCAGGATCTGTTTGCCCTGCGCAACACGATGGAGACGCTGGGGGCGATAGTGGATTTTCTGAAGGTTGAAGAGGGTGGTGCCTGGTCTTATCCGTTGCTTGCCAAGATGGCTGAGGAGGTCAAGGTGTTTCCCCGTCTTATCATCCAGGTTGACAGCATTCTCAACGCTTTTGGTAAGGTGAAGGATGATGCTTCGCCTGAGCTTGCCCGGATTCGTCAGTCTTTAGTGGGTGCGAGGCGCAGCGTGAGCATCAGTCTGCGCAATGTGATGAATAAGGCTCAGGAGTGCGGCTATGTGGAAAAGGACATTACTCCCACCTATCGCGACGGTCGTCTGGTGATTCCCGTGAAGCCTGAGATGAAGAGGAAGATACGCGGCATTGTGCATGACGAGTCGGCGACGGGCAAGACGGTGTTTATTGAGCCCACGGAGGTGGTGGAGGCAAACAACCGCATCCGTTCACTGGAGGCAGAGGAGCAGCGTGCCATCATCATGATTCTTCAGGCCATGGCTGAGATTATACGTCCGCAGATAGAGGATATGCTGGAGGCTTTTGTGTTTCTCGGCAAGATAGACTTTATCCGTGCCAAGGCTGTGTTGGCTGACAAGATGGATGCTGTGGAGCCTATGCTGAGTCCGTTTCCGACGATGGACTGGGTGATGGCCCGCCACCCGCTGTTGGAGGCTTCGCTGCGCAAGCAGGGGCGCGAGATTGTGCCGCTGGATATCAAGTTGCAGAACTCGCAGCGCCTGTTGCTGATTTCAGGTCCCAATGCGGGGGGCAAGTCGGTGTGTCTCAAGACGGTGGCCTTGCTGCAGTATATGATGCAGTGTGGTGTGTCGGTGCCGATGCGCGAGAACTCCAAGGCAGGTTTTTTTGAAAATATATTTATTGACATCGGGGATGAGCAGAGTATAGAGGACGACCTCAGCACATACTCCAGCCATCTGACGAACATGAAGAATATGATGAAGTTGTGCTCGAGCCGCAGCCTGATACTCATCGACGAGTTTGGGGGTGGCACGGAGCCTCAGATAGGTGCGGCAATAGCTCAGGCGATGCTTGATGTGTTTCTTTCCAAGTCGACGTACGGCATCATCACCACTCACTACCAGAGCCTCAAGCATTATGCGAACAGTCATGAGGGTATTGTAAATGCTGCCATGCTCTACGACCGCAGCGAGATGTGCCCACTGTTTGTGTTGCAGATAGGCAATCCGGGCAGTTCGTTTGCCATCGAAATAGCGCGCAGCATCGGTCTGCCTCAGCAGGTGATAGAGCGAGCCTCATCAATTGTGGGTGAGGACTACATAAAGAGTGACAAATATCTGCAGGATATTGTTCGCGACAAGCGTTACTGGGAGAACAAGCGCCTCGCGGTGCACCAGAAGGAGCGCACGCTACAGCAGATGATTGACAGCTACGAATCGCGCGTGGCTGGTCTGGACAAGGAGCGCAAGGCTCTGATGGAGGAAGCCAAGAACAGAGCCGAGGAGCTCTTCAACAAGAGTAACGCGGTGATAGAGAATACCATACGCTCCATACGTGAGGCACAGGCTGAGAAGGAGGAGACGCGGCGTCTGCGCACGGAACTGGAGGACTTCAAGACTCAGGTGCTCAATCCTTCTCCTGATAACGACGATGCCATCAATCGCAAGATGGAGCAGATACGCCGTCGCCGTGAGCGCCGCGAGGAGCGCAGGAAGATACACGCTGCCGACAAGGACGGGGCGGCACAGGAGAGCGACAGTGCTGCAGCCGAAGCCTCATTTGCCGTGGGCGACTTCGTGAAGGTGAAGGGCAGCACTGCGGTAGGCAAGATAGTGAAGCTGAACAGTAAGGAGGCGGTGGTGCAGGCTGGCATGATCAAGCTCACGGTGACCACCGATGACCTTGAGCTGGCGGATGCTCCCAAGACAACGGGCACCGACAGTACTGTCAACTTTATTGGCAAGGCTACGCGCGAGTCGATGCATCAGAAGAATGTGAATTTTAAGTCTGACATTGAC
The DNA here is from genome assembly GCA_017960825.1 of Bacteroidaceae bacterium. Classification (GTDB taxonomy): domain Bacteria; phylum Bacteroidota; class Bacteroidia; order Bacteroidales; family Bacteroidaceae; genus UBA6382. The sequence goes on along the minus strand of JAGCYL010000061.1, from coordinate 7,333 downwards.
GTGCGCGGAATGAGTGGCCGGGAAGCCTTAGAGGCGGTGACTTATTTCATAGAGGATGCCATACAGTGCGGAGCCACGCGACTGAGCATCCTGCACGGTACCGGCACCGGTTATCTGCGCACGGTGATACGGCAGTATCTGCGCACAGTGCCCACGGTGGCTTCCTACCATGACGAGCATGTGCAGTTTGGCGGGGCCGGGATTACGATTGTGGAGATGGAGTATTGAACATAGTTGATAGTTTATAGAAGTTAAGAAGGTAGAGAGGTTAAGTAGTTAAGCCGAATGCTTTAGAAGGATTGAAAATTATAAAAAGATATGAAACTTAAGATTGCAGTTCTTGCCGGAGACGGCATTGGTCCGGAGATATCGGTGCAGGGAGTTGATGTGCTCACTGCTGTAGGAGAGAAGTTTGGCCACGAGGTGAGCTATAAGGCGGCTCTTTGTGGTGCGGCAGCTATAGATGCTGTTGGCGACCCGTTTCCTGAGGAGACATTCAGGACATGCGAGGAGGCTGACGCTGTACTGTTCTCTGCAGTGGGTGACCCGAAGTATGACAACAATCCCTCGGCTAAGGTGCGCCCTGAGCAGGGCTTGCTTGCCATGCGCAAGAAGTTGGGGCTCTTTGCCAATATACGTCCGGTGCAGACATTCGACTGCCTTATACATAAGTCACCGCTCAAGGATGAGTTGGTGCGCGGGGCAGACTTTATATGTATTCGCGAGCTGACGGGCGGCATGTACTTCGGTGAGAAGCACGAGGGCGACGACATGGCCTACGACACCAATAAATATACGCGAGGAGAGGTGGAGCGCATCCTCAAGGTGGGCTACGAATATGCTCTGCGTCGCAATAAGCATCTCACGGTGGTGGACAAGGCTAATGTGCTGGCGTCCTCACGGCTCTGGCGCAAGGTGGCTCAGGAGATGGCTCCTCAGTACCCCGACGTCACCACTGATTTTATGTATGTGGACAATGCCTCGATGCGCATGATACAGGAGCCGCGCTTCTTTGATGTGATGGTCACGGAGAATACCTTTGGCGATATCCTCACGGACGAAGGCTCATGTATCAGCGGCTCAATGGGCCTGCTGCCGTCAGCTTCCACGGGTACGGGTACTCCGGTCTTTGAGCCTATCCACGGTTCGTGGCCGCAGGCTACCGGTCTCAATATTGCCAATCCTCTTGCGCAGATACTGTCTGTGGCTATGCTGCTCGAGTATTTTGACCTCAAGGAAGAGGGTGCGCTGGTGCGCGAGGCTGTGGATGCTTCCTTGGAGGCTAATGTGCGCACTCCTGAGATTCAGGTGGCTGGCGGTGCCAAGTATGGCACTCGCGAGGTGGGGCAGTGGATAGTTGATTATATCCGCAACAAATAGACCACGGATAAGACAGCCCCCCTCTTATCCCCCTGAAGGACAGACCCACCCCCGGCCCCTCCCGTAGAGGGAGGGGAGAAAGTTTAGAGTTTAGAGGTTATATTGCTTTATGTGATGTAGTAGATGCCGTTTTTACCAAAAAAGACGGGGAAAACTTTGTCAGTTTACAAAAAATCACTACTTTTGCGCGCCGATTATTATCAAAGGGTCCCGAATGGTAGGGGCTCTGAGAGTAAATTTCAATCGCTCTGAGCTTGCCGTGTCGGCTTTTGGCCAAGCTGGCAAGGCGTGCAAGGGGCATATTAGTAACAAACGTGCACGAAGCCAGGTCCTATTCTCACGGGGCGGCTGAGTGTAAGCAAAAACCATCAAACAAGTGAACACTTTAAGTTACAAGACCATCTCTGCCAACAAGGAAACAGTGCAGAAGGAATGGGTTGTAGTGGACGCCACAGATCAGATTCTTGGTCGTCTGGGCTCAAAGGTTGCAAAACTTTTGCGCGGAAAGTACAAGCCGAATTTCACCCCTCATGTGGATTGCGGCGACAATGTAATCGTAATCAATGCCGACAAGGTAAAGCTCACCGGCAAGAAATGGACCGACAGGATCTACCTTCACTACACCGGCTATCCCGGCGGACAGAGGGAGAACACCCCTGCGAGCATCATGGCAAAGCCGAACGGTGCGGACCGTCTGGTGAGGAGAGTTGTTAAGGGCATGCTGCCGAAGAACCGTCTGGGCGCCCATATCCTGGGCAACCTTTATGTCTATGCAGGCAGTGAGCACAAGCACGAGGCGCAGAAGCCGAAGGCTATTGATATTAATCAGTATAAATAATTTATCACCATGGAAGTAGTAAACGCATTAGGCCGTCGCAAGAGCGCCGTAGCTCGCGTATATGTTACCGCCGGTACTGGTAAGATTACGATAAACAAGAGAGACCTCACTGAGTATTTCCCCTCTGCTATCCTGCAGTATGTGGTAAAGCAGCCACTGGAGACGCTGGAGGCAGCTGACAAGTATGACATCACCCTGAATATCTTCGGCGGTGGCTTCACGGGTCAGTCTCAGGCTGCCCGTCTGGCTATTGCCCGTGCATTGGTTAAGATAAATGCTGACGACAAGAGTGCACTGCGCAAGCAGGGCTTCATGACTCGCGACAGCCGCGAGGTGGAGCGCAAGAAGCCGGGTCGTCCAAAGGCACGCCGCAGATTCCAGTTCAGCAAGCGTTAGTATATACACCTTATTTATATATATACGCGTGTGAACAGAGTTTAGTATCTAAACCGCCCAGACCCAGAGCTATTCTGGCGATTAGATTGTCAAAATAGTGAAATCTGGCTACCCGTGCGGTTGGTTGTCTTCACAACCACGTTTTCTCGCCAAGGCTGAATAGATGCAAGCATCATTCTGCTCTCCTGGCTTAACGAAAACGTTGAGTTAATCAAGTAACACCAAAAAAGAAAGTAAACAAATCAACAAAACACTATGTCAAGAACAAATTTTGATCAGTTATTGGAAGCAGGTTGCCACTTTGGTCACATGAAGAGAAAGTGGAACCCCGCAATGGCTCCTTACATTTTCATGGAGCGCAATGGTATCCATATTATCGACCTTCACAAGACGGTAGCCAAGATAGACGAGGCAGCCGAGGCAATGAAGCAGATTGCAAGGTCGGGAAAGAGAATCCTTTTTGTAGCAACTAAGAAGCAGGCCAAGGACATTATCGCCGAGAAGGCTACCTCCGTAGGCATGCCATTCGTTAACGAGCGTTGGCCGGGCGGTATGCTGACCAACTTTGCCACTATCCGCAAGGCCGTGAAGAAGATGGCCACCATCGACAAGATGGTAGAGGAGGGCACCTTTGCCAACCTCTCCAAGCGCGAGTTGCTGCAGATCACCCGCCAGAGGGCTAAGCTGGAGAAGAACCTCGGTTCTATCGCCGACCTTACGCGTCTGCCGTCTGCGGTATTCGTGGTTGACGTGATGAAGGAGAACATTGCCGTACACGAGGCTAACCGTCTGGGCATCCCAGTATTTGGCATTGTTGATACCAATTCCGACCCCCGCAATATTGACTTTGTTATCCCTGCCAACGATGATGCCACCAAGAGCGTAGAGGTGATTCTCGATGCTGTATGTGCTGCTATCGTGGAGGGTCTGGAGGAGCGCAAGGTAGAGAGGGCAGACGCAGAGGCTGCTGAGGCTCAGGCTGAGGCTGAGGCTGAAGAGGCTGCAGATGCAAAGCCCCGTCGCCGTCGTACCCGCACTCGCATCGAGACTCCTGTTGAGGAGGTTGAGGCTGCTCCCGTGAAGGAGGAGGCTGCTCCCGTGAAGGAGGAGGCCGCTCCTGCTGAGGTTGAGGCTCCTGCTAAGGAAGAAGCTCCCGCTGAGGTTGAGGCTCCCGCCAAGGAAGAGGCTCCCGCTGAGGAGGCTGCTCCTGCCAAGAAAGCTCCTGCCAAGAAGGCTGCCAAGGCTGAGGCTCCCGCTGAGGAGGCTGCTCCTGCCAAGAAGGCCCCTGCCAAGAAGGCTACCGCCAAGAAGGCTGCTGCTAAGGAAGAGACCCCTGCCGCTGAGGCTGAGGCTCCTGCTGCAGAGTAATAAAAGAATCAATTATAAATTATCAATCATAAATTATTAGATTATGGCAGTTACAATTGCTGATATCCAGAAACTTCGCAAGCTCACCGGTGCCGGTATGAGCGACTGCAAGAAGGCCCTGGAGGAAACCAATAATGATATAGATGCCGCCGTTGAGGTAATCCGCGCTAAGGGTAAGGCTGTTGCCGCCAAGCGCTCTGACCGTGAGGCATCCGAGGGTTGCGTGCTCTGCAAGGCTGTTCCCGGCTTTGCTGCTACCATCGCCCTCAAGTGTGAGACCGACTTTGTGGCAAACAATGCCGATTTCATCAAACTGACCCAGGACATCCTCGACCTCGCTGTTGAGAACAAGTGCAAGACCCTCGACGAGGTGAAAGCACTGCCCATGGGTAATGGCGACGTAGCTCAGGCAGTAGTTGACCGCAGCGGTATCACCGGTGAGAAGATGGAGCTCGACGGTTACAATGTAATCGAGGGCGACAATGTGTCCGTTTACAACCATCAGGGCAAGAATATGCTCTGCACGATGGTGCAGCTGTCCACTCCTGTAGGCGAGGCCGTAGGTCATCAGATAGCCATGCAGGTTGCAGCCATGAATCCCGTGTCCATCTCTGAGGCTGACGTGCCTGAGCAGGTAAAGGAGAACGAGATGAAGGTGGCTGTAGAGAAGACCATCGAGGAGCAGGTAGAGAAGGCCGTGCAGAACGCACTGAAGAAGGCTGGCTACAACCTCTACATTGCTGAGAACGAGGAGCATATCGCTGAGGGCATAGCCAAGGGTAACATTACCGAGGCACAGGCTGACGACATCCGTCGCATCAAGACTGAGACCGCTGCCCAGAAGCAGGCTACCATGCCTCAGGAGATGGTGCAGAAGATTGCTCAGGGCCGCATGAACAAGTTCTACAAGGAGAATTGCCTCCTCAATCAGGACTACATCATGGACGGCACCAAGACTGTCAGCGCTTTCATCAAGGAGGCTGACAAGGATTGCACCGTTACCGCATTTACACGCTTCACTCTCCGCGCAGAGTAAGAACTTACCTTAAATAATCACTTAAGGTCACTTAGAGTCCTTAAGGTCCTAAAAGACCCTAATGACCTTAAGTGGCCTTATTGTTTAATCCTATGAAAAAGTTCAGTTACCTCATTTGCGCAATGCTCATAGCCTGTGCGGCAGCCATGGCGCAGACTACCAAGGACGGGCCCACCATGGGGTGGAGCTCGTGGAACACCTACGGCATCAATATCAGCGAGCGGCTTATCCGTGTGCAGGCCGACAATATGGTGAGCAAAGGTCTGCTTGACGCGGGCTACCGCTACATCAACATCGACGACGGCTATTTCGGCAAGCGCGACACACTGACAGGGCAGCTGCTCACCCATCCCACGCGCTTCCCCAATGGGCTGAAGGACCTCGTGGAATATATCCACAGCAAGGGGCTGAGGGCAGGCATCTACTCCGACGTGGGCTACAACACCTGCGGCTCGCAGGGCAGCGGCGACCCCTGGGGTATAGGCTCCGGAATGTACGACCATCAGGACCAGGACATGCAGTGGTGGTTCGGCGAACTGGGATTTGACTTCATAAAGGTGGATTTCTGCGGCGGAACGCAACTGCAGGAGAAGGACAACACACTCAACGACCGAGTGCTCTACGGACTCTCGCTCGACGCCTTTGAGAAGATTGCCCGTGAGACAGGGCGCGACTCGCTGCGCTTCAATATCTGCCGCTGGTCATACCCCGGCACATGGGCATACGGACGTGCGGGCTCTTGGCGCACCACTGGTGACATCTACTGTGCGTGGGAGAGCGTGAAGAATATTATCAGCTACAATCTCTGTCTGTCGGCCTTCTGCCGCAAGGGCCACTACAACGACATGGACATGCTTGAGGTAGGGCGCGGACTCACCACGGAGGAAGACCGCACCCATTTCTCCATGTGGTGCCTGATGAACTCGCCCTTGCTGATAGGCTGCGACCTTGCCAGCATCAATAAGAATGCCCTGAAGCTGCTCACCAACGAGGAGCTGATAGCCATCAACCAGGACACCCTCTACAAGCAGGCATACGTGGTGGACAATCAGGACGGCGTATATCTCTTGGTGCGCGACATTATCAGTGAGTACGACACGATGCGCGTGGCAGCCGTATATAACTCCACCGATGCGCAGGTAAGCTACACAATGGACTTCGACAAGCTCGATCTGGGCGGCAAGGTCAAGATTCGCTCCATAACCTACGGCCTTGACCTCACGCAACTCTACGAAGGGAGCTACACCCAGAAGATTCCCGCCCATGCCACCCGTGTGTTCCGCCTTGACGCCCAGGAGCGCAAGGAGCGCACCGTGTATGAGGCAGAGACGGCATACCTGTCGCAGTATCACGAGAGCGGACTGAGCGCGGCCAGCTTCAGCAGTGCCGACGGTTGCTCAGGCAGATATAAGGTGGGATGGCTCGGCAGCCGTCCGGAGAACGATATGCAGTGGCAGAATGTGTGGAGTCGCTACGGCGGACGCTATAAGATGACAGTATGGTACTGCACCACCCAGCAGCGCAGGTTCAGCATCGATGTCAACGGAAAGTTTGTCAAGAGCTTCAATGTCAACAACGGCAGCTGGGATACCTCTTCCTCCGTCAACTGCGAGATAGAGCTGGAGCCCGGCGAGAACATCGTGCGCATCTACAACAACGACGCATGGGCGCCCGACATTGACTGTATGACCCTCGAGCTAATCGAGGCCCCCACGGGAATAGAGAATGTCCAATCATCAGAGCACAAAGCCCAATTCTCAGCGCCCAATGTCAAATCGTCATTCGACCTCCAGGGGCGCCCGATATCCAATCCTGACGCACTGCCGAAGGGAACGGTGTATATCCACGACAAACAGAAGAAGATGAAGTAATCATTTGACGGCAAAATAAGAGATGGCGGCAAAAACTTGCCGCCATCTTATTTTATATGGCAGCCATCAGCGGCCCGTTATCTCCGAGAAGAATTTTAGAAAGGGCGAGGGCGGGGGAGAAAACAGCGAGCTCGCGCAAACAAAAAGCGTGCGGAGATATTTGCGTTCCCGATTTAACGAAAAGTAAATGGGCATTCAACGAAAAGTAAATCGGGAACGCAAATATGATGTGACCCCGAAAAGTTGGACATTAAATTAGACATTAATTATTCAACTCTCTATAGTAGTGAGCTCGGTATTGTACCGGGCTCATTCCTTTTAACCTCAATTTTATTCTTTTATTGTTATACCAATCTATATATTTTCTTAGTGCTCTTGCAAACTCTTCTATGCTTTCATACTTGTTAGCATATAGGAGTTCGTTCTTCATCAGACCAAAGAAAT
>JAGCYL010000060.1 GCA_017960825.1 Bacteroidaceae bacterium | reverse complement strand
TGCCTCACCGGACGCAAGGACTATATCATCCGTGACGACCGCGACCACGCCAGCATCGTGGACGGCTGCCGACTGTCGATGAGCACCAACCTCAAGTATCGCCACAACGACATGGAGGACCTGGAGGCGCAGCTGCAGAAGTGCGAGCCGGATGCAGTAAAACTGATCGTAGTAGATGGCGTGTTCTCCATGGAGGGCGACCTGGCGAAGCTGCCCGAGATTATCCGCCTGAAGAAGAAATATGACGCCACCGTGATGGTGGACGAGGCTCACGGCCTCGGCGTGTTTGGCCGCAACGGCCGCGGAGTGTGCGACCACTTCGGACTCACCAAGGAGGTGGACCTGATAATGGGTACCTTCAGCAAGAGCCTTGCCTCGGTGGGCGGCTTCATCACCGCCGACAAGAGCATTATCAACTGGATACGCCACAACTGCCGCACATATATCTTCAGCGCATCCAACACTCCCGCTGCCACTGCCGCCGCCCGCAAGAGCCTGCAGATACTGAGAGAGGAGCCGCAGATACTGGAGCGCCTCTGGGCAGTGACCAACTACGCCCTGCAGCGTTTCCGCGACGAGGGCTTCGAGATTGGCAATACCGAGAGCCCCATCATCCCGCTCTATGTGCGCGACACGGTCAAGACCTTCGAGGTGACCAAGAGGGCCTTCGAGGAAGGTGTGTTCATCAATCCCGTCATCCCACCGGCATGCGCTCCGCAGGACACCCTGGTGAGGGTAGCCCTGATGTCAACTCATACCCGCGAACAGGTGGACCGTGCCGTAAAGGCACTGGTAAAGGTGTTCAACGAGTTCGGCCTGCTACAGAAATAAGGTTTTTCTATTATATAAATACTCCGCCTGCGAGCAATATCTCACAGGCGGAGTATTATATTTGGTCAATTATTCTTTAGATTCTGATTTTCTTCGTCACGACCTGGCCGTCGCGAGTAGTGATGCGGAGGAGAAGCACACGGGGGAAGGCGGTGTCGAGGCAGAAGGATGCCTTGTCAGTCTGAAGCAGCTGATTGCCGAGAGTGTCGGTGACGACTATCCGGGCAACGGAACCAGTGACCTTGACTACTGAACTCTGACGATTGACCGTTGTGAACTGAACATCTACCTCCTGGCCCTTTGCCCTTGACTCACGGCTGCTGATCTTGGTAGCCTGATTATTGAAATCAATGGTTGCGGTCTGACCTGCCTCAAGAGGGATAAGGAGAGTGTTGTGGTCGTCGGGTTGACAGTCGAGTTCCACTCCGTCAACTGACACCTGGCGGTCATAGACTTCGGGATAGCTGAGATAGAGAGGACTGCCCTGATTGGACTTGACAGTCACGATGTCAGGCTTGCCATTGCTCCACTCTATGCCTACCTCAAAGTCGCCGACGGCCTTAAGACCGCTGACCTTGCCACTGCTCCACACGGCAGGCAGGGCAGGGAGCACGGATATGCATCCGGCGTGGCTCTGCATCAGCATTTCGGCAATGCCGGCGCATACTCCGAAATTACCATCAATCTGGAACGGGGCATGACTGTCGTAGAGATTGTAGTATATACCACCGGCATATTGGTTGGTGGTGTAGGCTGTGGAGTGCTTGAGGGCGTTCTTGAGGATGATGTGTGCATGGTCGCCATCAAGGGCACGCGCCCATAGGTTGACCTTCCATCCCATCGACCAGCCGGTGGCTGCATCGCCGCGCAGTTTGAGCGAGTTGACTGCAGGCTCAAAGTAGGGACTGCCGCTGCTGATGGTGTTGAGCGGATAGAGCGCCATGAGGTGGGAGAGGTGGCGATGGCCGGGGTCATCGCTCACGTCGTAGGCGGAGTATTTCCACTCGCGGAGTATCGTGTCGCCCTTCTTCACTCCGTTGCGCGGGTTGGTCCACTGGCCGTTCTTAGCCGTGTTGGCAGTGTATGTCTCGGTATGGAGACCCTGGTCGGTCTTCTCAATATATGTGTCGAGCCTGGCTATCTCCTGTTCGGTCACACCGCTTTCGCCGCCGAGGATGTCGATAGCCTCCCTGACGGCCTTGAAATTGCTGTAGATCAGCTGCTGGGCATGGGCGGTGCCGTCCTCTGAGTTGTGGGCATCCTGCTCAGGCGAGTATTCATTGGGGGCCACATAGGTGCCGTCAGCCGCGATGCCGAGGGAACTGTAGCCGCGGTCGTTAATCATACGCTCCATCCAGAACTGCGCAGCGCTGTACATGGCGGGGAAGGCGCGGAGGAGGAAGGCGCGGTCGAGGGTATAGAGGTAGTGCTGCCAGAGATGGGAGCAGTACCATACGTTAGCCACGAAGTAGTTGTTGCCCCAGGTACTCATGCCGCCGAAGATATTGTTCTCGGTGAAGCATGTCCAGCCATTGCTTACGTTGCCGTAGGTGGTGGCAGCACGCTTCCAGTTGCTGCGACCGGCCATATTTATAATGTAGTTAAGGAACGGCAGATGGGTCTCGCTAAGATTGGTGGGCTCAGCAGGCCAGTAGTTCATCTGCACATTGATATTAGAGTGGATGTCGCTGTTCCACGGAGCCTGACTGAGATTGTTCCAGATGCCTTGTAGGTTGCTGGGCACATTCACTCCCAGACTGCTGCTGATTTCGAGGTAGCGTCCGTAGGCAAAATATAGCTGCTCGAGGAACAGTGTCTCGGGCTCGCGGCCTGTGGAGTTGGCTGCGGAGTTGTAGCGGTCGATGAGCTCGTTGGTCGGCAGGCTGCTGGCTGCTGCACCGAGTTGCAGGGAGACGCGCCCCATATAGCTGCGGAAAGCAGTCTGATGCTCGCTGAGCAGGGTGTTCCAGCCCTTGCTCTCTGCTGCGTCTAAGCGACTCTGAGCCTCTGCTGCCACATCGGCGTAGGCTCCCTTGCATGAAGCATCTGTGTCGTCATAGTCAGTCAGGGCTGCCAGCAAGACAGTCACCTCCTTAGTGCCACTCACGCGGACACCGTCGCCAGTAGCTTCTATCACAGCTCCTTCGCCACCGATTACCCTGAAGGTAGCGTTGTAGGTGACAGTGGCGAGTTTGCCGCCGAAGGAGCCCATGGACTCAGAGTAGGATGGGGTAGAGGCGCTGATGCCGTCGCCCGGCTTGGCATAGACAAGCAGGTCCAGGTCAGCGTCACCCTCGGCCGTGTAATGTGCAGCCACCACCTTGCTCTCCATTGATGAGAAATAGCGGCGCTCGTAGGTGGTCTCGCTGCCGGTGCTCTTGAAGTCCACACCTGACACGCCATCCTCAATATCGAGCCAACGCACATAGTCTTTCACGCTGCGGGCTGTAGAGTAGTCAAAGTCTGCCGACATATTCCTGACAAACAGGCTACCGAAGTTTTTGTACTGTCCGTAGCTGCCCAAATCAGTAGGAGTGCCGGTCCAGAGTGTCTTCTCATTAAACTGCACCTCATCGGTGGCCACACCGCCAAAGAGACTGGCACCCAGCTGACCATTGCCTATGGGCAGCGAATACTCCATCCATTTATTGGCCACACCGCTGAGCGTGGCAGGCTGAGTGTACCACAGCGTAAGACTGTGTTCCGGCGTGAAGCCGGTAGCGCCGCTGACCTTATAGTCGTCGTACACCATATTGTCGGGGCTTACGAACTGCAACGGGTCATTCACATCTCCCGCAGTCCAAAGACCCACAGCATGGCCCACCTCGGCACCCTGCCACTGGTTAAACCTGTCTTTCCCAGAGCTTACACCGCGGGCAGAAATCTCCCATGCCGGAGCATAACTGGTGTTGGTCGTCTCCTTCAGAGCAAAACCATAAGAGTAAGGAGTGCTGCTGCTCGTGGAGAGGCGGGCACTATTGTCACTGCCGGTTATCACCGCGTAGTTGCCCAGTTTGCTCACAAGCTGGAAACTGTCCTTGCTGCCCACCAATTTCCACAGCTGACCATCCACAGGGTCAGCTTTGGTAAGAATAGTGTTGCTGCCTGCGCCCTGATCAAGAATAGTATTGTTGTTGGCAGCAAACTCAATGAAGTACCAAAAGTCCTCCTCAGCAGAGAACTTGGGCATCTGAGCCTCAGCCACCACAAAGTTGAGACCATTGTTCACATCGCCGGCTCCCCATTCGCCCAGCTGCACACCTACTGATGCGCCGCCCCACTGATTCATGCAGTTCGAGCTGTTGGTGCGCTGCAACTCCCAGCAGCCAGAGCCGTTGATAAGGCGGAATGTAGCACCCTCAGCTGTCTTGCTCGAGCAGAAACGGCTGTCGCTGTAAATGACTTTGCCACCGAGCTTGCTCACCAGACGGAAATTGTCCTTCGTGCCTATCAGCGCCCACTTGTTGCCGTCGGCAGCCGACTTGGCAGCCGTTACCAGCTTCGCGCCATTGGTGCCCGGGTCGTTGAGCACATTGCCACCCCTGGTAAACTGGATGAAAAACCAGGAGGTATCCTGTCCGGCGGTGGTAAATGCAGGCATCGTGCCCTGGGCACCAACACCCAGTGATGCAATAGCAACAAAAATAAAAATAAACAGTTTCTTCATGGTATATATGTTTTATTTATTCCAAATCTATTCGGCAAAGATACACATTATTTATAAAATAACAAAGAAAAACCCAATTTGCACACCAAAAACCAGAGTTTTTTATTACTTTTGCATCGAATAAACAACACTCTATTATGAAAAATTTTCTTTTTACAATTATCGTGATGACGTGCGCCGCTTTGACAGTGAACGCACAAACTTCAGTAGAGACGGCTCTCAAGAATGCCGAGAAAGCGGCCAAGCTCGCTGACAAAAACCCCAACAACGGAAAACTACAGTATGAGGCTGCAATCGCCTTCTTCAACGACGCCCTCGGCGACAAGAAAGACCTCGACCGAGCACAAATGTATGCAGAGCGCGCAGTGAAACTCGCCAAGGAATTCCCGTCACCTAAAGACACCCTCCAAGGACTCAGCTGCTGGACACTCGGCATGATTCACATGCAGAAAAACAACACCGAGGAGGCCATGGATTACCTCGAGATGGCCGTCGATGCATTCAACGTCGAGCTGGGAAGGCGTGACCCCATCACCAACGGCTCTAAACTGATGTTTGCATATATGGCAATGACCTCCTCTCCCATGCGTGGATGTCCTAAAGTTCTGGAGGCGTTCTACGACAACGAAATGGCGCCACAGGACAAGCAGATAGATAATATGGCTGAGGCCAACATTATGCTGGAGACTGCAATGGAATTTCTTCTCGCACAGCAAACCCAGCTCTTCCGCTATGCCCTGCCCTTGATTACCTACGAAGGACAAAAATACCTCATCTTGGAGACCGACGACTGGAGTATGGAGCGACCGCTCATGGGATGGATGGCACCCAGCCTCATGGACGACGAGGAGGAGGAGGATGATACACCTCAAGGCGATCAGCTAGTGATGGTGGACGAATACCTCAACTTTAAGGTGATAAAGGGAGAAGAGCGCCACCAGGTGAATATGCAGAGCAACTTCAAGCATCTCATGGCGAAGCCCACACACCTGGAGACCAACCCCGATGATTCACGAATATGGTTCTTCGATGCAGAGAAATACAAGGAGCTGCTCAACATATATCGAGAGTTCAAAGCCGCTGAAAATAAGACAGAATAATAATTGAATCTATTTTGCCACTGAGAAACAGAACTCTATTATGTGCTTGCTCGCTTTCGTCCCGACGGGCGTATGGAAAGTGCCATCACGTTGCCACGCAGAAAAACTGGTATCAAAAACCAATTCTTGGGCGAAAACAGTTTCAGCATGATGTTCTTAGCCCTAAACAACACCGACATAAACGGATTGTGCCACTTGCTGTAACAGTAGATTTTTGAGATATACCGTTCCTTACGGAAAAGGCGCGGCGATGTCACGGTGATGGCTCCGTGTGCGTGCAAAAATTTCACCGTGGGAAATACAACATTACGATAACCGTACAATTCGATGCGACGCCCAATATCGTACTCTTCATGGCATAAAAAGATGTTGGTGTCAAAGCCGCCTATCTGCCAGAACACATCGGTGGGGAAAAGCATAAAACTGCCGTTAATCTCAGACACGACAAAGGGTTCGGTGCGTGACAGATCACTGCGTTTAGGGTACTTCTTGGGGCAGAGCCACTCGAAAATGTCATCGCCCAACAGGTCGCGCCTAATGCCCATCTTATGGCGGAAAGAGAAAGCTTCCTGACCATTGGTGCGCCACTGCTGTGCAGTGATGACACCCACCTCGCTGTGTTCCTTCAAGTAGGCGATTAGCGGCGTGACACAATCTTCGACTAAAACAACGTCGCTGTTCAAAAAACAAAGATACTCGCCTGCCGCCTGCTGCGCACCCATCATATTACCCAGACCAAAACCGGCGTTGACATGGCTTCGCACAATAATAGTGCGGTCTCCCACCAGACTTGTCAGTTGCTTGAAGTTTGCAGCACTGCTGTTGTTGTCAACAACGATTATCTCGTGTTCAATACAACCGTAGTGTTGTTCTATGCTGTCCACACAGGTAGCAGTGAAATCAGGAGTGTTGTAGTTTAGGATGATGAACGAAATCATAGTTGTTTCAATGTCAAAGTTGTTGTTATGAGTACGATATACCTGCTATCACTACTTATTATAATTTCTACCGCAAAGTTACAAGAAAAAAAATACATGTCTGTTAAACCGCGAAGTATTTATATAAAAATAAACAATTTCTTCTCTGCTTTTCTTATTATGTGCTCGGTTTGGAGCAAAAATCACGACCAAAACAAAAATAAATCGCTCTTTCATTGCAAAATACACGCAAAATGAGTAATTTTGCTCGCTAAATTGCGCTTACGCGTATGCACAAACCTAATTTAATTGATTCTATGAGCGAAAGACTTTATATCTTTGACACTACGCTGAGAGACGGAGAGCAAGTGCCCGGCTGCCAGCTGAACACCGTGGAGAAAATCCAGGTTGCAAAGCAACTTGAGACACTCGGCGTTGATGTGATAGAGGCGGGATTCCCCATCTCAAGTCCAGGTGATTTCAACAGCGTGATTGAGATAAGCAAGGCCGTGACATGGCCCACTATCTGCGCACTGACACGCGCCGTGGAAAAAGACATCGACGTGGCCGCAGAGGCACTGCAGTATGCTAAGCGCAAACGAATACATACGGGTATCGGTACAAGCGAGAGCCACATCAAGTATAAATTCAATGCTACGCATGAGGAAATTATCGAGAGGGCTGTGGCTGCCGTGAAGTACGCCAAGAAATATGTGGAGGACGTAGAATTCTACGCTGAAGACGCAGGACGCACTGACAACGAGTATCTGGCCCGCGTGATAGAGGCCGTGACAAAGGCTGGAGCCACGGTATGCAATATCCCTGACACTACGGGATTCCGCCTGCCCAACGAATATAACGAGAAAATCAAATATCTCTATGAGCATGTTGATGCCTTCGCTGCCGGCAAGAGCATCCTCTCCACTCACTGCCACAATGACCTCGGCATGGCCACGGCCAACACTGTAGCCGGAGTGCTGGGCGGCGCACGACAAGTAGAGGTGACCATCAACGGCATCGGCGAGAGGGCCGGCCATACTTCGCTGGAGGAAATTGCCATGATATTCAAGACTCACCCCGACCTTGGAATCGAGACTAACATCAATACTACCAAGATTTATCCAACCTCACGCATGGTGAGCAGCCTGATGAATATGCCCGTGCAGCCCAACAAGGCTGTGGTTGGCCGCAATGCGTTTGCCCACTCCAGCGGCATACATCAAGATGGAGTGCTGAAGAATACCTCTACATACGAGATTATGGACCCCAAGGCTGTGGGCATCGACGACAACGCTATCGTGCTCACAGCCCGCAGTGGCAGAGCAGCCCTCAAGCACAGGCTCAATGTCAACGGTATTGACATTGACGGCGAGAGGCTCGACAAGGTTTATGAGGAATTCCTTCGACTGGCTGACCGCAAGAAAGAAGTTACCGATGACGATATCCTTGTGCTGGCTGGCGGCGACAGGGCTCAAACTCACAATGTAAAACTTGACTACCTGCAGGTTACTACCGGCATGGGCGTCCGCTCAGTGGCCAGCATAGGTCTATGCATTGCCAACGAACACTTTGAGGCTGCCGCATCGGGCAACGGCCCCGTGGACGCTGCCATCAAGGCCCTCAAGAGCATTATCAAGCGTGAGATGACACTGCGCGAATTTACCATCCAAGCCATCTCCAAAGGCTCTGATGATATGGGTAAGGTGCACATGCAGGTAGAGCACGCCGGCCATGTTTACTATGGATTCGGTGCCAACACAGACATCGTCACCGCATCCGTTGAAGCATATATCGACTGTATTAACAAATTTAAATAATGGGTCTGTCAATCTTTGAAAAAATATGGCGTAGGCACGTTGTACAGGAAGTTTCCGACGGCCCTACGCAACTTTATATCGACCGCCTCTACGCTCATGAGGTGACAAGTCCGCAAGTCTTCGACACACTACGCGACAAAGGCATCAAGGTGCTCCGCCCGGAGAAAGTCTTTGCCATGCCTGACCACAACACGCCGTCTGACCAGCAGGAAGTTATCAACGACCCCATCGGGCGCAAACAGGTGGAAACCCTCGAGCGCAACTGCCAGGAGTTTGGCATCCGTCATTTTGCCATGGGTACTAAAGACAACGGCATCATCCATGTAGTAGGCCCAGAGAAAGCATTATCGCTGCCTGGCATGACCATCGTATGCGGTGACAGTCACACCAGCACTCACGGCGCTGTGGGCGCTCTGGCCATGGGTATAGGCACCAGCGAGGTTGCCGAGGTGCTGGCCAGCCAGTGCATATTGCAGCAGAAGCCGAAGTCAATGCGTATCAATATAGAGGGCAAATTGCAGCAGGGCGTTACAGCCAAAGATATCGCACTATTCCTGATGGCCAAAATGACCACCAGCGGTGCCACCGGCTATGTGGTTGAGTATGCGGGCAGCACTATACGCAATCTCTCTATGGAGAGCCGACTGACTCTGTCTAATCTGTCAATCGAAATGGGTAGCCGTGCCGGCATCATTGCTCCCGACGAGACGACCTTCGCCTATCTCAAGGGCCGCGAGTATGCGCCCAAGGGCAAGGAGTGGGACAAAGCCGTGGAAGAATGGCGTAAACTTAGCAGCGACAACGATGCAGTCTTCGACAAGGAACTAACCTTCCGCGCTGAGGATATTAAGCCACGTATCACATACGGCACCAATCCGGGGGCAGGCATTGCCATTGATGAGACAATCCCCGCACTCAACGAGATTGCAGAGACAGACCGCGACAGTTTCCTCGCGCAACTTGACTATATGCAATTCGCTCCAGGCGAGAAACTGGAGGGCAAGCCTGTGGACTACTGCTTCCTCGGCGCCTGCACCAACGGCAGGATTGAGGATTTCCGCGCTTTTGCCTCCGTGGTGAAAGGCAGGAAGAAGGCTGACAATGTAGTAGCATGGCTGGTACCCGGCTCGTGGCTCGTAAGACAACAGATTATTGACGAAGGCATAGACAAGGTACTGGAAGATGCGGGCTTCGAGCTGCGTCTGCCGTCATGCTCCGCATGTCTGGCCATGAATCCTGACAAAGTGCCTGCCGGAAAGCTGGCTATCTCTACCAGCAACCGCAACTTCGTGGGCCGTCAGGGGCCCAGTGCACGCACTGTGCTGGCCTCCCCACTCACTGTGGCCGCCAGCGCAGTAACAGGAGTAATTACAGATCCGAGACAGACACTCCTCCCATAAATTTGACCATTGACGATTGACCATTATGAAGGCAAAAATCGAAATAATACAAAGTACCTGTATTCCCATTGCAATCGACAACTGTAATACTGACCTCATCATACCGGCCCGCTATCTGGCCTCCACCACGCATGATCCAAAATTCTTTGGCGATGCATTTATGCACGATCTGCGCTATGACAGCGAAGGCAAGCCCATTGAGGACTTCGTGATGAACAAGTCCGATTTCTCTGAGCCTCCCTGTGAGGGTGTTCATGAGATAATCGTTGCCGGCCAAAACTGGGGCAGCGGTTCCAGTCGTGAGCATGCCGCGTGGGCCATTGCCGGCTATGGTGTGAGAGTAGTGATAAGTTCTTCGTTTGCCGACATACACCGCAACAATCTGCTCAACTGCTTCGTGCTGCCAGTGGTCGTTACTCCGGAGTTTCAGTCAGAGCTATTCGCCACTATCACCGCTAATCCGCAGGCTGAGGTGAAGGTTGACCTCCCCAACCAGACGGTAACAAACATAGCTACAGGACATAGCGAACATTTCGACATCAATGGCTACAAGAAATATTGCCTGATGAATGCCCTTGACGACATTGATTTCCTGCTCGAAAATATCAGCAAGATAGAAGAATACGAAAAACGCAATTAACCCCTCTCAAGCCGTGTTAGAACGCTCTATCGAAATACTTGACACCACGCTCCGCGACGGCGAGCAGACTGACAATGTTTCCTTCTTGCCCAACGAGAAACTGACTATTGCCCGCGCACTGCTCCAGGAGGTTAAGGTGGACCGCGTGGAGGTTGCCTCGGCGCGTGTCTCCGAAGGTGAGAAAGAAGCCGTGACTATGATATGCCGCTGGGCAAAGAGCTCCGGAATGCTGGATAGGGTAGAGGTGCTAGGATTTCTCGATGGTGGTAAGTCTGTAGATTGGCTCACTGACTGTGGATGCAAACATATCAACCTGCTCTGCAAGGGTTCGCTGCGCCACTGCAAATACCAATTAAACAAGACACCTGAGGAACATATCGCCGATATCAAAAACACGATTGCCTACGCCACCTCCAAGGGCGTTTCCGTAAATATATATCTGGAGGACTGGAGCAACGGTATGAAGGACTCGCCAGACTACGTATTCCAGATTGTAGATGCGCTGGTTGACACTAAGATAGAGCGCTTCATGCTGCCTGACACACTGGGCATACTCAATCCCATGCAGGTGCTGGAGTTTATGCGTAGGATGGTAAAGCGCTACCCCGACGTGCACTTCGATTTCCATGCGCACAATGACTACGACCTCGCCATCAGCAATGTCCTTGCCGCCGTGCTAAGCGGATGCCAGGGCATCCACGCCACAGTCAACGGACTTGGCGAAAGGGCCGGCAACGCTCCTTTGGCCAGTGTGCAAGCTATCCTGCACGACCAATTCCAAGCCCGCACCAATATCGACGAAACAGCACTCTTCCGTATCAGCCGCCTCGTGGAGAGCTATTCAGCCATCCCTATTTCACCTAACAAACCAATCGTAGGCGAGAGCGTCTTTACTCAGGTAGCAGGAGTACATGCCGACGGCGACAACAAGCACAATCTATATCAGAATAATCTAAAACCTGAGCGTTTCGGCCGCAAGCGAGAGTATGCCCTTGGCAAGAACAGCGGCAAGGCAAATATCATAAAAAATCTTGACGCCCTAGGTCTTGAACTTACTCCAGAGCAGACAAAGCTCGTCACCGAGCGCATCACCGAACTCGGCGACCGCAAGGAAATCGTTACCCCTGACGACCTGCCATTTATCGTTAATGATGTCATCAAGCATAATGCAGACACCAACAAGGTGCGTCTCGTGGGCTACATGGTCTCCACCGCCCGCTCGCTACGCAGCTATGCTTCACTGCGTATCGATATAGACGGAGTGGAGTATGAGGCAGCATCCACTGGCGATGGCCAGTATGATGCCTTCGTTAAGGGGCTCCATAAAATATACACCGAAAAACTCCACCGCGAGTTCCCTGTGCTTACTAACTATTTCGTTACCATCCCACCCGGCGGACGCACCGACGCACTCGTCCAGACAGTTATCTCCTGGGAATACAAAGGCAAGATACTGCGTACTCGCGGTCTTGATGCCGACCAGACAGACTCTGCCATCAAAGCTACAATAAAAATGCTTAATGCCATTGAGAATATGTAAGTTAACATAATGAAAAAACTTTGTTTCTTTTATCTCTCAATACTTATATTCGCCGCCTGCAGCGGAGGGAAGACTGATGACGGCACACTCGCAGACTCGCTCAATGATAGCACTATCGACTCATCGTTCCTACTTGGCGACACTGAGGACTCACTGATGGCTCAGGAGCAGATTTCTCAGGCAGCCGACGGTGTGTTCTACGACTTCATCGCATCCTTCTGCCAAAACAGCAAATACCAGAAGAAGCGCATTCTCTTCCCCCTCACCCACATAGTCAGTGGCGACACTCTTACCCTTAGTGAGAAGCAGTGGCGCTTTTCCAAACTCCATTACAACTCCGATGCCTACACCGTATTCTTCCCTGACCTCAAGTCGATGGATTTGGAAAAGAGTAAGGACATCGATAGTGTAACAGTGCAGTGGTATGACAGCGATGCAGACATAGCTAGCAACTACCTCTTCAAGAAGATAGAAGGCCAGTGGATGCTAACCTCCATCAACGAACACTCCATTGATGCCGACCCAAACAGAAGCTTTATCCGTTTCTACTCGGCATTCGCAGCCAGTCCTGACTACCAGAGGGAGCATCTCGCCGAGACCATACTCTATGACGGGCTTGACCCCGACAACGACGACGAATTTGATGCCCAATATGTCAAGAATCACAAAATAACGACTGACAACTGGAGCGAAAACCTTATTCCACTTCTTCCGTCTCGAACCTTCTCCAACATCGACTTCGGGCAAGACCTGAGCGACAACAACACCGAGCGTATGGTGTCGCTCGAAGCTCCTGCCTCTGGATTTGCCAGCAGACTCTATTTTCGTCGCAGCGGAGACGAGTGGCAACTATTCAAGATAGAAAACTATTAACCCATGTTGACCATAAAGACCGACTACTCCCTAAAAGCCCACAACTCGTTTGGCCTCGACGTGAAGGCCAAATACTTTGTGGAGTACGAGAGCGCAGAAGACCTCGCCGGTTTCTTATCTGGCCGGGACACCGGTGACAGTCGTGTCTTCCATATCGGCAGTGGCAGCGACATCCTCTTTACCGGCGATTTTGACGGCTATGTCCTGCACTCTGCGGTGAAAGGAATACACATCCTTGAGCAGCACAACGACCATGTCGTCCTCTCCGTAGGCGCTGCCGAAGACTGGGACAACTTTGTGGCATGGACCATAGCCCACGGCTACTATGGCCTTGAAAATCTATCACTAATTCCATCTGAGGTGGGAGCCGCCGCCGTGCAGAACATTGGAGCCTACGGAGCCGAGGCAAAAGACTTTATCACAAGCGTTGATTGTGTGGATATGCGCGATGGCACAACGGTGTGCCATCTCAACCACCAGTGCGGCTTTGGTTATCGCAAAAGCAACTACAAGGAATCGTGGCGCGGGCAATATGCCATACTTCGCGTCACATTCACATTGCCCACAGCATTTCATCCCAACATAAGCTACAAAGGGCTCAATGACCTGCCCACCGACGGGCTAACAGCCGAGACCGTGCGCAGCAGAGTCATACAGCTGCGTCGCAGCAAACTGCCCGAACCGTCAGAGACAGGCAATGCAGGTAGTTTCTTCCTTAATCCCATCATCACCGCAGAGCATTACGCCAACCTGCTCCAAGCCTATCCCGACATCCCCCATTATCCGGCCCGCGACGCTATCGACACGGAGCAAGGTCATGTCAAAGTACCCGCAGCATGGCTCATAGAGCAAGCCGGATGGAAGGGCAAGAGCCAGGGTAGGGCAGGAGTATATAAGAACCAGCCCCTCGTGCTGGTCAATCTCGGTGGAGCGACCCCCGGCGACATCGTCAACCTGGCCTCCGCCATAGTCAAAGATGTTCAGCGCATGTTTGGAATTACCCTCATACCCGAGGTAATCTACCTTTAGATTAGAGTTGATAGTTTATAGTTGATAATAGTTTCGACAATCGGCTTAACTCCTTATATGAATAAACTATAGGTTGATGGACATTGTTCGCCACATCACCGCCCGGTATACAGCAGCCCTATCACGTCAGTGATGTGCGTAATCTGAAAGGGCTCCGCACTGCCAACGATAGCAATAACATCAAAACGTACCGGCCCTAAGACATTGAAGCGTCTAATGTAAGCGTGGCCAGCCGATACGAGAAAACGAATCTTCTTATCATCCACTGCCTCCGCAGGCGACCCGAATCTATCGGAACTGCGCGTCTTGACCTCCACAAACACTGTTACACCATCCTTAAAGGCCACGATGTCAATGTCTTTGTGGCCGACCCTATAATCAGTGTGTAGCAAAAAGTAGCCATGCTGTATCAGATAGCGTGCTGCCACCATTTCCCCCATTTTGCCAAGCTCGTTATGATGCGCCATACCTCGAAAAAAAATTGTTAGATGCAAAAATAAGACATTTATGTTAAATACACACTCACAGACATAGTAAAAAAAAAAAAACAGTCGCAATTACTTTGTCATTTGGAAATAAGTTAGTACTTTTGCACTCGCAAATGCGAAAAGGCAGGCTCCTTAGCTCAACTGAATAGAGCATCTGACTACGGATCAGAAGGTTGTGGGTTTGAATCCCGCAGGAGTCACAAGAGAGGACATTAGGGCCTCTCTTTTTTTACAGATAACTGTTGTTATAAAAACACAGATTGGAGACAGTCAAGGATACTACATTAGAATCCACACACAAGTTATAATATACATTTCATCACCTTTGCACACAGTAAAAACACACGCCCTATGAATTACAAGACATCAAGCCATCGTTCAAATTCACCGAAACCAAGTAGGTCGACTGCTCTTCTGATGATAGGATTTGTTATAGCCGTGCTTTGCGGAATCACTGCGTATATGACATCCTGCAAAAAGAATGACATCCAGCAAGACTGTTCCTCATCGTCGGTAAAAAGTGAAGAACTGATACGCACTTCGCAGAGTTGGGACGGAGCAGAACTGCCCGACTACCTTCAAGGTCGTCCGGAGCTGGTGGCAGTGAAATATGAATTCCCTGTTGGCCAGAAACTGGGTTGGCATCACCACCCTGTCATCAATTATGGAGTATTAGTACAAGGCGAACTGACCATCATCGGGCAGGACGGTCATGAAAAAACTGTCCATGAGGGTGAAGCTGTCGTGGAGATGGTAGGAACAATCCACCATGGTGAGAACCGGGGTACAAAGCCTGTAATCCTGTATATGTTCTACCTTTCACAAGAAGGACTGCCACTAGCCGTACAACACCCTGAGATACCAATAGATTGACTTTTATGTATAGTATAGACTCAAAGAGAGTGTGAAGCATATTGCAGTATCCGGTAGGATTTTTGTCCGGATAGTCCTGCTGACAGTCCTGCAGGCCGCATAGAAGTTCTGCACGTTATGCCCCCGCTTATTGAGGCCATATTACCTTATTCCTTACTTCTTACGATGACACTCCCGCTGCCCTGATGGGTAGCCAGAATCAGCACCTCGGCTATCTGCACATGTGCAGGAGCATTGGCAGCATACACAGCCACGTCAGCAATATCGTCACCGGTAAGAGGCTTGATTCCCTTGTAAACATTTGCGGCACGTTCTGTATCGCCATGGAAACGAGTATTGCTGAAATTAGTTTCCACCAGACCGGGTTTAAGGTTTGTAACACGGATAGCGGTGTGAGCCACGTCAATCCTCAGTCCGTCAGAGATAGTTTTCACTGCTGACTTGGTGGCGCAGTACACATTTCCGTTGGCGTATGCAGCATCGCCGGCTACAGAACCGATGTTTATTATATGGCCACGATTACGCTCAACCATACCAGGCACCACAAGCCGTGTCATCGTCAGCAGCCCCTTGATATTGGTATCAATCATGGTTTCCCAGTCCTCGAAGCTGCCCTCATACTCGGGCTCCAACCCAAGCGCAAGACCAGCATTGTTAACCAGCACATCTATCTCTTGCCATTCCCCCGGCAGAGCTTGGATGCACTGCTTGGCTTTGTCTCGGTCTCTCACATCAAAGGTCAGAGTCAGAACCTCGGTACCTTTAGCGGTCAGCTCGCTTCGGATATCAGAGAGCAGATTTTCTTTCCTTCCAGAGAGAATCAATCGGTCACCATTCTCAGCAAACTTTCTGGCACAAGCGAGACCGATGCCGCTTGTAGCGCCAGTTATCAATACTGTTTTATTCATTGGCTTATTGGTTATACCTTAATCTTTTTAATCACCTTGGCAGGTACACCTCCCACAATAGTGTTCGGTTCAACATCCTTTGTCACAACGGCTCCTGCAGCCACCACGGCACCATCGCCCACAGTAACACCGGCAAGCACGGTTGCGTTAGCGCCTATCCAGGCATTCTTGCCTATATGGATGGGAGCGTAAGTCATGCCGGCCCGTTTCTTAGGGTCAAGCATGTGGTTAAGAGTGGCCAGCACCACGTTATGGCCAATCAGAGCTCCGTCGTCAATGGTTATGCCACCTTGGTCCTGGAACTTACAGCCCATATTTATGAATACCCGCTCACCGACAAAGGTGTTTTTGCCGCAATCGGTGTAGAAAGGCGGAAACAGTCCCACACTCTTCGGCACATTGTGTCCCCACAGCTTCTCAAGCAGAGAATGCAGCACCTCTGGAGTATGATATTCGCCATTTATCACTGCAGTAATCCGCAGTGCCTCCTGTGACAGTTTGTGGAACATCATGTGGACCTCAGAGCCGCCCTTTATGGGCTTCCTCGATGCCATATAATCCCTGAATTCCTGAACATTCATAATGTTATACTTCTTCAAGTTCGCCAGTCTCAGAATCAATGATAAACCCACGGACCACTATGTCTCCGGGCATTAGGGGATGAGTCTTGACCGTCTCCACCGTCTTGCGCACAGATGTCGGCGTGTCCTTAAAGCCCTCCAGCCAATGATGCAGGTCGATACCGCATTTGCTGATAGTGTCAAGGGTATCGTCGGTCACTCCACGCTCTGTCATCTGGTGATGAAAGTGGTCATAGCTCATGTGGCATGCACCGCAATGCGAGTGAGCCACCACCATTATCTCCTCCACTCCCAGCTCATAGACAGCCACTATCAGGCTGCGCATAGCAGAGTCGAACGGCGCTATGACCAGTCCTCCGGCATTCTTGATAATCTTTGCATCACCATTCTTGAGTCCCAATGCGGCAGGCAGCAGTTCCGTCAGTCTGGTATCCATACACGAAAGCACAGCCAGTTTCTTGTCGGGGTACTTGTCGGTAAGGAATTTCTCATAGCCTTTCTGTGCTACGAAAGTCTTGTTGTATTCGATAATCTGGTCAATCATAGCCTCATGTTATTTTTGTTTCAACTGCTCCAGCGCGCGACAAAGCTGGTCGGGACAGGAGGTGCGTTTCATGCCGCATCGGATACCGTCGAGGTGGCTGATAACGTCGTCTATCTTTTGCCCTGTCACCAGTCGGCATATCCCTTGCAGATTGCCGTCGCATCCGCCGATGAAGCTGACGTCCTGTATCACGTCGTTATCGTCAGCCGTCACCTCTATCATCTGTGAGCACGTGCCCTCGGTCTTGTATTCTATGTGTTTCATTTGAGTTAGGATTTAGGAGTTTTGAAATCGTCAACTTGTCAAGTCAAGAACTAGGAACTCATAAATTTCAAATTTCAAATCTCAAATTTAATACCCTGACCATAGCATACGTGAGTACTGCCTGAAAAGTTCATCCCATCGTGTAATCGTGGCGCCGAAGAAATCGCGCGTATAACCGTCAAGAAAATCATCGCGCTTGTTTTTTTCACCCAGCAGAATCCATGTCTGTTCCACAAAAGGCAGTTCGCGCTTGCCCTTGTCGAGAAAATAGCGTTGCGCTGCTCTCATCGGCTCCCGGCAGTTCTCCCACCTCACGGTGGCCAGACGGTTGGTCTGACGATAATGCCACAGGGCTGCATCGTCGCGCAGACGATGCTGTCCGCAGATATTGAGCATCATCGGCAGTGAGGTGTTGCCCGAGAAGATGGGGAATCGGGGCGACTGACCGGGGTTGTCCAGGCATACCCATGCCACGCCACCCACTTCATCGGGTAGCCACGAACGCAACTGGATGATAGTGCTGTAGGCGCACCACGACACACTCACCGTGCGTATATTCTTCATCTCCGGCTCGCCGAGCAACTTGCCGTAGAGAGTAATCTCATCGGGGCGCATCCACGGATTAGTAATCATCGGGGTGCCCGTAACCCAAGACCTTGCCGCCAGACTGTCGATGCGGCACGACAGGCTCTGCTCTGTCCCCTCATAGTAAGAGCCCAACAGCTGGGCCACGCGCTCCACGCTGACCAATGTGTCGGGGCGCACACTCACCGGCAGCTCACCCATGTCGGCAGTAAATCCTTTCGACGGCGCCAGCTGCTGCATGATATACAGTTCGCGCACCGAGTAGTTCTTCGGCTCATTGAAGTAGTTGCCGCCACTGTAGGCCTTCCAGAACGAGAACTCCTCCTTGCCATCCCACAGTTTCATCTTGCGGGCCACGTCAAACACATTGTCAGAGGCCATGAAGTGGTCAGGGTCTGAGAGGTCTATGCGACCTATTCTGCTGATGTTGGCACTAACCGCAATCTCGTCGTCAGGAATACGCTGCGCTGCCCAGACCCCGCCAATCTTCTTTGGACCCTCGCCCTGCACCTCGAATATCCACACCTCGTTAGGGTCAGCAATCGTCAGGCACTCGCCAGAGTCGCCGTAGCCGTACTCCTTGATCAGCTTACCCATCAGGCGAATAGCCTCGCGGGCCGTGGTGCAGCGCTCCAGCGCCACGCGGGCCAGCTCCTCAATCATAAACATGCCTTCCTTGTTCTGCATCGTGTCGCGCCCCCCATAGGTCGTTTCACCAATACCAAGCTGACGCTCGTTCAGGCAAGGGTAGGCAGTATTAATAAAACGGAATGTGTGCTTTGCCTGGGGAATCTGTCCGCGCTCCTTCACCCCAGTCCGGTCGCCAGCATGCTCCGTGTGCATGGTGCCGCCATAGATGCTCATGACGGTATCACGCGGATAGTCCCGTGCAGGAACTATATTCATCCATGTGCGATACCACGAGTCGCACGTGTGGCTCGTTATCACGCTGCCGTCAGTTGACGCTTTTCTTCCCACCATGATGCTGGTGCAGGCATCCTTGTCATGGTCATCAGCAAAGGCCTTCACCGACAGTGTCAGGACAAACAAAAGAAGAAATCCGATTTGATACTTGATGTATTTCATAATTATTTATTTATTATATATGGTGAATCTTCCATCTGTTAGACACTGCAAATATACAAATAATTGGACAATAGCCAAGAATAATTACAAGTATTTTCGCGCAAAAAAGAGAAAAAAACGGTCGAGAGTCGAGAGTCATGAGACAAGAGTCAAGAGTCAAGAGTCATGAGTCATGAGTCAAAAACTCTCCCCCTGCCCGAGGGGAATAAGAGGAGTCTATGGTTTTTGTTGTATAATTCTGCAAGCGTGCCAGGTGTTGGATTAGTGACAACAAGTATATTGCTCCCATAAAAATCACAAAAGTCGCAAAGTCGTTGCGACTTTTA
>JAGCYL010000059.1 GCA_017960825.1 Bacteroidaceae bacterium | reverse complement strand
CGGAAACTTCTTAATAAGCCTGTAAGTCTGTTTCACCACTTCCTTTACTTTCTGATAAGCAATCAAATTTCTATATCCGAATGTTTCCTTACTATCAACTTGTCAACTCGTCAACTTGTTAACTCGTCAACTTGTCAACTCGTCACCCCCGCAGGGGTCGCGAGAACTTCATCGGTGGTCGCTGCGTCTTGAAAGAGCCAGGAGGCTCTTTAGCAGCGGGCCGATATTAAGAAGTTCGAGAGCGAAGCGTCAACTTTCACGTATCAAAGTTAACTCTTTTTTTGAAAAGGTCGGCTCTATAAGATAGAAAAAAAGATAATAATGCAGAGAAAAGGAACTTATTACCCTACTTTGCCTGCAAAAGGGAATAGATGATATGTGCAGCACGCGCAGGTGCCCCTGGCTCTCCGAGCAAATGAGTCATCTCTTCGTAGCCCTGCAACTGCCGGTCGCGCCCAGCACCGCCACGCACTATCGCAGCGAGGTGCTCTGAAAGGGCTGCCACATTCATTTCGCTGCCCACAAGCTCCGGCACCAGTTCGCGGTCAACAATCAGGTTGACAAGAGAGATATATTTCACCTTGAGCAGCAACTTGCGCAGGATAACAAATACCCAACTCGCACCAAGGTAATAGCACACCACCTGGGGCACACGCATCAGCGCTGTCTCAAGCGTAGCTGTGCCAGAGGTGACAAGAGCTGCCTCTGACTGAGCCAGGATAGAAAACGACTGGTCTCTGCAGATTGTGAATTGAGCATCCTCACTCACTACTGACTCCCTACTCCTCTTCCCAATTATCTTCTCATATAATTCATCGGAGATGCTAGGCGCTCCGGCTATGACTATTCTGTAGCCCTTCTTCGCATAGGGGACTGCTGCCTCAAGCATTATCGGAAGGTTGTCGGTTATCTCCTTGCGCCTCGACCCCGGAAGCAATGCAATAGTAGGACTGGACTCTCTCCTTCCATCCTTCTCCCCTGCAGACCTTCCATTTTTACTCCGCGCTCTACGCCACTCCGCTATCTCATCCACCGTAGGATTGCCTACATAGTGGATGGGATAATCGTGACGCCGGTAGAAGGGAACCTCAAAGGGAAGGATGGAAAACATCTCATCCACGTCACGCTTGATGGCTTTGATGCGCCACTCCTTCCACGCCCATATCTTGGGGGATATATAATAATAAATAGGTATGCGCGTATGTCTCTTGATATATTTGGCTATCTTGAGGTTGAAGCCCGGGTAGTCAACGAGGATTAAGACATCGGGCTGCCACTCCACGATTGCCTCCCGGCAACGGCGCATGGCCTTGAATATGGCAGGCAGATGAACAAACACATTCAGAAACCCCATGTAGGCTATGTCTTTATAGTGGCTCAGCAGTGTGCCGCCCACAGCCTGCATCTTGTCGCCACCGAAATAGCGAAACTCTGCACTCGCATCATTCTGCCGGAGTGCTCGCATAAGGTTAGAGGCATGGAGGTCGCCACTGGCCTCGCCTACAATGAGGAAGTATTTCATTTTTTTTGTGAGGGTGAAATGTGAAACAATAACCGACAACCGTTAAATGGTCAGATTCCCCCACGACTCCATGCTTTCCTTCAGCTTGTGGTCTGTAGGGTCAATATTGATTGGCGTGATGGCCACATAGTGGTGGCGCATAGCCCAGAGGTCAGTGTCGGTGCTTTCGGGCTCCTCGTCAACCTGCTCGCCACAGAGCCAGTACCATTGACCACCACGGCTACGGGGACAGGGCTCAAACTCATTTACCCAGCGACTGTAAGCCATGCGGCAAACACGTATGCCTCGCAAATCCTTCCCCGGAGGGAAATTTACATTGAGATAAGTGCCGAAGGACAGGCCGTGCTCAAGCACAAGGCTTGCGATACGCCGGCAGATAGGTACAATATGGTCGAGCGGTGCCTCAGTGTCGTGGTCATCCAGAGAGAATGCCACGGAGGCAATGCCCTGCAGGGCGCCTTCAGTAGTCACGGCAGTAGTGCCGGAATAGTGGTGATTGACCGAGGCATTGCTGCCGTGATTGATTCCCGCCACCACCAGGTCAGGGCGGCGCGGCATCAGACAATCAATGGCCAGCTTTGTGCACATGCAGGGAGTAGCGGTGCAGGCATACACCTCAAGTCCAGGCTCAGAGCTCACCTGCCAACACTTGAGCGGCACGGTATCGGTAATAGAACAGCTGGCGCCGGAGCGAGGACCGTCGGGGGCACATACAAAGACATCGCCCAGCGGACGCATGGCCTCAATGAGCGCAGACAAACCCCTGGAGTCGAGGCCGTCGTCATTGGAAATAAGAATTAAAGGAGTCACAGCTTAAAGGTATAAAAACGCAGAGTCACGAAGCCACAAATACTTTGCTGCTTTTATGACTTATTTTTGGCAAAGGTAATACTTTTTTAAGATAAATAAGCATAAAATAACGCCGATATAAGGTATTATCGAAAAAAAAGTTCTATCTTTGCATATTATATTAGCCTTTTTAGGCGCAAAACGTATTGGATATGGGTAAAATTATTGCTATTGCCAATCAAAAAGGCGGTGTGGGAAAGACCACCACGGCCATCAATCTGGCGGCCTCACTGGCTATGCTGGAAAAGACGGTGCTGCTTGTAGATGCTGACCCTCAGGCCAACTCGTCATCAGGTCTCGGACTGGAGGTGGGCAACATCGACTGCACCATCTACGATTGCCTGATTAACGGGGCAGACCCTCACGATGCCATATATACTACTGATGTACCGAACCTCGACATTATCTCCAGCCATGTAACTCTGGCAGGCGCTGAGCGCGAGCTCTTTGCAATAGAAAAAGGGCGTGAGCTGCTGATGAAGAAGATGTTGGAACCGATGAAGAGCGAGTATGACTATATACTTATCGACTGCAGCCCGTCACTGGGCTCCATCACGGTAAACGCAATTACGGCGGCAGATTCAGTGATTATCCCCGTACAGTGTGAGTACTTTGCCCTGGAGGGCATTGCCCAGCTACTTAATACCATCAAGCTAATCAAACGCAAGCTCAACCCCGAGCTGCAGATTGAGGGCTTCCTGCTGACCATGTATGACGGCCGCCTGAAGTTGGCCAACCAGATATACAACGAGGTGAAGCGCCACTTTGAAGACCTCGTGTTTAAGACCGTAATCCAACGCAACGTCAAGCTGAGTGAAGCACCATCTCACGGCATGGCAGCCATACAGTACGATGCCGACGCCAAGGGAGCACGCAACTATCTGGCGCTGGCCAGAGAGATACTTAGCAAGCAGAAATGATACAAGAAAACAAGATATAAGTAAACAAGTAACAACTTGTCAAATTGTCAAATTCCCCCATGCCTCCTCACAAAAAATTCCCTAACAAGAAGCACGCTGCCCTGGGGCGCGGTCTGGACGCACTGATTTCCACCGAAGACATCAACCCGCAGGGCTCATCGTCAATCAACGAGATTGAGATAGACCGCATCGTGGCCAACCCCAATCAGCCGCGCCGAGAGATGGACCAGGAGTCACTGCAAGAACTGGCAGACTCCATCACACAGATAGGTATTGTGCAGCCCATCACGCTCAGACAGATGGAAGACGGCACCTACCAGATAATCGCCGGTGAACGCCGATGGAGAGCCAGTCAGCTGGCAGGCCTTACAACCATACCAGCCTATGTACGCAAGGCCAGCGACGAGAGCGTGGCACTGATGGCACTGGTGGAGAACATACAGCGCGAAGACCTCAACGCCATTGAGATAGCACTGGCATACAGCAATATGCAGCAGGTGATGAACCTGACTCAGGAAGCGGTGGCCGAGAAAGTGGGCAAGAAGCGCACTACGGTAGCCAACTACCTCCGGCTGCTGAAACTGCCTGCTCCCGTGCAGCTCGCCCTGCGTAACAAGAAAATCGACCAAGGCCACGCCCGCGCCATCCTAGGCCTCAACAGTCCCGCACAGCAGGTAAAACTCTTCAATGAGATACAAAAGAAAGGCTACTCCGTGCGCAAGGTGGAGGAAATGGTCAAGGATATCAACAGCGGCAGCACCGTCAGCCGCACCGCCAGAAGCGCCAAGGCCGGCGATGCCGCACTGCCCAAGGAGCTGAAGGCCACTCAGGACAAACTGGCGCAACTCACCGGCACCAAGGTACAGGCAAAATATCTCGACGGCAAGGGCCGCATAACCATTCCTTTCAGCAACGACAAAGAGATGGACAGCATAGTCAAGATGCTGGACAAGATTAAATAATAAATAAGGTGTGTTGAAGACTGCCAATGTAATAGTGATTATCTGTGCACTCCTGCTGACAGGCAGGGTGGAAGCCGCAGTCTGCACCACACCTCCAGATAGCACCGACACACAAGTGGTGCGCTTCAGTGCCGACACACTGGCAGCCTTCAACATCGACAGTCTGGCACCGCTGCTCACCCCACGCAAGGCCAAGGCAGCAAACCGCAACAAACAGCTGTTTGTCCCAAGCCCCAAGAGAGCACTATGGCTGGCACTCGTGCTACCCGGCGCAGGGCAGATCTACAACCGCAAATACTGGAAGCTGCCCATCATCTACGGCGGCTTTATAGGGTGCACCTACGCCTTGTTGTGGAACCAGCAGATGTACGACGACTACTCGCAAGCCTACCTCGACATAATGGACGACGACCCAGCCACCGCATCCTACAACAATATGCTGCCCATGGGCTACGACATCAGTGGCCGAGAAGAGCAGTTCAAGAAAATATTCAAACACAAGCGCGACTACTACCGCAAGTACCGCGATATGAGCATCTTTGCCTTCTTCGGCGTCTATCTCATCTCGGTGGTTGACGCCTACGTTGACGCACAGCTCTCCACATTCGACATAAGCAAAGACCTCAGCCTTAGAGTAGAGCCCGCCACCATTGAGATAAACAACAATATGGGCAACCGCAAGAGCCACGCAGTAGGCGTGCAATGCAGCTTGAACTTTTAATTCAGACAAACACACAAATAAATTATGAATAAGACATTTATCTTTTTGTTTGCAATGCTTATGGCCGTCGCGATGCCAGCCATAGCACAAACAGACGACGAAGACATCCTGGAAGACGAAGTACCATTCGGTCTGCAAGAAGCCGAGGAGGGCGAGGAAGACACCTACTTTGAGAGCAACTTCCTCACGCCCCTTGACGACGACGTAGAGCTGGAGGATAAAAACCCCTTCTTCAGCGACGAGTATTACGCTGAACGTCTCAAGGCCATACCCGCCCCCGAGGAGTTCCATGTCTTCAACAGCACCGTCAAGAGCTACATTGACCGCTACGCCACCAGGCTGCGCCGCTCTGTGTCAGTCATGCTCGGCAAGTACAACCTCTACGGCGACATCTTCGACGACATCATCAATCGTTACGAGCTCCCCGAGGTGCTCCGCTACCTGCCCGTGATAGAGAGCGGCCTCAACCCCAAGGCCCGCAGTCATGCCGGAGCCGGAGGACTGTGGCAATTCATGCCAAGCACAGGTAAGATGTACGGCCTCGACATCAACAGCTGGGTAGATGAGCGCAACGACCCCTACCTCTCCACCGATGCCGCAGCACGCATGCTAAAGCACGACTACGAGAAGTTTGGCGACTGGAGCCTCGTCCTCGCAGCCTACAACTGCGGAGCCGGCAATGTCAGCAAAGCCATAGCACGCGCCGGAGGCGTCAAAGACTTCTGGGTCATCTATCCCTACCTGCCCAGGGAGACACGCGGCTATGTGCCCGCCTTCATCGCAGCCACCTATATAATGAACAACTACAGCCAGCACAATATCAAGGCACGCCACGCCATCAAGGCCATCGAGGTTGACACCGCCGTTGTCCACTACGACATGCGCATGGAGCAGATAGCCAAAGCCTGCGGCATCACCGTTGAAGAGATAAAAAGCTTCAACCCCCAGTATAAGACCACCTTCATCCCCGGAGGGCGTCGTCGCAGCACCATCGCGCTGCCCATCGACCTCACCGCACGCTTTGCAGGCATCGAAGACTCCCTCTATCAGGGCACTCTCGATATGAGCGCCCTCAGTCTCAGCAACGACACCACCGATGCTACCACCGACAACGACCTCGCCGATCAGGAAGTGGCACCCCCCGCCCCCACCACCAGAACCTACAGCCGCTCGTCCAACTCACGCTATAGTCGCAGCCAGGGTCGCCACTCGCGCAACAGCCGTGGACGTGGCCGGAGTGGACGCAGCCGCGAAGTCACCATCCAGCAGGGCGACAATCTCAGCAAGATAGCCAAACGCAACCACACCACCGTCGCCGAACTGAAGCGCAGAAACAATATCAAGGGCGACCGCATCCGCGCCGGACAGAAGATCAGAGTAAAATAGCCCACACGCAAAATGGCCGAAATTGAAAACACACTCACCCCAGAGGAACTGGAAGACAAGGAAGTATTTCAAGCCTTCCGCAAGCTCCTCGACGCCTACCTCGCCTCCAACCACAGGAAAAAGGTAGACATCATAACCCGTGCCTTCAATTTTGCCCGGCAAGCCCATAAAGGAATACGTCGCCGTTCCGGCGAGCCCTACATCATGCACCCCATAGCCGTGGCCCGCATCGCCTGCGAAGAGATAGGCCTCGGCTCCACCAGCATCTGCGCCGCATTGCTCCACGATGTGGTAGAGGACACAGAGTACACCTTTGAAGACATCCAGAACCTCTTCGGCCCTAAGATAGCCAACATCGTGGAAGGCCTCACCAAGATATCAGGAGGCATCTTCGGC
The DNA here is from genome assembly GCA_017960825.1 of Bacteroidaceae bacterium. Taxonomy (GTDB): domain Bacteria; phylum Bacteroidota; class Bacteroidia; order Bacteroidales; family Bacteroidaceae; genus UBA6382. Next base: position 10,639 of record JAGCYL010000059.1, on the reverse strand, counting down.
GAGCGCGCCTCGCTGCAGGCAGAGACCTTCAAGAAGCTCCTCCTCACCATGAGCGAAGACATCCGCGTCATCCTCATCAAGATATCCGACCGCCTCCACAACATGCGCACCCTCTCCTCCATGCTGCCCAGTAAGCAGTATAAGATAGCCGGAGAGACACTCTACATCTATGCCCCCATCGCCAGCCGTCTCGGTCTAAACAGAATAAAGAACGAACTTGAAGACCTCAGTTTCCGCTACGAGCACCCCGAAGACTACACCCTCATAAAAGACAAGCTCACCTCCTCGCAGGAAGAGCGCGAGACCGTCTTCCGCGAGTTCACAGCCCCCATACGCACAGCCCTCGACAAGCTCGGACTCAACTACACCATCGAAGCCCGCATCAAGACCCCCTACTCCATCTGGAAGAAGATGCAGGACAAGCACATCACCTTCGAGGAAATATTCGACATACTCGCCACGCGCATCGTCTTCGAGCCCAAGGAAGGCGAAGACGAGATAAACACCTGCTTCAACATCTATGTAGCCCTCACGCGCATCTACACCCTCCACCCCGACCGCACACGCGACTGGGTCAACCACCCCAAGGCCAACGGCTACCAGGCGCTCCACGTTACCCTCATGAGTTCCCACGGTCAGTGGATAGAAGTGCAGATACGCTCCAAGCGCATGCAAGACATAGCCGAGCAGGGAGTGGCCGCCCATTGGAGATACAAGTCCAACGAGACCGCACCAATAGTCGATGGGCAACCGTCAGCCGACAACGGGCAGCCGCCGATAACCAACGAGCAGGCAGCAGCCGATGCCAAGATGGACGGATGGATACACACCATCAAGGAAATACTCGACGACCCGCAGCCCGACACCCTCGACCTGCTCGACACCATCAAGCTCAACCTCTTCGCATCCGAGATCATAGTGTTCACCCCCAAGGGCGACATCAAGACCATGCCAGCAGGAGCCACCGCACTCGACTTCGCCTTCTCCATCCACTCATTCCTTGGCACCAACTGCATAGGAGCCAAGGTCAACCACCACCTCGTGCCAGCCACCGAGCCCCTCAACTCCGGCGATCAGGTGGAGATACTCACCGCGCGCCAGCAACAAGTGAAGCGCGAATGGCTCGACTATGTCACCACAGCCAAGGCAAAGAGCAAGATACAAGCCTGCCTGCGCAAGATGGAGCGCGAGAAACAAGCCGAGGGAGAACAGCGCGTCCGCGAATTCCTGACAGAATACGGGATGGAGTACAACTCCAACACCCTCGACCGACTGCGCATCTTCCATCAGCGCCCCACCTCGCGCAAACTGCTGCTCGACATCGCAGACGGCCAGATAGCACTCGGCGAAGACGATATCAACTACCTGCGAGGCAAGCGCAACGGCGGAGGCTCCTTCACATGGCGCAGCCTCATACCCTTCGTTAAATCGGGCAGCGAACAATCGCCGGAAGACAAAGCTCAATCGGCAACAGATAATGGTCAACCTGCAATCGACAATGAACAATGGATCAAGACCATCGACCGCAAGAATATCTTTGTGATAGATGAGCGCACCATCGACCACTGCCATATAGCCCCGTGCTGCATGCCCATACCCGGCGACGATGCCCTTGGCTACATCGATGAAGCCGCCAACACCTTCACCATCCACAAGCGCGAGTGTGAACAAGCCAACAAACTCAAGAGTCAGTTTGGCAATAACATCGTGGCCGTGAAATGGAATATGCAGCGCGGCCACCTCTTCGAGACCACCATCCGCGTGGAGGGAGCCGACGAGATGGGCACACTGTTCCAGATAGCCGAGTCGCTGTTCAAGCACAGCGGCCTCAATGTGAAAGGGCTCAACATACAGACCGACAAAGGCTTCTTCCATGCCGACCTCTCCGTCCTCGTCCACGACACCAAGGAAGTCCACGCCCTCTGTGAAGACCTCCTCAAGATAGAGGCCATCCTTAAGGCCGTACGCGTCTAGGTCCTTCTCACTTTTTTACCTTTTCACCTTCACAAGGTACAGCATCGTATTTTTCCCCTTCTTCTTATTCGTCATCGGCAAGCTCTGCGTAAGATGCCTGCCCAGCACTGCCACACTGCCAACCTCAAGACTACTGCCCACCTCAGTGCGCAGAATCTTGTATATCTCTGTTGGTGAGAGCCACTCTCCTTCGCCGGAAGACTCATAAGCGGCAACATCCACCACTTCAAAATACTCGTAGAACAACTCCATCACCGTCGGTCGCACCTGGAACTGGCGATTATGCTCTATGATAGCCTCCTCTTCCGCACGAGTGAGCCAGTACTGCTCACCTTGCCTTATGGCATCCATTGCTTGCGCATAAAGCTGCTCATAATTCAATGGCTCACTCACGTCTATAGGTCCCGTGAGTCGCACGCCAATAAATCGGCGACTTCCGCTCGGGTCACTCAACACTTCCTCGGCGTTAGTGCTGCCGATAAACGATGCCATGCGCGGGAAATCCTCCACGTGCTTGCCGTAAGGACGCTTTACCTTAACACTTGGCATAGTAATAATCTGCTTCAGAAATCCCGACTGCAGCAGCGGACTTATCTGATTGAACTCCTCTAAGCTGATAAGCAGAAACTGATGCATCGCCATCATCATCTGCCTCTTGTCGGAAGGCTGCAGGTTGTCAATATAAAACTCTCTCAACTCTGGCGGCAACAAACGGCCACAGAAAGTCGTCTTGTTGTAACCCTGTTCCGAGATAAGTAACGGCACCATTGAGTTGCCATATCCGCGTGGCTTGCCAATCCACTGAGCAACCATATAAAGGAACCACTTGCGAAACCACGTCTTCCATTGCGGTATATCACACGGCACAGTGTCAGCCAGTCTGCCTATATAGTCCGTCTTGCAGTCCCATTTGTCATTAAGCGAATACAAATAGTCAACCACAGGATTATACTCCGCCACCTTAGTGGAATTAACGTATGTGCGCGCATCATTGCCGTGCACTCTCAATCCCGCATTGCGGGCGTCGCGGAGGATTGTATTCTGTATTCGCTCGTCAACCGGCTGCCAGTCAGTGTAAGGCGCATCCTTCCTGCGATACTCCGCACGCAGCATCATCACATTATACCTCAACTGATAGTTGGTCTTTACAAAACGCTCAAACAGCCGTGAACTCTCTGCCTCCCCATCTGCAAAGCGAGGCAACCCTTTTATCTGATCCTCGGCGTATACTGCCGTCACTATGTCACGCACAAAAGACTCGTCAAACCACGACCTGTGCGCACAGTGGGCTCTCAACTGCCAGAAGGCTGCATGCTCCTCCATGCCCATAGCACGCAAACGATGAGCCAGTTCCGTCAACAGCGCAGCACACTCCCTTACATCCTGCAGACCATCCAGACTCTTCCGACTCTGCCGCACAGCCTGAGCATACATGCGCTCATTGCGATCAAGCTCTTCCATGCCCTCCCGCACCGAGTCATTTCCAATCTCAGGCTTGGCTACAAGCCCTCCCATACGACCATCCACAGAGATAGGCGCAGCATCGATATTTACATACGGTTCCGCATCAAACGGCCACATCATACTGCTGCGCACAGTGATACGCTGCCTCACAATCTGCCCATAGGGAATCAAAGCCCCATACACTCGGCTGACCGTGTCATGCGCCGACAGGCACAACTCATTTGCATCCGCCTCATTGTCAGGCACACTACCGCTCTTGGGCCTTATCGCAACCAGCACCTCCAGACTCACACCATCGGCAGCGACAAAAGCTGCCAATGTTGATGGCATTGCCACCACAGCATCCTTGGTCATCTTCAGCTCAGACTCATGACGCAGTCCACCGATATGCAGCCATGTAATACAATTAAATATTGAAAATTCAAGCGAATTGTTCACACTATACTTTAATACAGCCAACGGATAGACACGCTCAATCTTGTCAGCACCGTCATACCTCTCAGCATTGTCGCTCCAGTACACATATTCCCGCAGAGCAGCAATCCTTCCTTTGTCATCAGTCCTTATCTTGTCGAAAAAGGCCAATGCATCCATGCGCCTCATTTTCGGCACATCGTTTCTTCCATTCTTTATAACAGTAAATTTCATACGCATCAATTCATTTTTATGCAGCAAATTTACTCATTTTTTTCGACATGAACAAGTTTTTCTTACACATTATGAGCAAAAAAGCGCACTTTTTTGCGCCAAATCATATATTTATGACCTCTTCCTCCGTTACCTCCGAACTTCCTCCGAAAAGAATATGTCCGATAGACATTATAATTTTCAAGAATTTCGGAGGTACGGAAGTAAGAATAAAGAAAAACAATTTACAATATAAGATAAAAACGAGGAAGACGAGATTCAAACCATAAAAACTGAGCTAATCTACAGGAAATACGACCTCGCAAGAACTAAACGCGACCTTACGAAAACTTGCGCTGACCTTGCGAAAACTAAAGCCGTTCTTGCAGAATTTAAAGCCGTTCTCGTGGAAACTAAAGCCGTTCTCGTTATAACGAGAGCAGCTCTAATTTTTCCCGGAGTGGCCTTTCCCCAACCTCAGAGTGCACTTTTTCCTCCGTGAAGCACCCTTATTTCTCCACACAGATATATTTCCCCACGCGAGGCCCCACATCATCATGAAGAGCAAGGTACGCCTGTACCAATCACATATTATTAGAAAGCATAACCGCAATAATAGATTTTATTCTCCTTTAGGAAATCAGAAAGAGTGTCAAAGTCGAAGCGTTCGTGTATTGTCTTAAATAAATCATCCAGTGTTTCGACATTTAATGCCTTCATCAATGTATAAGCATCAACATCATATATGTCGCGCTCAATGCTGGTGTCGCACCAATAACTAAACTTACCCTTTTTAACGGAAGCGCCACACCCACGGCCGAAAATCTCAGTTTTTTCAGGCATATTTATTACATCTTCCTTTGTCATTCCCTTAACCTCATATTTGCTTTCTATATATTTCGCTATATTTTGACATACAGTATCCAATTCTTTTTTGTTTCCAAGACTAAAGCCTAGGAACCTGCCTATGGTGTACCAAATGCTAATATAATAAGTCCAATACCATGTTGACATACCGTCAGGAGTCATATAATCTTGATGTCCTCTGACAACCTCACAATGGATAGCATTACGTCCAAATAACTTCTTCTGCTCCCATATCCCGTGAGATGGCCCTTCGTCACTAAACAATCCTTCTTTGTACAAAAACCCTTTGGGCATCATCGCGTCAATCTCCTCTCTCAGTTCTTCTTCTTTCAATTGAGGCATAACGATTTTGTCACTCACCCACTTCAATCCCAGGTCAACTCTATATTTCCCCTCCTCTTTCTTCATGACTTGTATCCTTTTAAAAGATTAACAATCGTTTCCGTTGATAAATCACTAAGCCATACAGCATATTGTGAACAGTCGGCATAGTCCAGTTCTTCTTTACTTGGAGTGCGTTTTAACAAAGTATAGTTTTCCCACATGTGTCCAGTTTCACGTGTCCATACTTCTTTCCACACAAAGGAGCCATGTCCCCAAAGCAGTTTTTCCCGAGAAGGAGTTTCATCTCCCAAGTTCTTCAAGTAGGAAATCATTTCATTAATATCTTTTACCGACAGACTTCTATATGTCCCAAGAAGTCTATCACGCTCTCCTTCTGCCCAATGCATTACTATATGGCCGAGGGGCTGGGATTCAGATGCCGCTTTTAGTAATCCCTCAGCTTTTGCTTCTATCCGGTGATACATCTCATTATCATGCCAGAGAAGATTATCCGGATAGAAGTATTCAGATGTAAAAAGGAGGCTCCTTAACAGTCTTGTTTCTCTTTCATTAAGTGGAACATCGAAGGTAACCCTGCCTATCTCCTCCCAGTTAGCCCCAAGATTCACATATCGTGCCATAATGAGAACATGTTGATACATATCCTTGCTTGATGTATTCATCTTTGTGTGTTATTTTTGTTTTTCTCCGTGTCAGGCACAATTACTTTTGGTGATTATCCTGTCTATTAAGGTAATGCAGTTCATACAGTTTCTCCTCCCACTCACGGAAGGTGTCGCCACCACGAACAGATACTTGCCAGAGAAAGGTCTGTCGAAAAACTTGTTGAACTTCGTTAGGCTGTCACAACCATCTATGGCGGTGGTATGGAGCATTGTCGGCACTTCTTCATTGAATACCATATCTGTAATGCCACTCTTTGCGAAGGCATATTCATACGCAATCACTACCGGCGAGTCAACAATCACCTTTTCCAGATGCTTGCAATCGTAGAATCCGAAAGGAGCGACGCCCCTTATCTGACATATCCCGATATGAGGAGGAATGAAGAGCTCGCCCTGCACCTTGTCCTTGTCGCATGTGAGCACGCCAATCAGACTGTTGGCTATAAACACAGGGATATCTGTATGGCTGGGATGCCCTATATTTATAGGAAGTTCCTTTATTTTATACTCTCCCTCGCCAAACTCCATGATGGTGGTAGTCCATTGTGCGACATTCTCCCACACATACTTGTCCAGTTCAACAGAGAGCACGATACGCAATCGCTTCTCTCCATCCACCTCAATCAGGTACTTATCCCCCGTCTGCAACGACGGTCTCTGCTGGCAGAATCCGTGCTCCTCTATCTCTTCTGTATGTCTAATAATATGGGGCATAGTTGCCAGTGTTAAATTGAGAATCATCCAAGATGTTCTCAGCTCTACTTTACAACCACCTTCTTGCCGTTGAGGATATAAACGCCAGGAAGCACAGGAGCAGCAGGGAGCCTGCGGCCACTCACGTCATACCATTCACCATCTTCTACAGAAGCGGCATCAATCTCAGGAAGTCCTGTCGCATCAACTATGAGATTGAAGGTAACGTCTGGCAGATATTGCAGACGATTGTTCGGCAGTGCCAATTCTATATCCTTGATGCGGCCCTGATAAGTGCCGGGAGACATTCCATATGCATTAAAGTCAACATTAAGGAAATAACCTTTTGAATTGTTGGCGAATGTAGAATTGCCTAATGAGTAGATGGCAAACTTTACGGTATTGTCGTCAGTCATATTAGACCTTACAACATGTTTTGTCCCAACAACACCATTTAGTTGCGCGTTATAGCCCGATGTCCTGCTATTCTCCTTGAACGCTCCTTCGGGAAGCGCTACAGAGAAGCCGGCTCCTATGCATTTCTCTGCACCATCCAACTTAATGATGATTGTTGACGGATATCCTGGGGAAACGTCCACATCTGCTACGCTCATAGTCTGAGCTGACGCTGTCTGAATCATAAACAACATTACAACAAGAATGATTAATTTATATGCTTTCATAATTTTCTCTTTTAGATAAATTGTCTTTAAAACAACATACGACGATTTTTAATTGTAGGGATTATTGTTTACTCAAAACAGGGCGAATACTCTGGCCATGATAGCGAATATCTCCAGTCACTTCTACCTTATCGCCAAACTCAAGAGTGTTGGCATTAGTGCTGTGACCATTACTGCGAAGTGAGGCGGACCAATAATAACCGTATTCGCCTGCATCTTCCTCATTGCCTGCAGCAGGCAGGTATATGCTGTTACCATTGTTTCCTGTTACTGTATAACCTAACAACTTGCTGGCACCTGTAACGGTAACCTTATTCCAAGTACAGTTATCAATAAGTTCTTGGAATTCAGTATCTGTAGGCATGCGCCAATTACCACCCCAGACAACATTAGCAACATCGTCTTCTTTCTTCAAAACAGTGACATTATCGACTGTTCCATAGCCGTCTTCTGCACAATATTTGGTTAAGTTCTTATTACTACTGTTGCATGTTGTACCACTGCACCATTTGTATGAACTCCAATTATAGGTACTCTTTGTTTCCGTTTCTCCCCATGCAAAGTAGTCGCCATATTCCTCGGGGGATGAGGCTCCCACATTGCACGTGGCCCACAACGTCCCACTAGGCAGACCGAGGTCAACGTATTCATGACCGTTGGTGTCATCGGATGGAGAAGTAGATCCTTTCTCACCTTCATATAATGTTCGAATTTCTGCAGACGTCAAGACTCTGTTATATAATCTAACATCATCCAATACTCCCAACAGCGGATAAGCCCAATTAGACGGAACTCCTGAATAGTAGTGCATGCCTAATACTAAGGGTTCTGAGTTGCTGTATGAAAATGAACTTGACAATGTTCTCTCATCCATAAGCACACCGTCAAGATAGAACTTTGCCTTATCGCCCTCTACAGTTCCCGACACCATGTGCCATGTTTTAACTGAAGGATCCTCATCTATAAACGCGTCATTGACTCCTCCATACATATTTGCTGCACCAACATTTCTTACACACAAGCGATAAGAGCCATTAGTAATATCTCTACCCTTATTTATAATATAGCCAGAACCATAGTCCTCTGCATCAGTATATACCCATGCACTAAGGGTAAAGCTATTAAGATGAAGAATTTCATTGTCCGGCACAGAGATATAATTCATGGGTTCACCGAAAAAACGATAAGCACCATTGGTATTTCCATGTCTATCAGCAGTAAGTTCAACATGTCCCACGACAGTACCATCATTGCCATTACCACTTTCATCATTGGCATTGCCATTGAACGGATAATACGCAACGAGACCGTCAGTAATATCATCTGTAGCATCATGCGGAAGTAGAGATATCAGCTTTGTGATGTCCGCTATGGTAAGTGAGCCATCACTGTCGAGGTCTGTTACCTTAGTTACAGGAGTATTATTAAGATAGGCTTCCACAAGAGCATCGAGATCCTGTTGATTTATCTGGCCATCAGCAATAATATCGCCGAGCAAAGTCGGATTGACAGTGCTCTCCTTAAACTGCGCTGTGAAGCTCACGCTGCTATTTACTGTCACGGTGCGGGGATTGTCGGTGATGCCGTCGGTCCATCTCTGGAACTCGTAGCCTGCACTGGCATTGGCATATAGCTCCACTGTGGAACCGCTGGCGTATGTGCCACCACCCGTCACCGTTCCACTACCCGATGGCGTGGCAGAAACCGTGACCTTATAGGTTGTTGACGAGGCACCCGTCACCTTTTTCGTCAGACGATTGCCCAAGGCATCGAAGGTATAGGTGATGGTTGTGCCGTTACTATAGACCACCTTCGTCAAACGATTGTTTGAATCGTAGGTATAGGTCTGTCCAAATGTTTGCAATGTTGCAAACAAAAATACTAATGTATATAATGTTTTTCGTTTCATAGCCTTTCAATTTAATTACTAGTAGCCAAGCCAACCAGCTACAGTATTAACAACATAATCAGGCCCCTTACCCATAGTCTGAGAATATTTATAGGTAAAATCTCCTGCTGGCTCAATAATTTTTTCGGCATAAACTCCATTAGCCCACGCTAACGGATTATCTGCAAACATTTCACTATGGAAAAGAGCATAGTTAACACCTTCGGTGCTTGTTGGATCATAACCATTAGTCAAATTGGACCACGGATCTTGTGACTGACCGTTTTGTGCCTGATAGGTTGGATAATCTCCTCCATATACATAATAACCTCCCCTAACTTTTTCACTTTCTGGTTTAGTTGGCGGAGAGGGTGACCTACCCATAACATACGCACGCAACTCTTCTATCTCTGCCTGTTTAGCAGCTTTTTCTTTTTGGGCAGCTTGTTCTTTCTCTGCTTCATATGCTCTCCATTTTTTATATGCTTTTTTTACTGCCTGAGTCATTTGCTCTGTCGTAATATCTCCCTTGTCCCTTCTATTTATCTGAAGTTTCACATAAGCCTTATACGCATCTTCTGTCCATGTTACTAAACCTGTCGGATCAATCCCCATTATCGGATTATTATCTGCGTACGGATAAAGGTTGGTGCTCCAAATGGGATCTTCAGAGAGGAAACGACCGATTGTGGGGTCGTAATGACGGGCACGCATGTAGTACTGATGGTCGGTGAGATATATCACACCATATTTTCCGACATATTGGAAGGGGTTATAGTCGGCCTCTTGTTTTTGAACGACCTTGCCAAACTCATCGTATTGATACTTATGAGTGATATTGCCGTTGTCATCAACAATGGCAACGACAGAGCCACGGAAATCAGTAACATAATAACTTATATTGCCATTCTTGACACGAGCCTCAAGGCCATTGCCATATATATACTCAGCACCACTCTTAGAGTCGCTGAGCACATTGCCAATACCAAGGGGGTCTGTAGTAAACTCAATATCGCCGTATGAAGCAATGAGTCCTAAAGGGTCATATTCTATAGACGTTGAACCTGTGCGAACCAGTCGGTCACTTTTGTCCCAACTGTATGACTCACTTCCGCGCTTGGTAGTATTGCCATTGTCATCAAACGAGAAACTGATATCACCTGCCTTAGTGATGCGATTGCCTTCATTATAACTATAGCTGATATTCTCATTTGCAAGGTTGACATTGCCGTATGGCTCTGTTGTAGTCTGATTGGTTATGTTGCCGACCTTGTCTAAAGTAAAGTTATAGTTAGCGATAACCGTACCATTGCTCAACTTGGTCTGCTTACTGGTCAGGCGCCCCACTGCATCATAACCAAATGTGGTAGTCATGCCATTGGGATAGCTAACTTTGGACAGTTTGCTGTCCTTACGATAAGTGTAGCTGATGG
>JAGCYL010000058.1 GCA_017960825.1 Bacteroidaceae bacterium | reverse complement strand
TATCGTGTAGAGAGGGTTGGTGAACGAGGGCGCGTGGTGATGTGCAATGGCGCAGAGCAATATATGTGGACGGACATTGATGCTGCCGTAAAAGCCCCTCTTGATTATAATCTGTTGGGAATATACGGCAACCTGCTCTATCCAGACCGCCTGCTTAGTATGCAGAAGTCTGCTATTGAGATGAGCAAGGTGGAGAAAGTGTCGCGCACGGAAACAGACTCAACGACACTTATAACCGTGGATGGCACCGAATGGGACCAGGATATGCAGCGCCTATATGAGACAGGGTATAAAGGCAAGCATAGAGTAGTGATTGAAAACGAGTTCTCCAAGACCGACGGTCTGCTACGCTCTGTGAAGTACTGGGCCTATATAGATGGCAAGAAGATACTTGCGCTATACACAGGGCCTATCCGATACAACCCCATGCTCAGCAAAAAGGCAATCGTCGCTATGCCTCCCATGAAAAAAGATAAGATTAAAGACATAAAAGAGGCTCCCGAAGTAAAGCCCATCCGACTGCAGCAATTGCAGGACGAGACATCTGAAGACGCAGCCAAACGGATAATGGCAGCACTGTCCTCAGGTAAGACTGATAATATCAGAGAAGCCTTCAGCGACACGGAGGAGTATCTGCCCGACTATGTGAAAATGTTTCGTGGATGCAAGTTTTCCGATTTCACCAAGCGTACTTCCGAAGATTATGCTGGTGAGTATGTATATTTTCAGATAGAATATCCTGATGGAACAAAGAAGTTGTGTCATCTTGCGCTACGCAGCGACAACGAGGCACGCATTTGGGTCTTTGACGGAGGCCTATAGAAGTATATAGTTGAAAAAACGAAATTCGAATATGAAAATAATCGCGAAGTGCTCGAAAAAAGGGCACTTCGCGTTGTCTATAGTCTGTCTGGCTGATGCGAAGTGGCTCTTTGTCGCAGTTAGCGCGCCGTTAGTCTATTTTAGTGCGCGCTTAAAAGATTTTAGGTCGCGCTTAGATTTTGTAGCCACTTTGTAACCTGACGCTGTGTTGCGCTTGTGAAGTATGCGTCTGGTTATCAATCGTTTGCGAAAGTGAGCTATCCTCTATTTGGTGGTTTCAAAAGAATTTGTTATCTTTGCGTCATAAAGCGCATTTGCTGTGTTTGCCAACTAAGTTAAAATCGTCAAAAATGAGAGCAAAGAAAAAGCAAAGAAAAGTAACCAAAAGAAAAGATAAAGAAATGGACATAGTCGTTATCACTCCTATGTCAACAACAACAACACAACAATAGGGAGATTTTTTGAAATAAGATTATTTTAACGTCTAAGATAACTTATGAGAACAAGATTTAAGAACAATGCTAAGATATTCGACATCGTCATAACCGCCATAGCCGGTATGGCCTCGGTGGGCACTATACTCTATGGCGTTTGTCACTTCGGACTGCGCGAATCGTGGCCCGAGCTTGTGCTCAATATATTCTACATCGCTTGTCTGGTGATGATATGGATGTATTTCTTCAACCGGCTCGACAGCCATCGGTTCAACTATTGGTGCTCCATCTCTGTGGGTATCACGGTGTTGCTGCGCGACATACTCTTTCCGCCGCCATTGGCTTTTTACTCTCTCCACCTTGTGTGTCTTACCCTCTCGGTGCTACTGCTTTGCATGCTCACCTTCTTCTATGCTCGCAAGAACTGGCAGGGCTACACCAAGCGCAATCTGTGGACCATCTGCATCGTTGACTTTCTCATTGCTGCACTCTACAATTACGACATCTATATTGAACCCATCAACGAATATACCAGCTATCTGTTAACCGAAATCTGGATTCGGCCTACTATAACCTATGGCCTCGTGGCCTGTTTTAACAATGAACGTTAAAGACCCCCTCTTATACCCTGAAGGACAGCCCCCCTGTTAAATAAAAAGCTATTGTCACTTTTTCTTCTCTTTTATTTTGCCATTTCGGAGCGAAGGTGTATCTTTGCACCGCGTATTAAAATTAAAAAATGGAAGTATGGAAAAATTGAAATATATCACCGCTATGAAAAAAATAATGCTGGGAGCCTTGCTCCTGTGGGGATGCGTCTGCGCCGGTGCGCAGACCTTTGAGGTGGGCAACGTGAAGTATTCCATCCTCTCGGCCGAGGAGATGACGGCACAGATAGAGAGCACCCCGCGCTGGACCAGTGACGATATATGGATACCCGACGAGGTGCAGTATCAGGGGCAGAACTATACCGTGGTAAAGGCAGGCCCGAGTTCCTTCATCTATAGCGAGAGTAGAAATATCCGACTGCCGGGCGGACTGAAGGAGATTGCCAAGGGAGCTTTTTGGTGGTGCCGCGCCATGCGTAGCATCGATTTGCCGTGGAGCCTTGAGGTGATAGGTGAAACTGCGTTTGAAGGATGTACCCTCGAGAGCATCAATATCCCCGGGTCTGTGCGTACGATAGGCAAGAGGGCCTTTGCCAACTGCCCGGTTCTGGCCTCCGTGCAGTTTAACGGGGGCGTGGAGAGCATCGGCGAGGAGGCCTTCGCAGAATGTGGCAAGCTGACCGGAATAACGGTGCCGTGGACGGTGCAGGAGATCGGCCCGCGGGCGTTTCCCTACAATACTATCGAGAGTCTGAGCGTGGAGGCCGGCAATACGAAGTATGACAGCCGCAGCAACTGTAACGCTGTGATAGAGAGTGCCACTGCTACGCTGGTGAGAGCGTGCAAGAACACGAGGATTCCGTCGTCTGTATCGAAGCTGGGCGACTATTCGTATAGCGGTGCGGACATTACGGAGTTTGATATCCCGAAGACTATCAACAGCCTCGGCGATGGCGTATTCTATGGCTGTGGCAATCTGACGAGGGTGGGCATACACGATGGCATCACGGAGCTGCCTGCTGCTACATTCGCGCAGTGCGGCTTCACGGAGTTTACTGTGCCAGAGACGGTGACTAAGATTGGCAACGATATTTTTAACGGATGTACCAAGTTGACTAACCTCACTTTGCACGATGGCATCACCGAGATACCCGAATGTATGTGCTTGAAATGCGAGGCGCTGAAGGAGTTCACTTTCTTGCCTACCGTGACGCGTATAGGCTTTGAGGCTTTCCGCAATACAGGGCTGACGGAGGTGACAATCCCTGCCGCTACCACGGAGCTGAACCACACTGCATTCGGCTTCTGCTCCCTCAAGCACTTGACGGTGGAAGAGGGCAACCCCAAGTATGACAGCCGCAACGACTGCAACAGCATCATCGAAACAGAGACCAATACTCTGGTGCTGGCCACCTGTGCCACGGTTATCCCCGACGGGGTGGAGACGCTGGCAGGAAGCTCTTTTTATGGAATTACGATGGACTACCTCGAGGTGCCGGAGAGTGTGACAGACATTAAGAGCGGCGCGTTCAGTAATAGCTCTATCGACAAAGTTAATATCAAGGCCAATATTACGAAATTGGAGTATAACACTTTCAATTACACGTGGGTGAACGTACTCTCGCTTCCGCCTACGCTGGTTTCTATCGGGCAATACGCCATTCCGCCGAGGGTCAAGACGCTGGTGCTGCCTGCCTCGGTGAAGACGCTGCACTACTATGTGCACAACGGTTACAATCTCAGCACGGTGGTGTGCCTCGGCACCGAGCCGCCGGGACCGTATGACGGTTATGCGGGTGTAGCGCCGTTCCTCGACCAGCACTATGGAAGCGTTACGCTTTACGTGCCCAAGGGAAGCCTCGAAACCTACCAAAACAACGAGTGGGTGTGGAGCCGTTTCGCGAATATCAAGGAGTTGCCGCTGCGCGGCGATGTGAATGGCGACGGCAGCCGCAACACGGCCGACGTGGTGGCCATTTACAGCTATATAATCAACGGCACGGAGTCTGGCATCATCGACTATTTTGCCGACGTGGACGAGAACCTGAAAGTGAATACCGCCGACGTGGTCAATGTGTATAAATTGATTATTGAAGGCGACGCCGGGCAATAATTGTGCGTTTTTCGCGTTATTATATGTTGTAACGCACACGCACATACTATGATTGACTATATAAAGGGCCAACTGGCGGAGCTTACGCCAGCCAAGGCCGTGATAGAAGCAGCGGGTGTTGGGTATGAACTCAACATCTCGCTGAGTTCGTATGATGAGCTTAGAGTCAAGAGTCAAGAGTCAAGAGTCGAGAGTCAAGAGTCCAAGCTTTATGTTTACGAAGATATCCGCGAGGATGCATGGGTGCTCTTCGGCTTTGCCAGCAAGGAAGAGCGTGAGCTGTTTCTGCTCCTCATTACCGTGAGCGGAGTGGGCGGCAACACTGCCCGCACCATCCTCTCCGCATATCCCGCCCCTGAGCTCGCAGCCATCATTGCCAACGGCCACGATGGCATGCTCAAACGAGTGAAAGGCATCGGCGGCAAGACGGCGCAGCGCATCATCGTGGAACTGCAGGATAAGGTAGGAGCGGTTAGCGTTGAACGGTCAGCGGTTAGCGCCAATGGTCAATCGTCAATGGTCAATGGTCAATTGAGCGTGGAGGGCGAGGAGGCCATCGCTGCACTGCAGATGCTCGGCTTCTCACCGGCTCCCACAAAGAAAGTGGTGAAGGAGTTGCTGGCCAAGGAGCCTGACCTCAAGGCAGAGCAAATTATCAAGCAGGCACTGAAAGCGTTATAAACGAAAACGAAAACTGACACACCCCTCCGTCGCAAGCGACACCTCCCCTAGCTTAGGGGAGGAACCGGGGGAGATAACGATAACGAAAACGAAAACGAAAAATAAACATACACGCAGATGGCTGGCATGGCTCATGGGAGTCGTGCTGCTGGGTGGTGCCTGGCAGATAGCACAAGGCACCCGCGGTGATATGGCTGTGGGTGTGTATGAGCTGCAGGAAGTGCAGGAAGAACCAATGGTCACTGCTCCAATGGACTCCACCCGCTACGGCGTGAAGAAGACGGCGCCCGTCAGCCAGAAGGATATTGACGATAAGATGCTCGACCTGCGCGATGCCGAGAATGCAAAGACGGAGGCTGTATATGACGAATACACCGGTGCCTACAAACTTGGCACCAAGGTCGGCGACAGCTATCTCAACGCTCCGTTCCTCATGACCAAGGACGAATATGAGCGCTGGAGCCTGCGCCGCAGCATGGCCGCCTATTTCCACCGCAAGAACCAAGACGCCTTTGAGGAAGCCGGTAAGAAAAAGTTCGACTTCACCGACATGAAGTTTGACCTCGGCCCCGCCGAGAAGATTTTCGGCCCCGGAGGTGTGCAGGTCAAGGTGCAGGGCGAGGCTGAGCTGAAGATTGGCGTCAACATGAAGGACATCGACAATCCGTCGCTGCCCATTCGCAACCGTAAGACCACGGGCTTCGACTTCGACGAGAAAGTCAATGTGAGCCTGCAGGGCAAGATTGGCGACAAGATGGACATGAACCTCAACTACAACACTGAGGCATCCTTCGACTACGACATGAAGAACCTCAAGCTCAAGTATGAGGGCAAGGAGGACGAGATTATCAAGCTGGTGGAGGCCGGCAACATCAGTTTCCCAAGCAACAACTCACTGGTGACTGGCGCCAGCAGTCTCTTCGGTCTGAGAACCGACATGCAGTTCGGCAAGCTCAAACTGCAGATGGCCGTGAGCCAAAAGAAATCTGTGAGCAAGTCCGTCAGCTCCAGTGGAGGTAATCAGCTGACTAACTTCGAGATAGCTGGCGACGCCTACGAATCGAACCGCCACTTCTTCCTCGGCCACTTCTTCCGCGACAACTACGACCGCTGGATGTCAACGCTGCCCGCCATAGCCAGCGGCGTGGAGATAAAGAGAGTGGAGGTGTGGGTGACCAACAAAAACAACACTACCACCAACACCCGCAATATCGTGGCCTTCCCCGACCTGGCTGAGAGCAAACGCATAAGCAATCCGCAGTGGCATGCCACGGGCACTACAAATCCCGCCAACAGCAGCAACGACCTCTATTCTACCATCAATACCAACTATACTGACGCCCGACAGATAAGCCAGGTGTATGCCACCATGAGCAGTGCAGGCCTTGAGGGAGGAGTGGACTACGAGAAAGTGGAGAGCGCACGCCTGCTGAGCAGCAATGAATATACGGTCAACAGGGCGCTGGGCTATATCTCGCTCAAGACCACTCTGCAGACCGACCAGGTGCTCGCCGTGGCCTATGAATACACCTATATGGGTACCACATTCCAGGTGGGTGAGTTCTCTACAGACCGCACCGACAATACCACCTGCCTATATGTGAAGGCCATAAGGAATGCGGCATGCACGCCGACGATGCCCAACTGGGACCTCATGATGAAGAATGTGTATAATCTGGGGGCCACCTCGGTGCAGGCTGACAAATTCAGGCTCGACATCAAATACCTGAGTGATACTACGGGCGTCTATCTCACCTATCTGCCCGAGGCGCAGTATAAGGACCGCACGCTTCTCTCGCTGCTCAATTTGGACCGCCTCGACAATAAGCAGCAGCCGCACCCCAACGGCTACTTCGACTATGTGGAGGGCTACACTGTGGACCGCTCTTCAGGCCGCGTGTTCTTCCCGTCGGTGGAGCCGTTCGGCAGTTATCTGGCTCAGGTGATTGGCAACAAGGCCGTGAGCGACAAGTATGTGTTCCAGGAACTCTACGACTCTACCATGGTGAGAGCCAAGCAGGTGGTGGAGAAGGATAAGTTTGTGCTCACCGGCCAGTTCAAGGGCTCGGGCAGCAGCAATGTCATCTCGCTCGGCTCTATGAATGTGCCGCGAGGCTCAGTGAGGGTGACTGCCGGAGGCGTGACGCTGATAGAGAACACCGACTATACCGTCAACTACACCGCGGGCGAGGTGACCATCATCAACCAGAGCATCATTGACGCGGGTACCGCGGTGAGCGTGAGCCTGGAGAGCAACGACGGCGAGGCATTCCAGCGTAAGACGATGCTGGGACTCAACTGGCAGTATGATGTGTCGAGAGACCTGGTGCTGGGCGGTACCATCATGCATCTCAAGGAGCAGTCGCTGACCACCAAGGTGGCTATGGGGGCTGAGCCGCTCAACAATACTATCTGGGGCCTCAACGTCAACTGGAAGAAGCGCAGCCAGTGGCTGACCGACCTCTTCGACAAGCTGCCCCTCCTGCAGCTGGAGCAGCCTTCGCAGATCAGCTTCAGCGCTGAGTTCGCCCAGTTGATAGCGGGTAAGAACAACCAGAGCCAGGCAGGCTCGTCGTACATCGACGATTTCGAGAACACCAAGTCGTCTATCAATGTCAACATCCCCAGCGAGTGGGTGATAAGCAGCTGTCCGCTCCGATTCGGCGAGAGCAGCTACATCAACGATGTGCGCTATGGCTACAACCGCGCCCTGCTGAGCTGGTACACTATTGACCCGCTGTTTACGCGCCGCTCCTCGTCGTTGACACCCGGCTATATCAAGAGCGATATGGAGCAGCTGAGCAACCATTATGTGAGGGAGGTATATCGCACCGAGCTGTTCCCCAACCGCGAGTTGACCTACGGCCAGTCGTCAACGCTCGACATCCTCAATCTGGCCTACTATCCCAATGTGCGCGGCCCCTATAACCTTAATCCTGACGTGGACAGCAAGGGTCAGCTCAAGAATCCTGCGGAGCACTGGGGCGGTATGATGCGCTCACTGGAGACCACTGACTTTGAGGCTGCCAACATTGAGTACATCGAGTTCTGGATGCTCGACCCGTTTATCTACTCCCGCCAGCAGGGCAACAATAATCCCGGCGGCGAGTTCTATATCAACCTCGGTGACATAAGCGAGGATATATTGAGGGACGGCAACAAATCGTATGAGAGCGGACTCGGCCTCGATGCCAGTGCGGCTACCTACAGCACCAATAACTGGGGACTCTATGCCACACAGAACGCGGTGACCTACGCCTTCACCACCAACAGCGGCTCTCGAGCCAGGCAGGATGTGGGTCTCAACGGACTCAACGACGATGACGAGAGGACTCATCCCTCTTATTCGCAGTATCTCAGCGACATCCGCTCCAAGGTGGAGCCCGCTGTCTATGACAGTATAGCCCTCGACCCCGCCGGTGACAACTTCCACTACTTCCGCGGCTCTGACTTTGACGACGCAAGGGTGAATATCCTTGACCGCTACCTGCGTATCAATAATCCGCAGGGCAACTCCGCCGATGCAGAGACCAATACCGAGAGCTACTCCACGGCCTACAAGACCCGCCCCGATGCCGAGGATATCAACGAGGACTATACCCTCAATGAGTACAACAACTACTATGAGTACCGCGTAAGGATTCATCCCGACAGCATGCGCGTCGGTACTGGCTATATCGTGGACCACCGTGCAGCGAGCGTAGCTCTGCGCAATGGCAACCGCGAGAATGTGGACTGGTATCTGTTCCGCATACCGCTCGACAATTATATTAGGAAGGAAGGAAACATCAGCGACTTCTCATCGGTGAGGTTCATGCGTATGTACCTTACTAATTTTGAGAAGCCCACCATCCTGCGCTTCGGCACCTTCGAGCTGGTGCGCGGTGAGTGGCGCAACTATGAGCACTCGCTCACCGGTGGCACCACCAAGGAGCCGGAGGGCGAGCTCGACGTATCGGCTATCAGCATTCAGGAGAACAACGACAAGACGCCAGTCAACTATGTGCTGCCACCGGGCATCTCGAGAGTAGTGGACCGCAACAACAGTCAGCTCACCGAAAACAATGAGCAGGCGCTCAATATCACGGTGAAGAACCTGCCCTCTGGAGAGAGCCGCGCCATATACAAGACCAGCAATATGGACCTCCGCCAGTATAAGCATATCCAGATGTTTGTGCATGCCAATGCCCTGACGGACGATATCAACCTCAAGGACAACGAGGCATCTGTGTTTATCCGCCTCGGTTCCGACTACCGCAACAACTACTACGAATACGAGATACCGCTCACCCTCACGCCCAAGGGTCACTATGACACCTACACCAATGCCGACTGCAAGGCTGTGTGGCCCGAGAGCAATATGCTCGACATAGACCTCAGCAAGTTTACGGCTATCAAGAAAGCTCGCAACCGCGAGAAATCCACGGGCAATGCCTCGTTTACCGCTCCCTACTACGAGTATGACAGCGATGCGCCTAACAACAAGATAACCGTGATGGGTAATCCCACCCTGGGCGAGGTGCGCACCATGATGATTGGTGTGCGCAATAACTCGCGCGGAATGCGCAGTGCCGAGGTGTGGGTCAACGAATTGCGACTGCAGGACTACACTGACGAGGGCGGCTGGGCAGCCCGCTCTAAGCTCGACGTGCAGGTGTCTGACTTCGCCTCTGTATCTGCCATGGGCCATATTGAGACCGCAGGCTTCGGCGGACTGGAGCAGGGTGTCAATGAGCGTCGCAATGATAACCTCTACGAGTACTCCCTCACCACCAACGTGCAGCTCGGCAAGTTCTTCCCCGAGAAAGCGAAGGCGAGAATACCGCTCTACTATTCCTACTCCAAGCGCAAGCTGAAGCCGAAGTATAACCCCCTCGACACCGACATGAGGCTTGACGATGCCCTCGATGCCTGTGGCACCAAGGCAGAGCGCGACTCGCTGGAAAATATCGTCACCTCTACCACCGTCAACACCAACTTCTCCATCAGCAATGCCCGCTTCGACATAGCCTCCAAGCGTCATCCCATGCCCTATGACCCCGCCAACTTCACGGTGAGCTACTCCCACAGCCACCGCCACGTGGCCGGAGAGACAAAGGTGTTTGAGAACGACGACACTTGGAAATTCAATCTGGGCTACTCCTACAGCCCCGACTTCAAGCCTCTGGAGCCGTTCAAGAAACTGAAAGACAAGTCGAAGCTCGGCTGGCTCAAGTTGCTCAGGGAGCAGAAGTTCAGCCTCTGGCCGCAGAGCATCACACTTAACTCCGACATCACCCGCACCTACTTCGAGCTGCAGGAGCGCGACATGGACAACCTGCAGGACCACTCATTGCAGATGACCTGGTCGCAGGACTTCCTGTGGAATCGCTCCATGGGCATCAACTGGGACCTCACCGGCGACATACATCTATCGCTCAAGACTGCCACCAATGCCGAGATACAGGAGCCCTATGTGCCGGTCAACAAGCATCTGTACCCCGATGAGTACAGCGTCTGGAAGGACTCTGTGATGCATAGCATAAAGCACTTCGGTACGCCGCTGACCTACAATCAGTCGTTCAATGCTTCGTGGAAGTTGCCAATCAATAAATTCCCCCTCTTCAAGTGGCTCACTGCTGATGTCGCCTTCGACTCGCAGTACTCTTGGAAACGCGGTACCACCCTCAGCAACGGCTACACTCAGGGCAACACCATTACCAACTCGCGCAACGTCAAGCTCAACGGGCGCATGCAGCTGGAGGAGCTCTATAACCTTGTGCCCTTCCTGAGGAATACCAATAAATACTATGCCTCCAACACCAGCTCAAGGAAGAGCAATGTGTCGAAGATTGCAGGCGACAAGAAATCTGCCGACAATAAGAAGACCCCCGCCGCCGAAGATAAAGGCTTTGAGAAAGAGGTGCAGCTCTTCATGGACAGCGTGCAGACACTGAAGCACAACCTGCGCAGCAAAAAGCTCAAGGTCACAGCGCTGCGTCAGGATGGCAAACGCTTTGTGCTGCGCTACAAGGTGCTCAACAACAACTCCATATCTATTATTAACAAGGACACCGCCAAGGTCAAGGTGACCATAAAGAAGGCTAAGCCTTCGGAGGACCGTCCTATGTATAAGGTGGCCCGCGCTGCAGCACGCTTCGCCATGATGGTGCGCAATGTCAGCTTCAACTACACCAACAGCTATAATATGCAGTTGCCGGGCTTTATGCCTAATGTGGGCGACTTCTTCGGCCAGCGTAAGGGCCATGGCAGCCCGTTGGCCCCCGGTGTAGATTTCGCCTTCGGTCTCACAGGCGAGTCGTATATCGACAAGGCCGCCAGTCGAGGCTGGATGCTGATGAACGACAGTGTGTCGCGCGCAGCAGCCATCAATAATAACGAGAATCTGCAGATTACCGCTACCATTGAGCCCATACCTAATCTGAAGATAGACCTCAACGCCACCCGTACCACCTCCAAGACCAAGAGCATACAATATATGTATGCCGGCAGACCTACCACAGAGAACGGCTCCTTCCAGATGACCACCATCAGCATCTCTACAGCTTTCGCCTCCACCGGTAGTGCCGGCAATGGATACCACAGCGCCACGTTTGATAAATTCCTGAGAAAGCTTGACGTATTCCAGCAGAAGGTGGAGCAGCGCTACGCCAATGCCGTATATCCCGCCAACACATCAATGGCAGGCCAGCCCTTCGACCCAGCCAACGGTACAGTCAACAAGTATTCTTCCGACGTCATGATTCCCGCCTTCCTCTCGGCATATTGCGGCGGTTCCAGCCTCGACATCTTCCCCAGCCTCAAGCGACTGCTGCCCAACTGGAAGATAACCTACGGCGGCTTGATGCGCATACCATGGTTCAGGACAAACTTCCGCAGCTTCAATCTTGAGCACTCCTATAAGAGCCTTTATGCCGTAGGCTCCTACAATACCTACAGCAGCTTCCATCGCTATATGGACGACCTCGGTTTCGTCAATGATGCAGCCACAGGCAACCCCGTTCCTTCGTCAATGTACGACATCAGTACTGTGTCCATCAACGAGGCCTTCTCACCGCTGATAGGCTTCAGCTTCACCCTTAAGAACAGCCTCTCCGGCTCACTGAAGTACAACCGTACGCGTGTCATCACCCTCAGCATGACATCCCAGCAGATTACCGAGGCACTGTCGTCAGACTTTGTTATCGGCCTGGGCTACAAGATAAACAATCTCAAGCTCTTTGGCTCCGGCAAGAAGCGCAAGATTGTCAGTCGCCGCAAGAAGAATACTGATGACGAAGACATTGATGACACTGGCGACCGCAGCAGCGAGGGAACCATCAACAACAGTCTCAATATGCGTGCAGACATCTCGCTGCGCGACCAGAGTGCCATCAACCGCAACATCCTGACCGACCTCTCGCAGGCCACCTCCGGCAACAAAGCCTTCAAGATAGCCATCTCCGCAGAGTATCAGGTAAGCCGTATGCTCAGCCTCTCGGCCTATTATGACCGCCAGACGACCAAGCCCCTGCTCACATCGTCATCCTATCCCACCACCGTCCAAGACTTCGGTATAGGCATGAAGTTCTCCCTCGCAAGATAGAAACAGGGAAGACCCTCTCGGCTCTCCCCCTGAAGGGGGAAGGGGGTTCTTAAGTTGATAGTTGATAGTTGATAGTTTATAGTTGACGAGTTGACAAGTTGACGCTTCGCTCTCGCAGCTCTCTAATGTCAGCCCACGCAAGCGCGACCACTGACGAGCTGCTCGCGCTACCTTCGGCATTGACGCTTAGCTCTCGCGGCTCTTGAATGTCAGCCCGCGCCAGCGCGACCACTGACGAGCCGCTCGCGACCCCTGCGGGGGTGACGAGTTAACAAGTTGACGCTTCGCTCTCGAACTTCTTAACTTCTGAAATTCACATTTAACCTTCACAATAAATTTCAAATTTAATGTACAACATCCTTGACCAGCGTTTGCAGTATCTGCCGGGCGTAGGACCGAACCGTGCTCTTACCCTGGCCTCAGAGCTTGACATCCACACTGTCAGGGATTTATTGTTCCATTTCCCCTATCGCTACATCGACCGTTCCACCATCTATACGGTCAGCCAGCTTTCCGACAACACACCGTTCGTACAGCTCCGGGGACGTATCAGCGACATCTCCGAGGAGGGGGTAGGGCGAGCTCATCGCTTGGAGGCACTGTTCTCCGATGAGACGGGCTCCGTGCGACTCGTATGGTTTGCCGGCATCAGCTACATCAAGAAGTCGCTACGCAAGGATGTCGAATATCTCCTGCTGGGTAAGCCCGCGCTGTTTAATCTCTCCTATAGCATTACCCACCCCGAGCTTGAGGTCATCAAGGGCGACACACTACCCCCCGAGGTCATAGGCCTGTACCCCGTCTATCATACCACCGAGCGCATGAAGCGCCAGAACATCAACTCGCGTTTTATAGAAAAACTCGTCGTTGAGGTCTTTCGTCAGATAGGCAATGAGCGCGTGGCAGACACACTGTCCGATGAGCTGCGTCTGCAGTACAATCTCATTCCCCTCCACGACGCCCTGCGCCGCGTGCACCTGCCGGCTAATATGCAGGAGGTGCCTATGGCGCAGTACCGTCTTAAGTTTGAGGAGCTCTTTTTTCTCCAACTCAGCATCCTGTCCTTTGCCCGCAAGCGCAACGGCAAGTACCGCGGATTCATCTTCGGCAAGGTGGGGCAGCTGTTCAGGCACTTCTATAGCGAGGTGCTCCCGTTTCAGCTCACCGACGCCCAGAAGCGCGTGATGCAGGAGATACGCAACGACCTCGTCAGCGGCCAGCAGATGAATCGCCTGCTGCAGGGCGATGTGGGCAGCGGCAAGACAGTAGTGGCACTGATGACCATGCTCCGTGCTATCGACAATGGCTTCCAGGCTTGCATCATGGCTCCCACTGAGATACTCGCTGAGCAGCACTATGCCACCATCTCGCGTATGCTTGCCCCGCTGGGCGTCAGCATCGAGCTCCTCACCGGCATGGTCAAGGGCAAGCGGCGCACCGCCATCCTACGCGACCTCAAGAGTGGCGAACTGAAGGTGATAGTCGGCACCCATGCCCTGCTGGAGGACAATGTGCAGTTCAGCAATCTCGGCTGTGCCATAATCGACGAGCAGCACCGTTTCGGTGTGGAGCAGCGCTCCAAGCTGTGGCGCAAAAACACCAATCCCCCCCATATCCTCGTCATGACCGCCACGCCCATCCCCCGCACCCTGGCCATGACCGTCTATGGCGACCTCGACGTGAGCATCATTGACCAAATGCCGCCGGGCCGCAAGCCCATCAAGACCGTGCATATCTACGAGCAGCGCACCGAGCATCTGGAGCAGCTCATACGCCGCGAGGTGGCTGAGGGCCATCAGGTCTATGTCGTCTATCCTCTGATAAAAGAGAGCGAGAAGATGGACCTGCGCGATTTGGAGCAAGGCTTCGAGACCCTCTGCGCCACCTTCCCCGACCTGCGCATAGGCAAGCTCCACGGCAAGATGCGCGACCAGGACAAGAACGAGATAATGCAGCTCTTCCTCAGCAAGCAGCTCGACATACTCGTCTCCACCACCGTCATCGAGGTGGGCGTAGATGTGCCCAATGCCTCCGTGATGGCTATCATCAATGCCGACCGCTTCGGCCTTGCGCAGCTCCACCAGCTCAGGGGCAGGGTAGGGCGCGGAGCCGAGCAGAGCTGGTGTGTGCTCGTCACCGACTACAAGCTTGCCGACAACACCCGCAAGCGAATGGAGATAATGGTCAGCACAACCGACGGCTTCGTAATAGCAGAAGAGGACCTCAAGCTGCGCGGTCCCGGCGATATCGAGGGCACGCAGCAGAGCGGCCTCTTCCTCAATCTGAAGATAGCCAACCTTGTGCGCGACAACGAAATACTGGAGACCGCCCGTGAGGCAGCCACCCATCTACTCGACAGCGACCCCGACCGCAATCAGCCTGCCAATGCCCCCACATGGCAGCACCTCAGCCAGATGCGCGACACCTCCGTCGATTGGTCGTCAATCAGCTAAGGAATAAGGCTGCTCACATCCTCACCCTTGGCGAGAGCTTCGCGGATTTGCGTGGAAGAAATGTCATGCAGAGGCATGTCCAGATACTTTACATTGGGGGGTAGGGTAGCGACATCAATCTCGCTGCCCGTGCGCGGATAAATAATGATAGGAGTGGTGGCGAGAATTTCTTCCGCGTTTTTCCACTGGTCGAAAATCTGCCAGTTGTGAGCCCCGATGAGCAGCGAGAACTCCACCTCGGGCCGTGCCTCGCGCAGATGGCGCAGGGTGAGGTAAGTGTAAGACGGCTTGGGCAGGTGCATCTCAAAGTCGCTGACCTTTACGCCCTCCACATCTTTCACCGCCTTTCTCGCCAGCTGCAGTCGCTTGCGGTTGGCCATCAGGTCAGAGTCCTTCTTGAGCGGGTTGCGCGGGCTGACCATCAGCCACACCTCATCCACCAGGCCGCTCTCCACCACGCCCTTGGCGATGGCTACGTGCCCCCTGTGGATAGGATTAAACGAGCCGCCGAAAATCGCTATTTTTTTCATAGCCTTAAGCGAACAAATCAAACAAATCAACCACCCACCTCCAGATCTTCTTCAGAGTGGAGGGTGTGTGCTTCACTCTCTCACTCACGACTTTCACTACCTCTTTTTCCGCCGTGTCGAGGTCGTCGTTGGTAATCACCACGTCAAACTGTGGGGCGAAGGTCAGCTCGTAGGCAGCCTTATCCACGCGCTGCTGTATCTTCTCGGGGGTGTCCGTGCCGCGCTTCTCCAGTCGTCGGCGAAGCTCCTCTATCGAGGGTGGCTGAATGAATATCAGCAGCGCCTTGTCGCCGTAGATGCGCTTCACGCTCAGGCCGCCCTTCACATCCACGTCAAGCACCACGTTCTCCCCCTTCGCCAGCCGACCGTCAATCTCCGACTTCAGGGTGCCGTAGAATGTGCCGGCATACACCTCCTCGTATTCCACGAAGGCATCCTCCTCAATCTTGCGGCGAAACTCCTCCTCGCTCAGGAAATGGTACTCCACGCCGTCCCTCTCCTCGCCGCGAGGAGGGCGCGAGGTGGCGCTGACAGAGAACGTCAGGCCCTGCACCTGGCTCATCAAGTGATTTATCAATGTGGTCTTGCCACTGCCGCTGGGGGCTGAAAAAACAAATAACATATATTTATTTACGATTTATTCTTCAATTTTTCCATTCTTTTATTGGTCTGCAAAGTTACGAAAATTTTTGCACACCTTATATAATAAATGTACATAAATACAAAAATACACCCCTCTTGCGTTGTTTCTTTTCAGAAGTTAAGAAGTTCGAGAGCGAAGCGTCAACTTGTTAACTCGTCACCCCCGCAGGGGTCGCGAGCGGCTCGTCAGTGGTCGCGCTTGCGTGGGCTGACATTCAAGAGCCGCGAGAGCAAAGCGTCAACTTGTCAACTCGTCAACTATCAACTCTCAACT
>JAGCYL010000057.1 GCA_017960825.1 Bacteroidaceae bacterium | reverse complement strand
GAGAAGATGTAGGAGTTCATCTCTGGGAAGTGAATCTTCACCACGCCACCTATCTTCGACTGTGCCGGACTGCGGAAGAGGTCTTGCGTATAACTATACTCCTGTCCCTTTTAACTATAGTCCGGGCAGCGATACACCTCACGTCCATCTGCTGTAGAAACGGTAAAGTGGTAAGGTATATTGATACCATTGTTCATCAGCTCCACACGGATATCCTTATCCAGCATACGGAAGTTGACACGCTCCTTCAGTGGCTTCTCGCTGGCTGTATAGAGGATGTTATAGACTACCTCGTCGAGCAGCGCCTTCTGATATACGTAGCGCTGGCGCACCAGCTCCTGCATGCTCTTGGTGGCATCAGCCAGTGAGTTTTTGTCCTTACGCATAATCATGGCCTTGGGCACTGAGGCGGGCTTCATCTTGAGTGCCTTCACTTGGAATGAGCTGTAGATGGTGCCATCGTCGGCAGCCACAGAGAACTGATGACTATGGGTTATAGAGCCTAGGCCGTCGACTATCACACTATCCTGTGTAAATGCTCGACGCTCGGTCTCGTTGATATCCTTTTCCAGATAGCGTGC
Source organism: Bacteroidaceae bacterium (assembly GCA_017960825.1). Classification (GTDB taxonomy): domain Bacteria; phylum Bacteroidota; class Bacteroidia; order Bacteroidales; family Bacteroidaceae; genus UBA6382. The sequence goes on along the minus strand of JAGCYL010000057.1, from coordinate 7,027 downwards.
CGTCTCGTTCATCTCCAGATTGCGTGCAGCTTGGTAGAGACTACGATAGACACTCTCGTCAAACTGCTCCTTCTTCATCTTGACCATCTCCTCTACATAGGAGAACTGAAGGAAGAGCAGCGCCAGGAACGAGACGCCCATGATGATCGCTATGGTCCAAATAGTAGACTTCTTCATATCGACGGCAAAGATAATACTTTTATCGATATGAAGAAGTCAAAAGGGTTAATTAATTCCGTTAATTTTAACGATATTAACTAAATCTACGTATTTTAATTAAAAATGTATAGCTAAATCCACACCAAGCTGGAAGGGGTTGCCTCGCTGGGCCATATATACCTCCTTGCCTGTAGCCTTGCTTGAGAAGGCGAAGGTGTTATACTGGCTATCGGTCAGGTTGCGAGCCCAGAGGTTGAGCGAACATGCACCGAAGTCTGCACTAACGTGAGCGCCCAGTACGGCATAGAACTTCTGAGCGTAGGTGTTAGCTTCATCCCACCAAATTTTGCCCTGTGCATTCATATTGGCACCAATGGTAAGGTTCTTCACACAAGCATCCTCGAAGTCGAAGCGATAGTCAACCAGAGCCGACAGAGTGTGGGCAGGTACGAAGGGTACCTTATTATCCTTATAGTCCACCTCAGCAGCCTTTGCGCTGGCGCGGTTCTTATACTCCTTGAACACGGCGTGGGTATAGCCATAGCCCAGCGACCAGTTCAGGTGGTTGTCGGCAGCACTACCACGCAGCGAGAGTTCTACACCACAGCTGTAGCTCTTACCGGCATTCACCATCTTACGACCATAGCCGTAGTCCTCGGTGAATACAGACAACTGCTGGTTGCGTATCTGCATATAGAAGGCGCTCAGGTCGGCATGCACCTTACTGCCAAAGAGGTTCAGGTGAGTACCCACCTCATAGTTCCACGACTCTTCTGGCTTGAAGCGGATGCCTTCCAAGAGGTCGGCATACACCTCTTCTGAGTGCTCCACCGTCATATCCACATCCTGATGGCTCTGCATAGCCGACTGCATCACTCCCTGCAGGCTCTTCTGCACGTCGTTCTGGATGATGTCGCCAAACATCTGCACGTTGAATCCACCAGCACGATAGCCCTTAGTAACTGTAGCGTAGATATTGCTGCCATCATTAAACTTATAGGTCAGACCGAACTTAGGCAACAGCTGGCTGAAGCTGGTCTCCTCTGAGTGTGCAAAGATTGAGGTAACAGCAGCCTTGGCAGCAGCACCCATAATATTGAAGTCCATCACAGAGATGCCACGGGCGTCGTAGTCAATCTTGGAGAGCGTATAGTCGTAGCGCAGTCCGAGAGTTGCTACCAGATGGTCGGTCAGGTCGATGTTCGACTCGTGGAATGCGGCGAGGTTAGCCTGTGGAGTACGGAACAGGCAGGGCACATCCAGCGTCATGCCTACATGTACGCCACCAGCACGCTCGATAGCGGCCTTTGCAGCCTCCTCGCCCATGCGACCAGCCATAGACTTCAGCATCTGCTGATAAATCATACCGCCTATCTGCTGTCCCATCATATTGCTGAAATAGCTACCAAAGGTATTGGGAGCAGTAGTCTTCAACCACGAATACGAACCAAACACGCCGGTGGTCCAGTGCCAGCGGCTCTGGTTGTTGCTCTTGAAGGTAAACTCCTGAGTGAGCGCGTTGCTCAGCTGCGACTGGTCAACCACGATAAAGTCGATAGAAGAATAGTCGTTATCCATCAGCAGATTGTCTTTCAGCAACTGATAGCTGGTGTTAGAGTGGAAGTCGAAGCCACGTCCCTGATACTTGATGGCCAGACCGGTATTAAACATGTTGCGCTTATACTTGCCCTGTGAGTCCTGGTCGGGCTCTGAGATAACCTTTCCGCTCTCGGGCTCCAACACACCATAGGGATAGGCATGCTGGCGCACATACTGGTAGTCGGCCATCCAGTCGAACGACAGCTTCTTGGTGGGCTGATACGCCAGGCGCAGTCTGCCGCCAGCCTCGTTCATATCGTCTGTACGCTCACCAGTAAGCGTGTTCTTCCAGAAACCATTAGTACCATTATAGAAGGCAGCCACCGACATGGCCAGCTTCTCGCTCAGCTTCTGATAGTGAGCCACCTCGGCATTGCGATAGAAGTGAGTGCCAATGCCCAGCTTGATGTCGGTACCCTGATAGCGCAGAGGATTCTTGGTGTACTGGCGCACCAGTCCGCCCTCGGTATTCACGCCGTAGAGCGTACCCTGAGGACCGCGAAGCACATCCACACGATCCAACTGCCATGTGTGGCTGTTAAAGGCCGACTTATTCATCAAGGGGATATCGTCTACATAGATACCCATCGAAGGACTGTTCACACGCGAGCCAATACCTCTCACATATATAGAAGAGGTAAAACGGGCACCATAGTTAGGCATCACGAACGAGGGCACGAAGTCGGAGATTTCGCGCAGGTCGCGCAAGCCCAGACTACCTATCTCATTACCCGTCAATACGGTTGAGCTCAATGGCTGCTGGCGCAGTTTGGCATACTCCTTCGACTGTGACACTACCACCACCTCGTCGAGGTCATAAACACGAGAAGAGTCAGCAGGCACCAGGCTACTGTCTGCCCATGCTGACGTTGCAATACTAAAGGCGACAAGCGCCATCATCAAATTTTTCTTCATTGTTTAATTGTGTTAAAGATATGATTGGCAATATCAGTGGCTTGCGTGATGCGGTGTCCCATACCGATACCATCACGCAGATTGCCACCAATAAGCAATCCTGAAAACTGTTCTTGAATACTTTTTACCGCCTCAAAGCACTGCCCACAGGTGGCAGTATATTGAGGTATCGCGCGACGATGGCGCGAGATATGAATGAAATCGGGCTTTGCCGATGCGGGAAACTTCAACATCGTGTGCAGACAGCGCGTCACGATACGCTTCACCTCCTCGTCGCTCTTGTCCAGCATCTCGGGATGCTTGATGCCGCCCATAAAGAAGGAGAAGAGTGCCCCACCCTTGGGTGCACGCTGCTCGAAGCAGGCCGAGGGGAAAAGGATGCCCAGTATCTCCTGTTTCTCCTTGGTAGGCACCAGTCCGCCAAAGGCACAATAGTCGCCACCAAAGGTATCGGGCATACCCACGTTCACCTCCATCACCGGAGCATACTCCAAACTGGCGATGGCCTCCATGCGCTCCTTATCCACAAAGGGCAGCACATCGGGCAGACTGTATGCGCCACAGGTGGTCACCACCCAACGGCTCTTCAGCTGGCAGTCCCTACCCTCTGCATCCTTATAGCTGGTCAGCCAAGCCCCTTCTTCCTGACTCACCCTCACCTCGCTAACACCCAGCGAGATATGTTCCATGCCAATATAGTTGGCCTCAGCCTCAGGAATATGGCTCAGTCCGCCATGCGCTGAAAACACCTTCTTGGTGGCCAGTCGGTCGCGGTCGCTCTTGGGCTGCTTATGCTTGGCAATGGCGCCACGCACAAAACTGCCATAGTCCCTCTCCAGCGCATACAGCTTAGGCAGCGCATAGCGAGTAACCAGCGTATCGGGATTGCCAGCATACACCCCCGAGATAAACGGGTCTACGGCATAATCCACAAACGACTGTCCCAGTCTTCTGGCAGCCAGCGCCCCTATCGTCTCGTCCGCATTCTCTCCACGCTTGCGCCAAGGCTCGCCCAAGATGCGCAACTTGTCTGAAAAGCGAAACAAGGGAGTGGTTACTGCGCCCAGCAGTCCTGCAGGCAACTCGCGAAAACGGTCACCCTTCCATATCAGTCTGCGTTTGGCAGCATCGGGAGCCGTCTCCAGCCTACATACATTATCTGAGGTCTGTGCCAAATCCATCATCAGCTCAGCCACCTCGGGAGTAGAGACCGCACCCGTAGTAGGTCCCGTCTCGTACGTATAGTGATTATTGTGTTGGGTCTGTATTTGTCCGCCTATGCGGTTGTCTCTTTCTACAATATGAACACTAATACCTTTTCTTTTCAACCAGTAGGCGGTGGTCAGACCGGTCAGTCCGGCCCCAATCACCGTCACCTCTGGCTCTCTAATATCTATGCGGTTTAACATCGGTGCAAAGGTACTACATTTCCTCTGCCCCCACAATCCTTATTTATATGGATTTTTCCCGCGGCAAGGAGGATGTACCTATTATATAATAAGAAACGGAAGTCGTCAATCGGCTTCCGTTTCCTGTTTTAATCTTTAAAAAGTGGATCAGGGAGATTGCGAATCCACACTTCGATTTTTAGTCGAAGAACCGACCCGAATTTTTAATCAGCATCGCGAACGAGACGGACGGAGAAGCCATATTTTCTGCTGCCGCCGAACTGAATACTCATATAATTCGACTCAAAATATAGGCCAAATGCAGAAGCGGCATAACTGGAACTACTTGACCAGTATCCCGCACCAACACCAGCATCGGTGACGGATGATGCTGTACGATATCCTGCTGCAGGCAGGAAGACACAACCTGCGGCCTCAAGGGCTGTCCAGCCCGCAGAAGTACACGTGGTTTCGAAGGTACTTTTAGCGTTAATGGTTCCCCAAATAACGCCTGCGGGCGAGCCTCCGGCATAGCTGTCAGGGAAAATTATGAGGCCCTTCACAGCCGTACCGTCCGTGTTGATGATTGCCATGGTATAGCGCGCATGATTGGTGCTGTTTACAGTAATACCCGTTTCACGTGTGCTCAGCAAGTACAGCCATTCGAGCCTGGTGAGCGTGCGCCACCCTGTGCCTACGGTGGCACCCCAGCCAACCTTTTGGGCTTCGTCCGCGACATTGCCGTAACCATCTACGTTATTAGCAGCAGTCGAATTGCTGATGCCATACTGAGCTGCTCCCGTCCAGGTACTGGAAGTACCCACCCAGCCAAAAAGATCCACAGTGCCATTAGCCGACACAGTTCCGTTGCCGTTGATGCTGGTATTACCGGCGGCATTGCCGATATAATCCCACTGGTGCTCGGCAAAGCCCCAAATCCAGCTGGAACCGTTGTACGTAGCCTGCAGGTTGCCCTTGGAGAACTTCACCGTTTTCCCTGCGTCAACCGTAAACACAGCGGGGAGCGGAGCGCTAGCACTCCTGTTGATGTTATAAATCTTGCCGGCAGTGAGCGCAGTGCTGGGAAGGGTGAATTTACTACTACCCACGGTCAGGTTGTTAGCCACATTTTTTATTATTAAATTATTGGGTACGCCCATGGCAAATGTGGCAACGCCCGAAGCATTGGGAGTCACGCTTCCTGATATAGTCTGATCAAAATCTATCCCAGAATAAGTTGTAATTAATGTTGCGGTCTTAGCGCCAGCCTCCAAGCCGGAGATGGTGAAGTTGAGAACGGCATTCGCGGGCGCCAAAGCAAAGCCGCTGCTGTAAGTATATGCTTGCTCCCAACTTAACTGCTCTACGCCTGTTGCCTTTGCAGTTTCTGAGGCAACAAAAGCATTCGCAATAGAACCTGATACTACATCGTCATATGCAACATCTGGAGTATTATTATTACTAATAGATAAAAAGTTATAGCTATCGTAGCCATTAGGCAGCAGGATGGCTCTGATAGAAGGAGCCGCCGAGAAAAGCGCATCGGCAGTACTATCCCATTCATTCTGGGTATAAATGGTGCCGCTGAATTTTCCGGTAGCAGGAACATAATCCAGCGCGCCGGCAAATTTGCCTGCTCCAGAGGCCGAACCATACACAAACAGCTTGTCGCCCGTGCTGAATTCTAGTTTCTTGTCAGTGGCATTATACGTGGCGCGAGTGGCGTCGTCCTGACGGGTTGCGTTGACTGTTACGGGAAGCTCGAAGCCTTTCTTGATGGTCTGCTCGTTATTGTTGGTGACAAAATCGTCGTCGTTGCTACAAGCGGTGGTCAGCAGCATGGCGGGCATCAGCATGGCCATTGCCAGCGCCTTAAAGATATTCTTTGTGTTCATAGTTATTCGTCCATTAAAGTTGATAAATCATCGTCCTCGAAATCAAATTCGCGGGCTAAATCCGTCTCCGTGAACGTTCCGTCCATAATGGCACTCACATCTCCACTGGTCATAAGAATCCCAGTGTGTTTCAGTTCGACAACATCTGCCGTCGGGCTCAGATACTCTTTTTTCTTCATGCTATTTATCATTTTAAATTAAGTAGTAAGTATGTCGTTTTAGATTTTTTAGTCTAATCTGTTGCACACATTGCTGACAAAAGCTGCATGAGCAGTTTTGCAGTCTCTTGACCACAAAGATACAAAGTTTTTTGTTAGTGACCATTATCTCCCTCCTTAAAAAATGTTAAGGGGTAGATTGCTGTGTTGGGTCTGTATTTGTCCGCCTATGCGGTTGTCTCTTTCTACAATATGAACACTATTTCCCTGCCCCCACAATCCTTATTTATGTGGATTTTTCTAGTGGCGAGACGACTGCTGGCGCTGTCGGACGGCCTCAAACATTAGAATGGCTGCAGAGACAGAGACGTTAAGAGAATCGCCAATGCCAAGCATGGGAATCTTGATGTGGGCATCAGCTACCTGACGCCACTTATCGGTAAGGCCTGTAGATTCAGTGCCCATAACAATGGCAGTGGCACTGGCCATGTCGGTCTCGTAATAGTAGTGGGAATCTTGCAGTTGGGCTGTAAGTATCTGGATGTCGTTAGCCTTGAGCCACTGGATGCACTCTTCAGAGGTGCATGCCACGGTGGGCACATTAAAGAAAGCTCCTACCGAGGCACGGATGATGTTAGGATTGTAGAGGTCGCACTGTGGGTCACAAACAATGACAGCATCAACATTAGAAGCATCGGCAGAACGGAGGATAGCACCTACATTACCAGGCTTCTCAACACTCTCCAGAACAACTACCAGCGGACGCTTCTGCAGTTTCAGGCCTTCAAGGGTGTGCTGTTGGGTGGCAACCTCAGCTATAACACCTTCGGTGCCTCCACGGTATGCCACCTTATTATATATGTCGGCAGATACTTGGAACACACGAGCACCATCGGTCTGTGGCTCTTCATCG
>JAGCYL010000056.1 GCA_017960825.1 Bacteroidaceae bacterium | reverse complement strand
GGCTAAAATGGCAAATTATGACCCTAAAACTTGCTTATATAATAAATAAGGTGTATATTTGCAGTCAAAATTGACTCAAACTAATTAACAATCATATTAACCTTAAAAAAGAATTATCATGAGAAAAATTCTATTTCTTTTTGGGCTGATGCTTACCATTGGTGTAAGTACTGCGCTTGCTGCGCTGCCCACAAACAATGTGGTATCCTCCACAACAGGCAATGAGACCACGTTCTACATCAAAGGCAACGGAAACGGCATTGGCTATTTCTGGAATGCCAACACCTCGCCTACCCGCACTGCAACAAATTATGCAAAGTTTGCATTCTACGCAGTGAACGGTGTTGCCAATGCCTATTACATCAAGAATGTAACCGCCGGCAAGTGGCTTTCCTACAACAACACTGCCATTGCCAGCGGCAAAAACTTTGTTACACTGGTAGATGCGCAGGAGAACTATTTCATTGTTCAAAAGAATGACAATTATTATTGGATTCGCCCTGTCAACACAAGTGGCAATGCTGATAATTACCTTAACTGGAATGGTGGTATTGGAACAGGCAGTAGTCAGTATCCTGTTGACAATACCACAATGACGATAGGATTGTGGAACAGCTGGGGCGACCGTGGCAGCCAGTGGGTTTTGGTTCAGACCGACAAGGTGGTTACCGATGCCAGTCAGATTCAGCCTAACAAGTACTACACCATTGCTCCCTTCCGTGGCGGTCTGGCAGTGAGCGCAGACGGCCTCAGTGTCACCGTGCGCAATTACGGAGATGAAGACGAAAATGCCGACAAATGGGCATTTATCACCTATGGTGGCACAAGCTACTACCTCTTCAACATCAAGTCGCAGACTTTCCTCAAGGGCGACACGTCAATGGGTGCTCTTGCTGATGCTTTCACTATCAGCGATTACGGCGCAAGTGCTGACGGCTATTTCAAGTTCCACTTCAACCAGGGAAGCAACACTATCAACGGCCAAAGCAGTGGAGTTGTCATTAACGACTGGAGTGATGCCGATGATGGCAACCGCATGATGATCGTAGAGATTGGCGATTTTGACAACAGCAACGTTGACGCTCTCGTTGCCAATGCTCCAGCTGCTGAATTAACCGTGTACAAGAATGCAATTCTCCAAAGAATTGCTCCCCTTTCATTCCTTACCACTTACAATGATGTTGTTGCAAACATCAATGCCGCAACTGATAAGGCTGGCGTTCAGACTGCACTTGCCGGAATCAACAACTTTATTACCATCAAGAATTATCAGAATTCGAGCAATTACCTTGAGGCAGGAGATGAAAACGCCTCCTATAACTCATCGCCTAGCGATCACAGCAACTATATACAGCTCGTGTCGGCTGGCAATGGCGAGTTCTACCTTAAAGGATACAAGTCCCAGCGCTATATAGGCGACGTTGCAACGTCTGTTCAAGTTACTACCGACGCTACGCCTACTACCAGTTTCTGGATTCAGCAGAATGCTGACGGCAGATATATTCTCCGCCCTGCCAAGTATGGAGGCTTTACCGACCAGAGTGGCTATCACTATCTGCACAACAACGGTTGCGTGGGATGGTCTGCCTCAGCTGAAAATTCTCAGCACCTATTGGCAGAGGTGGCAGACCCCGATGCAGAGGTTGACGTTACCTATGCTCTCTATTACCTAAATGAGAAGATAAATGAAGTAACCACGAAGTCAGGCCTTGGCTTAAGCCCTGTTGCGCCCGATGCCTTTGTTCGCGACTTCGTTGACCTTGCTGTTGAGAACACCACCATCACGACTGCCAACCAGACAGTTCGCGTAGATGCGACATGGGCCGGTCCTTTCGAGCTGAATGCAGACTACGCCTCCATCGCCAAGTGGTACGACATGTCAATACGCAACACATGGTACGTGACCAGCGACAACAAGGACGACGCGGGAGCACTGAAGACTGTCAATGCCAACGCCATGGGCCTGGCTGAAGATGCCTACCAGTGGGCTTTCGTAGGCAACCCCTACAACATCAAGCTCTACAACAAGGCAGAAGGAAGCACCAAAGCCTACGCTTGGACTTCCACCGCCAATGAATCTATACCCGCCTTTGTTGATGCTGCAACGGCCAACTCATGGTGGGTACGCAAGAGTACGGCTTCTGATCAAACAACATATTCAACTGCGTTCCTGCTGACCGTTCCTGACTATGGATGGCAAGTAAACCAGTTCGGCGGCTCGGGCGGCTCGCTGAAAGTATGGCAATCCAATGGCACTGGCGATGCAGGCTCTGCATTTAAGGTATTTGATGTGCCCGACGACTTCTCTGCATACGCTGTAGCAGAAATCCTGCCTTACATCGAGGCCAGCGGATACTATGCTCTTACAGATGCAGCAAAGGCAGATATCGGATGGAATGACAGCTACTCCACATCATGCCCGTTTGCCACATACAAGGCCATGAAGCAGACCCTCCAGGCCAAGCTGAATGATGACAGTAACATCATGCAACCCGAGACCGGATACTATCGCCTCCAGAGCAAATATTATCCCGGCAAATACATGAGCTATAGGATTTTTGACAATTTAGGAGCACTAAGCCACAACATTTGCGCAGTAGATAATAGTACAGACATCACCTCTATTGTAAAGCTAACTACGCTTGCTAATGGTAATTTCACACTTTCCCTTGAAGACAAATATGTTGGAGTCCCAAGTCAGAGCAATAAAATTGAATTGACAGATGCCGCTGTGGAGTTTGAACCAAAAGCTATCAGCCTTGGGGCAGTAACCTTCGAGGCCGTTGAGGCTCAGGGTACTAGCATATATGGTAGCATCCACTGCGCCGGCTCTCAGAGTTACTATTGCGTAGGCTGGACTTACAATGCTGAAGCTTCCGAGTGGAAAATTGAAGATGTCGTTAATTTCCCCATCACTTTGCACGCTGGCGAAAGCGAATACTGGGCTACTCTCTATGCTCCGTTTGGCGTGGTATTGCCTACCGGCACTGAGGCTTATGTCGGCACGATTGAAGGCAGCACCCTCACCCTTACCAGCATTGGCCAGCAGGTTCCCGCAGGCACTCCAGTAGTACTCAAGGGCAATTCTGCCACTGCTGTTGCCACTATCATTGATGCAATTCCTGCAATCAACATAGCAAACAGCCTGCAAGGCCAGTATCTGGCTGATTTTGAATCAGACGAAAGCAAACTGTCGCTCGGCATTTCTGATGGTAAGGTTGGCTTCTACAAGTACACAGATGCTCTTGGAGCAAACAAGGCTTACCTGCCCTACAACGCAGGCACACCATCCAACGGATTCACCATCGTATTTGATGACGAGGATCCCACTGGAATTGACAAGGTTCAGTCAACAATGACCGACGACCAGTATTATGATCTCTTTGGTCGCAAGGTTGCTGCTCCTCAGAAGGGCAATCTCTACATCAGAAACGGAAAAGTCGTTAAGATGTAAGATATGATATGCAAGATGTTTAATTTAAAATAAATGAAATCATGAAGAAAACATATATAAAGCCCATCAGTGAAGCAATAGCATTGCCCGACCTTATGCAGACCCTGCCCGTAAGCGGTGGCAGCGGTTCATCAACAAGCGGTGACTCCGGTGGCTGGTCTAACAAGTTCTGGGGCAATGTAGAGGACGACGAAGAAGAGAAAGACTTCGACTGGGACTAATCCCCCACTCCATTCAGACTGAACGCAGTCTGACGATAACGATTCTGCCGCTGATACGCCAAAGTATCGGCGGCAGATATTTTTATTGGATATTATGACCGTTATTTCCAAAAAAGTTATTAACTTCGCGCCGCAAAACAAACATACGCACGGGGTGTAGCGCAGTCCGGTTAGCGCACCTGCTTTGGGAGCAGGGGGTCGAAGGTTCGAATCCTTTCACCCCGACAGCAAGAGAGACGACCATTCAACAATATGGCCGTCTCTTTTTTGTAAGAGAAAATCAGCCGGCAGACTCTCTCCAGTCTGAGAGGAAGTGCACCGCCATTCTTTTTAGAATGGGCGAGTTAACAGAGAATAAGTGCGCACTCACGTTCAGGAAGTGCGCACTCATGCAAAGAACACGAGCACTCACACAGAGAAAACGCGTGCTCATCCGGAGAAAAGCCGTCCTCGCGTGAAAAAAGAGCGTGCAGCCGCAAATGCGTTCCCGATTTAAAATTCGTTGAATCCCGATTTAAAATTCGTTGAATCGGGAACGCAAATACGCGAGAACGCGTTTTGTTGGCGCGAGAACGCTTTTTGTTGGCGCGAGAACGCTTTTTTATTTTCTCCGCTCGCTCTTTAATTTTGTAAGCGCGGAGTTAGTGGAGCGGAGAATGCGCTGGGATTTTCCGTCCTCTGATTTAAGGGAAAACTACTTGGGGCGGCTGTAAGCTGTATGCGTTAAACAATAAGCAGGACATCTTGATTGTTCTGCCTTAGCGGGAAAAGATGGTTGCGAAGGAACTAACTTTTGTCTGCTTTTTTCAAAAATATCTCTTATTATTATAAATAAGGTGTATTTTCTTTGGCCTGTCATGATTTCTTCGTAATTTTACATACGCAAAAAACGTAGTCAAATTAACAACACAACAATAAAAAGAATAATATGACTGACAAACAGCAACTACCCAGCGTAGAAGAAGTGTTTGCGTGGATGCGCAAACTCTACGACGAGAGCTACTCAGGCCTTACCCGCACTGAGAAGAATGAGCAACACATGTATGGCACAATGGTCACCACACCCAATGACAAGAAGTTCATTGTGCGTATGCTTGACGAGACGAGCCAGGTGCGCGACAAGCAGAAGCTGGCGCGCAGAGTGAAGGACCTGATTGACCAGTACGGTATCCCCAAGTTCCTCGACAAGACTGACCACGCCCTCTTCTGGATGTACCAGAAGTTTGCGTACCTGCCTCTGTTTAACTGGGCCTCGGTGCCAATCGTGAAGTGGCGTCTGCGTCGCGACACGAGCCGCGTGATTATCGATGCCGCGCGCCCGAGGCTGACCAAGCATCTGGCCACCCGTTTCCAGGAGGATATCGGCCAGAACGTGAATCTGCTCGGCGAGGTGGTGGTTGGCGACGGTGAGGCTGACAAGCGCTACTACTCCTACCTCGAAGCGCTGAAGGAGCCGGACATCACTTATATCTCCGTAAAGATTTCAGGTATCTATGCCCAGACTCACGCTCTCAATTACAAGGAGAGTTTCCCCGAGCTGATACGCCGTATGTCGGAGCTCTACCAGGCTGCCATCGACAATCCCTACATTGACCACGAGGGCAAGAAGCGAGCCAAGTTTGTGAACCTCGATATGGAGGAGTACAAGGATGCTCACCTCACGATGAAGGTATTTAAGGACGTGCTGTCGCTGCCGCAGTTTAAGAACTACGAGGCCGGTATCGTGGTGCAGGCCTATCTGCCCGATGCCTGGGACTTCCAGACCGAGCTGCTGGAGTTTGCCCACAAGCGTGTGGCTGAGGGCGGCTCGCCCATCAAGATGCGTATCGTAAAGGGCTGTAACCTCGACATGGAGAACATTGTTAGCGACCTGAGCGGCTGGCCTAATCCCGTGAGACCCGACAAGACTGAGGTGGACGCCAATTATCTGCACGTGATTGAGCGCGGACTGCTGCCCGAGAACGCCAAGGTGCTGCATATCGGCATGGCATCTCACAATCTGTTCACTATCTCCTACGCTTACCTGCTGACCGAGTTGTATCAGACTCCGAAAGACTGCTTCTGCTTCGAGATGCTGGAGGGTATGGCCAACCATGTATGGCGCGCACAGAAGAAACTCGGCAACCATGTGATACTCTACACTCCCGTAGTGAAGAAAGAGCATTTCCTCAACGCCATCTCCTATCTGGTAAGGCGTATGGACGAGAATACCGCGCCCGATAACTTCCTCACCCACTCCTTCTCGCTCAGGCCCGACACTCCCGAATGGGAGGAGCTGCAGCAGCAGTTTATTGACGCCTACAATATGAAGGACAGCCTCACGCATATCCCCACTCGCACCCAGGATCGCAACAAGCCTTACAAGGGCCAAGAGCCGCAGGACGAGATGATCAATGAGCCTGACACTGACTTCGACCGCGTATGCAACCAGCGCTGGGTGGAGAAGATATTTGACAAATGGTGCCCGAAGGGTACTACACCAACCACAGAGGCAGCCAACTGGGGCGACTGGAAACCGGGAGACCTGCTGCCCACGCAGATAGGCAGTGAACTGGTGTTTAACGACGACCACGCCAAGTATTTCGACCGCTCGCAGGAGGGCGACGTGCTGGTATGCGAGATGTCGCGCGCCAATAAGGAGCAGACCGAGAAAATCCTCGACATAGCTGAAAAGGACGCCGGTGGCTGGCGCGAGACCACCATTGAGGAGCGTCATAAGATAATGTATAAGGCAGCCAACATCCTCGGCGAGATGCGCGGTGACCTGTGCGGCGCAATGTGTGCCATTACGGGCAAGACTATCGAGGAGGGCGATGTGGAAGTGAGCGAAGGTATCGACTACTGCCGTTTCTATACCACCACGATGAAGAAGTATGCGCAGCTCGATGACATAGAGATGAAGGCCAAGGGCACTGTGCTGGTGCTGTCGCCGTGGAACTTCCCGTGCGCTATCCCATGCGGTGGCGTTGTGGCAGCCTTAGCGTCGGGCAACACCTGTATCCTGAAGCCCGCCACCGTGGCAGCACCTGTGGCATGGCTCTTTGCCAAGGCATTCTGGGAGGCCGGTGTGCCTAAGGAAGCCCTGCAGGTGATTATCGCCGACCGCGAGGCTACCCCACTGCTCACCTCTTCGCCTGTGGTGAAGCATATTATCCTCACCGGTGGTACTGAGACAGCTCAGACCATTGCTCACGCCAATCCGCGCAAGTCGCTGTCGGCTGAGACCGGTGGTAAGAACGTGATGATTCTCTCTGCCAAGGGTGACCGCGACCATGCTATCATGAACGCCTGCCGTTCAGCCTTCGGCAACGCAGGACAGAAGTGCTCGGCCTGCTCGCTGCTGCTCGTAGAGCGCTCTGTTTACGAGAACCCAGAGTTTATGGAGAAACTTAAGGACTGCGCTTCGTCGCTCAAGGTGGGCGGCGTATGGAATGCCGGTAACATCGTTGGTCCGATGATTACCAACAAAAATGACAAGCTGGAGCAGGCCTTCACGCTGGAGCCCGGTGAGAAGTGGCTCATCGCGCCTGAGTTTGTGGATGAGAAGAAATACATCCTCAAGCCGACGGTTAAGATTGACGTCAAGCCCGAGTCATTCACCTTCCGCACCGAGTTGTTCGCTCCGCTGCTTGCCGTAGCGCCCTACGACACTCTTGAGCAGGCCGTGGCTCTGGTCAACAGCCTCGACTACGGACTTACCAGCGGCTTGCAGTCGCTCGACGAGAAGGAGCAACTCTACTGGAAGAACAATGTTGAGGCCGGCAACCTCTATATCAACCGCGGTATCACCGGCGCCGTTGTCAACCGTCAGCCCTTCGGTGGCATGAAACTGTCGGCCTTCGGTCCAGGCCTTAAGGCCGGTGGTCCCAACTACTGCGGACAGTTTATGTATATCACCGACAAGACCGACTCCACCACCGACTGGCGCAAGAGCTACGCCGAGTGGTATGAGAAAGAGTTCAAGCACGCCCGCAACATACAGCCTAAGATTCGAGGCGAGCAGAACGTGTTCCGCTACCTGCCGCTGAAGCGCGGTATGGTGTTCCGCCTCTTTGGTGACGAGACACTGGAGCAGGTGGAGATGGTGCAGCTCGCTGCCAAGACCGTTGGCACACCGCTCACCATATCTGCAGACAGCGACAATCCGCTGATTGCCCAGATAAAGGGCACCATCAAGCGTGAGACACTGCAGGGCTTCTGCCAGACAATGAAGGAGTATGAGCGCGTACGCACTATCTCCACCAATGTGCCTGATGAGGTCTTTGCTGCCGCAGCGTGGTGCGACCGCTATATAGCTCAGTCGCAGCCTGTAAGGAACGGTCGCATAGAACTCGCCATCTACATCAAGGAGCAGTCTATTGCCAACGAGTATCACCGCTACGGCTCGCAAATAGAGGTGCCTACGGTGGAATAGGCAGTTCGTAATTGATAATTGATAATAATGAATCAGTCCCGATGGTATTCCCCCCTTCGGGACTGATTGGCAAGACGCAATCAATCATACAACATAAAACCAAATGATTCCAACAACAGAACGCGTGTTCAGCATCTTTCACGAACTAAACCGAATACCGCGCCCTTCGCACCATGAGGAGAAGGTGGCCGACTACCTATGCCAATTTGCAGAACGGCTACATCTGGAGTACGAACGCGACAAAGAGAACTGCGTAGTAATACGCAAGCCCGCCAGTCCAGGGTGCGAAGGAGCAGAGCCTGTGGTACTGCTTAACCACATGGACATGGTATGCGTGGGAATGGACAATCCACAGAGCGATCCCATTGAAGCTTACGAAGAAGACGGCTGGATGAAGGCTCGCGGCACATCGCTTGGAGCAGATAATGGCATTGGGCTATCAATGGCTCTTGCAGTGCTCGAAGATGACAGCATCACGCATCCGGTCCTTGAGGTCATCACTACGACAAATGAGGAGGACGGCATGTCGGGCGCTTCGGCTCTGTCACCAGACTTTATCCGTGGACGTAAAGTAATCAATCTTGACTCAGAGGACTACGACACTATTACCACCGGAGCAGCGGGAGCCTGTCTGCAGTTCCATCGCATTGCGATGAAGCGAAAGCCTGCCCCTATGGGCAAGCGTCGCTGGTATAGCATACGCTTTGACGGCGGATTGGGAGGCCATTCAGGTGTGGACATCAACAAGGGACGCTGCAGTGCAGTGGTGGCAGTGTGGGCAATATTGAAGGTAATCAATAGCGCCTACGACCTTGATGTGGCTGAAATAAAGGTTGGCGAGGCAAATGCGTCGATTGCCTCTTCGGCCGAGATTATTGTGTGCGTGCCATCGGGTGAGGCTTGTGAGTTTGTCAAAGCGCAGCAGGATATGATAAACGAATGGCTGCGGGAGGAGTATCCGCAAGACTCAAAGATGACGTGTGCTATTGAGAAATGCGAGAAAAGAGACACTGTTATTCCCCAAGAAGCATTGGAGGCACTGCTGGACAGTCTGGAGCAAGTGCCGCAAGGCGTAGTAAAGATGAGCGATACGATGACGGGTACGGTAGAGACTTCTAATAACGTGGGACGAATAGCTACTGAAGAGGATCATATCTTCGTATCAACTCATACCCGAAGCTTCATCGACAGAGATATGGATATGCTCAGCAAGGATATTGCTAAGACTTTTGCTGCCGCAGGTGCCCAGTCTGAAGTAGTGATGTCCGCTCCTGCATGGCAGGAAAACCAGCAGTCACAATTCCTGCAAATGGTAAGCGATACATTTCAAGATGTATTGGGATGGCGTCCGCGAATGGTGGCGATGCACTTTGTGCTGGAGGCCGGCTTCTTTGTTCAGCACTATCCCGGCATTCAGATAGCCAGCATCGGTCCGCGCATAGTAGAGCCACATTCTACAAGTGAGCGGGTTGAACTAAAGACAATAGACGATATCTGGAAGGTGCTGATTGAACTGCTACAGCGAATGGCAAAGTAGAAATGTCAACAAGAAGCCCCAGACAAACACAGCGCAAAAAAGAAATCTGCTTAGTATAAACACATTAACAACACATTATGCATATTAAAAGTTTTGTGATTTTGGCCGCAGCAGCCACAATGGCTCTGGCAAGCTGTAGAACTGATGGGAACGGAGGCCAGACAACAGAGTTTAAGGATAACGTAGCAGCTGCACTTGCTGACAGCGGGCGCGTAGATCCAAGTTGCCTACAATGGACTAGAGAGCCGGCAGGCTATGAGGTGAAGGGTGATACTGTCATCGTAACTACAGCCCCGCATACTGACCTCTGGCAGCGCACCTATTATCATTTCCAGAATGATAACGCTCCCGTGCTACAGATGAAGACGCGAGAGAAGTTCTTTAGTTTTGTGGTGAAAACAGACTTTACTCAGAGTCACCATCGCTTCGACCAGTGTGGCATAGTGATGTATCTGGACAGCGAGAACTGGCTGAAAGGCTCTGTGGAATATGAGAATGAAGAGTTCCAGCACTTGGGTAGCGTAGCCACCAACAATGGCTACTCCGACTGGGCCACTACGGCTATTCCGGCTGATGTAAAGACAATGTGGTATCGCTTCTCGCGTCGTGAGGACGACTACTGCATTGAATGCTCTACCAACGGCACTGATTTCAGCCAAATGCGCGTGTGCCACATGGCAGCGGCAGCCGAGGAGATTAGCTTCGGCATTTATGCTTGTTCGCCGGAGGCGTCGTCATTCACAGCGATATTTACCGACATGAAGATTACAGAGTGTGCATGGAAGGCACACGACGGTCAGCAGCCCGACGAATAAAAGAGAAGCGACGTGTGGGCCTACTCATAGTATTCTATCTTGCGGATGTGTAGGCTATAGTTGGTAAAAGTAGAAACGCTGGTCTGCCCCTCATCACCATATTCTTCAGTTGTGGTTGAGGTGTCTTTATACAGTGCACGTATCCAGTTGCCATGCTCGTCGCACTCTTTAATTGTAATTTCTATTTTCTCCTCCAAGCCTACACCGTCACCAACTCCGGAGATCGTAATGACAGTGACTTCGTTGTTCTTATTATAGGAGTAGCGGTGGGTCATACTGCCACATAATTCTCCTACATAGTCTTCGTTCATCTCAATGAGATAACCTGCTGTATTGTAAGAATACTCATACTCGTATTCATAGCCATAGTCTTGCTCCCTATCAATGATGTATTTGTATTTGAGAACAGATATCTGACCCTTGGCATTACGCTTGAAACTGGCCTTGGTAAATCGCGCCTTTTCGTTGGCAGTCCAATTGCCCTGATCGTCAAAAGTGAGAAGGGTCTTGTTGCTCTCAAAGTTGCGATGTCCATTCTTGTCGCAATCGTATATGGTGGTGGAGACTTGCTTCACCCTGCCACGAAGGTTGTTTAGCTGTAGGTCGGGCGAGTAGAATGTTTTTTCTTCTGTCACAGCAGTGGTGTCGGCCACTTTAACAGAATCGGACGACTGGCGGGCATTCTCAGTCTTTTGACCGCAGCTTGTCATTGCTAAAACTGCAGCGAATAGCAGATAAGTGAGTGATTGTTTCATGTAAGTATGGGTTTATTGGTTTTACTTCGCAAAGATACATTATTTAGTCTATAGTACAAGGATTTGGCTCGTATATTTGGGCAAATTAAGAAAAATGTTGTAACTTCGCGGACGATAATAATATATTAAGGTAACAATTATGGTAACAATTAACAGCTACGATGAGTTTGCCCTGCTGTTGGGCAAGAATATTGGTATAAGCGACTATGTGGAGCTGAATCAGGAGCGCATCAACCTATTTGCTGACGCCACGCTCGACCACCAGTGGATTCATGTTGACACGGAGAGGGCCAAGGCAGAATCACCGTTTAAGAGTACCATTGCGCATGGCTATCTTACCTTGTCTATGCTGCCCTACCTGTGGAACCAGATTATCAAGGTTAACAACCTAAAAATGATGATTAACTACGGCATCGACAAGATGAAATTCGGCCAAGCTGTGTTGAGCGGCCAGAAGATAAGGCTCGTAGCCGACCTTCATAATATCCAGAATCTGCGCGGAGTATGCAAGGCGGAGATAAAGTTCGCCCTTGAGATAGAAGGAGAAAAGAAGAATGCTCTCGAAGGCATCGCCATTTTCCTCTACTACTTTGAGAATTAGAGAATCTATTCGCGTCCAGCGTCTTTAATCGTTTGGACCATTAAACATTACAAAATATGGAGCAGGTTATAATTACTCATCCAGAGGTAACAGAAACCAGACCTGTGTCGCTGGAGTGCGACGTAGTGAGATTTCAGAATAATAAAGAAAAGTGGGTGGCTTTCATCGGTTTGCTCGATGGTTATCCATACGAGATATTTACCGGTCTGCAGGACGATGACGAAGGTATTGTGTTGCCCAAATCTGTGACCAAAGGCCGCATCATTAAAGCCATGAATGAAGATGGCAGCAGACGATATGACTTTCAGTTTGAGAACAAACGCGGTTACAAGACCACCGTTGAGGGGCTAAGCGAGAAGTTCAACAAAGAGTACTGGAACTATGCCAAGCTAATCAGTGGAGTGTTGAGATATCGCATGCCGCTGGAGAGAATCGTGAGACTTGTTAGCCAGTTAGAACTTGACGACGAAAGCATCAACAACTGGAAGAACGGTGTGGAGCGTGCTCTGAAGAAGTACATTAAGGACGGTACACCTGCCACTGGTCAAAAGTGCCCCAATTGCCAGCAGGAGTCGATGGTTTATCAGGATGGCAACTTGCTATGCAGTAATTGCGGAACAACTATTAAAACCTAATTAGAGTCGGCAAATTGAATCTCGAAACTTGTATTTAATATGTACGACATCACCAAAAGGCGCACCATACGCAAATATTCTGCCAAAGAAGTGAGCAGTGAGTTGCTCCACTCGTTATTGCAAAGAGCTGAACAGACTCAGACGATGGGCAATTTACAGCTCTACAGCGTGGTGGTCAACCGCGATGACAAGATGAAGAAAAAGCTTGCCCCTGCCCACTTTAATCAGCCTATGGTGGAGGGAGCTCCTGTAGTCCCGACCTTCTGTGCAGACTACAACCGTTGCACAGAGTGGTGCCTGAACCGCAAGGCAAGCCCAGGCTACGATAATTTTCTCTCATTTATCAATGCTGCTACCGATGCCCTACTCTACTGCCAGACTTTCTGCCACTTAGCAGAAGAACAAGGATTGGGACTATGCTTTCTGGGTACGACTATCTATAACGCGCAGCAGATTATTGATACCTTGCAACTGCCTAAGCTCGTAATGCCTGTAGCTACTATCACTCTTGGATGGCCTGATGAAGAACCGATTATTTCTGACCGTCTGCCATTGGATGCAATTGTCCATGAGGAGACTTACAAGCCCTATACCCCAGAAAGTATTGACTACTTCTACACCCCCAAAGAACAGTTGGAGGAAAACCTTCATTTTGTAGAGATAAACGGTACTGAGTCTTTGGCTCAAATCTTTACTGACATCCGCTATAAAGGCGATGATTGCAGGGCTATCTCCCAGTCATTGCTCGATGTTCTACGCAAACAGGAGTTCCTTAACTAACCATGAAGCGAATCATTGTAGATGGCAGTATATTAGACGTTTGCCCCGTGTTTAAGGGCGCAGCTGTATATGCCGAGTTTGTCAACACTCCATACTGCGCTGAGCTATGGAAAGAGATAGAACTATCCATCAGCCAATGTTGCGAGCGATACACCACCGAAAGCGTGAAACATATACCCTCCATTGAAGCGACGCGCAGAGTTTACCGTAAACTGGGCAAAGACCCCAGCCGCTATCGTCCTTCCGGTGAGGCTTTGATAAGGCGTGTCCTTCAGGGCAAAGACCTCTATCAAATCAATACTGCTGTTGACCTCATCAACCTCGCAAGTATAGAATATGGATATAGCATCGGAGGCTTTGACTACAGCAAGATAGAAGGTGATACCCTGCGACTGGGAGTCGGGCAAAAAGATGAACCTTATGAGGGAATAGGTCGCGGCTTACTCAATATAGAAGGACTGCCTGTCTATCGTGACAAAATAGGTGGCATTGGTACCCCGACCAGTGACCACGAGCGCACCTCGCTAAGCCTTGACACCACCCACTTGTTGGCCATTGTAAACGGATATGACGGCAACGCTTTAGGTGTGGTGGCATGTGCTCAGCGCATAGCAGAACTGATTGGCAAATACACAGTCTGCAAGAGCTGCAACATCGCTTCTTTTTAATAATAAAAGTGAAATTGTCCGTCTGGCGTCTAAAGAAACATTAAAAAATAGCCACATCTGACATTTTTTGCTTATCTTTGCCGAAAAAGGCAAATCATGTATTACATATCCAAAATATCCAAGCATCTGTTCACCTTGTGTCTGAGCCTGTTTGTAAGTCTGAGCACAAGTGCTTTTGTAGTGGTGCTTGATGCCGGTCACGGTGGCAAAGACCCTGGGGCACTCGGCACCTATTCCAAAGAAAAGAATATCAACCTGAACGTGGTACTGAAACTCGGCAAACTGATAGAACAGAACTGCCGTGGCGTGAAGGTGATTTACACCCGCAAGACCGACAAATTCATTGAACTTTACGAGCGCGCCGAAATTGCCAACAATGCCAAGGCCGACCTGTTTATATCCGTGCACACTAACTCCACTGCGTCGGGCAACACAGCCAGAGGCTCTGAGACTTATTCCCTCTCACTTGAAAGAGCCACTGCGAATCTTGAGGTGGTGAAACGAGAGAACTCTGTAATACAGTATGAAACCAATCGCCAACGCTATGCTGCCATGTCGGTGGAAAATACTATAATGAATGAGATAATACAGAGCAACAACATGCGCGCCAGTGCCCTCTTCGCCAAAAGCATACAAGATGAATACGTAAGCGTGGGACGCCCAAACAAAGGCGTACATCAAGCTGGTTTTTTAGTTCTGCGCAAGACTGCCATGCCCAGTGTGCTCACTGAGCTTGGTTTTATCAATACCCCGAGCGAAGAAGCGTACCTCAACTCCGAACAGGGCATCAACGAACTGGCCACAAGTATATATAATGCCTTCCGTAAATATATCTCCCCCATCCTGCGCGGTGTAGAAGCCCCTGCTGTTCAGCCTGAGCCTGATGAAAAGCCTGCATTTGAAGCCCCTGCAGATGTGTCGGATGATGAAGAAGTAAAACCTGTGCCCAAACAGCAGACACAACAACAAACCTCCATACAGACAAAACCTGCTCAGAAGCCACAAACTACGAGTCAAGCACAGACGGAACAGCCCACTCCTACCAAGAAACCTACCAGTACAGACGGCAAGTATGAGTTCAAAGTGCAGATATGCGCTTCCTCACGCAATCTTCGCCCCGACAGTGAGCAATTCAAGGGACTGAAGGGCATCCAAAGTCATCCTATTACTATAAACGGACGCCAGCAGTATATCCATACATACGGCTCCACCACAAGCTATGCTGCCATCAAGGATGTGCAAGCAAAAATAAAAGATAAATTTGCCGACTGTTTTATCGTGGTATTCAAAGACGGACAGCGTATAATTGGCGAAGAAGCAAATCTCGCAAAGAAAAAGCAACCATAAAGACATGAAATTCTTTACCCGCGAAGTCAAGATAGCATTAGCCGCCATTTGTACAGTGGCTCTACTTATATATGGTATCAATTTTTTGAAAGGTATTAACATCTTTCAGCGCAACAGTCTGTATTATGTTGCTTTCGATGACATAAGCGGCCTTGCCAAGTCTAATCCTGTTTACGCCAACGGTTATCGCATAGGTACAGTACGCACTATTGATTACGATTACAAGCATCCTGGACACGGAGTAGTCGTGGGAGTGGATGTGGAGGACAACATGCACATCACCGAGGGCAGCTACGCGGAGCTCGATGCGCAGATGTTGGGAGGCGTGACCATGAATATCATTTTGGGGCCGTCGCCCAAATCCCTACTTCCGGGTGACACTATTCCTGGAGGACCTCACATCGGCGCTCTTGATCAAGCTGCAAAACTTATGCCAAAACTGCAGAACATGATGCCAAAGCTCGACTCTATTCTCACAGGAATTAACGCCATCGTTAACAATCCTGCCATGCAACAGACACTGCAGAATGCATCTGCTCTAACGGAGGAACTGCGCACTACTAATCGCAACCTCAACACACTGATGGCTGGAAATATCAACACGATAACAAATAATCTGAAGCCCACCACCGAACATCTTATGAGCATCACACAAAAGCTTGATGAGATTGACTATGCCAACACCGTAAACTCAATCAACAACACGCTCGCAGGGCTACAGGACTTTACCGAGAAACTTAATAGCAGCGTAACGCCAGCTCTCAATTCTCTCAACAATCCCAACTCTACCCTCGGACTGCTGATGAACGACCGTACGCTGTACGACAATCTCAACAATACGGCAACTGCAGCCGACTCATTGCTTAATAACTTGAGGGAACATCCTAAACGTTACGTGCATTTTTCCATCTTCGGAAAGAAGGAAAAATAGCAACTGCTCTTTGCAGTTATCCACAACCTAAAATTTTTTTTCTCCTTTTCTGAAAATAACTTAATTTGTGTTTGCACGTGTCAAAAAAAAATCGCAAATTTGCATTTCATTTGCGACACAAACACACGTGATATGACAACTGAGACACAGAAATGGAACGAAGTGCTTGAGGCTATCCGTTCGCGGATATCTCAAGAGACTTTTTCTACATGGTTTGAGCATATCACCTTCCTAGGAGTAATAGACGGCAAAGTTATACTGGAAGTTCCTAACAGTTTCTTCTACGAATATTTGGTAGAGCACTTTGGGCAAATGCTTTTGGCGGAAGCAAACAGAGTATTTCTGGTTTCAGATGTTGACATAAAGTTGAAGGATGACAACAAACAGACAACTTCTTATCCCACAGCCGAAAAGCTTGCAGAAGCAAAGCCTGTTTTCAACACTCACCTGGACCCCGCATACACCTTTGACAACTTTATCAAAGGTGATGCCAACAAACTGGCGCGTTCCATCGCAATGACCATAGCCACCAAGCCGTTACAGACAGCCTTCAACCCTCTGTTTATCTATGGTGACTCAGGCGTAGGCAAATCTCATCTTGTCAACGCGATTGGCCTCAAAATGATAGAACTGAATCCGAGTAAGCGCGTTCTCTATGTTTCTGCCCACGATTTTGTGATACAGTACACTGATTCTGTGCCCAAAAACAAGTTCAACGACTTCATGTATTTCTACCAGTCAATAGACTGTCTTATCGTTGACGACATTCATGAGATATCAGGCAAGCAAAAGACGCAGGAAGCCCTATTCAACATCTTCAATCACCTGCAACGAAATGGACGTCAGATAATCTTTACCTCCGACAAGGCACCGTCGATGCTTCAAGGTTTTGAAGAGAGGGTGAGTTCGCGCTTGGTAATGGGTGCAACAGCCGAATTGCAGCGCCCTGACGAACAGCTTCGCCGCAACATTCTAAAGGCCAAAATACGTAAAAACCAACTCAACATTCCGAAGGACGTCATCGACTACATTGCTACCAATGTAACTGATAATGTGCGTGACCTGGAGGGAGTTATCAACTCTCTGCTCGTACAGTCCATCGTCAACGATACAGAGATTACTCTCGAAATGACAGAGAATGTTGTTTCGAGGCTTGTACGCCTAAAGACCAAGGTTATTACCCCCGAGCTTGTCGTCGCCACAGTGTGTAAGCACTATAAGATTACAAACAAGGAAATTAATTCTGCATCGCGCAAATCTAATATAGTAAGGGCCAGACAGACGGCCATGCACCTGATACAAAAGCATACAAATCTCAGTACCACACAGATAGGATTGCATATTGGCCGACGCGACCATACAACTGTAATTCATGCGTGCCGACAAGCAGACATCAGGATTAAGACGATGCCAAGCTACAAGGAAGAAATTCACACCATAGAACGGGAGATGACAAAATAACCTAACAATATATGCCGATACACAAAGTACCGGCATATATTGTGTCTATAATACATCTACACAAAAGAGAAAATCTCCTCGCGACACTGCTCCATGAGCCACTTTGGAGTTGAGGTGGCCCCGCATATTCCCAGAGATTCGATGTTTTCAAGCATTGATCGCTTGATGTCGCCAGGCCCCTCTACGAAGTAAGAACGTGGATTCACCGACAAACAGGCATTGTAGAGCACACGCCCGTTGCTGCTTTTCTTGCCGCATACGAATATCACTGCATCGTGACGCGAAGCAAACTCTATCATACGAGGAATACGATTGCTGACCTGACGACACACAGTGTCATAATACATAAAAGTGGCCTCCGGCTCTATATGCTCGCGAATATAGGACACTATCTTCTGAAACTCCGCCAAAGGTTGCGTAGTTTGTGAAAACAGTCGGATATCCCGTTTAAAGTCAAGCGTACTTACATCTTCAGTATCAGAAAGAACGATGGCGTGTCCCTCTGTCTGGCCAACAAGTCCAAGCACTTCTGCATGACCGGGTTTGCCAAAAATCACAATCTGTGCATCAGGATTGTTCTCGTATTCAGTACGGATACGCCTTTGCAGCTGGAGAACCACCGGACAGGTGGCGTCAATAATCTCTATACCATTGTTTTCTGCAGTAACGTAAGTGGCTGGTGGTTCCCCATGGGCGCGAAGCAATACTTTGCCTCCATTCAGTTTGCGCAGTTGCTCATGGTCGATAGCCTGCAGTCCCAGAGAACCAAGCCTTTCGCACTCCTTTCCGTTATGCACAATATCGCCAAGACAATAGAGGCAATCGCTCCGTTGCAATTCCTCTTCGGCCTTGCTAATGGCAGTCGTCACACCAAAGCAAAAGCCCGAATTCTCGTCTATCTCAATTCTAATCCTTGATGCGCTCATTGTATAGAGCTAATAGCATGGCAGACTGCTCCGCGCGAGTAAGATTGGTGTTATCCAGCACCACTGCATCGTCAGCTTGACGCAAGGGACTCACTTCGCGGTGAGAGTCAATGTAGTCGCGCTCTTCAAGGTTGCGGAGCACCTCGTCAATAGTCACATCCTCACCCTTAGCTTTAAGCTCCAGATAACGTCGTTGAGCCCTTACTTCAGGTTTGGCGGTAACAAAAATCTTCATTTCTGCATTAGGAAACACCGTGGTACCTATATCACGGCCGTCCATAACTATACCTCCATGTCTTCCCATATCCTGCTGCTGCCTTACCATTTCAGTACGCACAAACGGAAGCGCAGCAATAATACTAACCCTGTCCGACACATCCATGTTGCGTATCTGACCTTCAACATTTTCACCGTTGAGGAAAGTTTCAGCTTGTCCCAACTGAGGATTATATTTCTGCGTAATAGTAGCCGTAGAAAGCATCGTACGTAGGCCTTCTTCGTTAAGATTACCCTCATTGTTGAACAGACCTCCTCTCAAGGCCATCAAAGTAACAGCGCGATACATGGCGCCGGTATCTACAAAGGTATAGCCAACGCTGGATGCCAGTTCTTTTGCCATTGTACTCTTACCGCAAGAGGAGTAGCCGTCGAAAGCAATCGTTATCTTCCTCATAATGACATATATCTAAAAACTGTAGGAAACATTAAAGAGCAACGAACTGGCATCAACATGATACTTGGCATAGGAAACACCAGCCTTTATCTTGTTAGTCAGCAAACCAGCACCAAATGACAGTCCCGCTCCACGACTGCTACCTGCAGCTTTAAGTTCATTGGCACGGCGGAAATTATAGCCTGCTGCAATATACAGGTTCTTAGTCGGCACGAAATCCACGCCAAATACAATGTGGTTCGTCAGTTTACGGCCGAAACTGCTTTTACCCTTAGGATTAAAGTAGTAGTGATTGCTCCAGCGCGTCAAGTCCTTCAATGTTATTGAAAAACGGAACGGAGCGTGGGCCATCTTCTGAGTCACACCCACTTGCATGTCAAACGGCAGATTATCCTTCTGATCTTCGTGGAAGGAGGAGAGTTGCGCACCGATGTTCTTAAGAGTGACACCGAAGGAGAGTCCTCTCGCCTCGTCGTCATAATGCATACCCAGGTCCACACTCACTGCTGTTGATGAATACTCCGCATACTTGGACGTGATGAAGCGACCTGTGGCACCGCCTACCCAGTGGTTGCCCATTGTGTAGCTGTACAATGCGGAGAAAGCCATATCCTTGGCAGAGAATTCCCCGAGCACATTGCCGTCCTCGTCAGTCTCGTCCATTTTACCATAGTCAAATATCTGTCCTGTCAATGCCACCGTGTGTCTCACACTAAACACCTTCACAAATGCCGCTCCCATAATCTTAGTGTCAGCCACGTAGGTTTGATAATTAAGATTGAGGGTATTATCGTTAACAGCTGCTGCCTGTGCGGGGTTGGAGAAAACCAAGGTTGGGTCATCAAGTTTCAGCGACACATTGTCACCACCAAGGGCAGCAACGTGGGCCGACATCGGAATCTTTAAAAAATTAAAAACAGAACCCGATTCTTGGCCTAAAACAGCCATCGGTATCACAATAAGTGTTAAAAGAAATAAACCTTTACGCATCCTATCTATTTTTTTCGCTACAAAGTTACGCTAATTTCAAATAACTGACGTAATTTTGCGCTCGCAAAACCATATTTACATATAAAATAACGCGAGAATTATCATTTTATGATAATCTGACGCAGTTTTTTTGAATTCACAAATCCCACACAGAGTGCTACGCGACAACCAGATATTGCGCAAAAAATGGTGCGACATGCTCTTTGAGGACCGTAACAAAGATTATGGAGCCTACAAGATTCGCAAGGAGACAGGTCGTCGCTACACCAAAGCCCTTGGCTGCCTCGGAAGTCTGCTCTTTATCATTATCGCACCTATTGTGGGTTTGATGATTGTCCTGTCTGCCCCACCCCAGACATTTGATATCGGTGAAAATATTACCCGTTTTGAAGGAGTGCGCATTAAGGAAGCACGCCCACAGCGACGCCCTGAAAAGAAAACCGATCCAGAGATGAGCGACAAGGCAGAGCCGAAGATAGAAGATGTGGACCCTATAGCCGATATGCTTACTGTGAAGCAGGAGGAGCCTGTAGATCCTGAAAAGATAGAAGACATCTCCAAGGACTCCCTCTCCACTTTGCTTAAAGAGGCCAAGTTGGAACTTGCCCTTGACGAAGAACGCACAGATGGCGTAATAGTGGACAGCATACCACGTTATCCAGGTGGCATTGCCAGTTTCATGAAATGGCTTGACAGCACAATGGTCTATCCCCCCGCCTGCATACGCCAGAAGGTGCAGGGCACAGTCACCGTGGCTTTTATAGTTGATGCCGATGGCACAACTAAAGACGCACGCATCATCAAGAGTGCCAACCGTATGCTCAACAGCGAGGCACTACGCGTAATCGCCGAGATGCGCCCCTGGACTCCGGCACGCAAATATGGCAAGCCCATACGCTCACAGGTTACTCTCCCCATTGTTTTTGAACTCGATTAAAATATGCTTAGCTCTGACCAAATCCTAACAAAAGTAAACGAGGCCATTACAGCCATACAATACCCTGCCCAACCAGCAGGACTCTACGAGCCAATAAAATATGTGCTTTCTATCGGCGGCAAAAGGATACGCCCCGTAATGATGCTGCTTACAGCACAGGCTCTCGGCACGGATATAAACAGAGTGATGCCGGCAGCTGTTGGCATTGAGACCTACCACAACTACACTCTCCTCCATGATGATCTGATGGATCGGGCAGATATGCGTAGGGGTATGCCAACAGTACACCGTAAATGGGACAGCAACACTGCAATCCTCTCCGGCGACTCAATGCTGGTGTTGGCTTGCAAACATATTCTCTCTACCAGCCTTCCCAATATCAATCAAGCTATGGACACTTTCATTACCACGGCACTGGAGATTGGCGAAGGACAGCAATACGACATGAACTTTGAAACCCGCACTGATGTCACTCAGGACGAGTACATCGAAATGATTCGCCTTAAGACCTCTGTGCTTATTGCCTGCGCGGCCAAGATGGGGGCAATTCTCTCTGACGCCACTCCCGCCGTGGCCGAGCAGTTATATAAATTCGGTGAACAGATAGGGCTTGCCTTCCAACTACAGGATGACCTCCTCGATGTATATGGTGATCCAGAGGTCTTTGGGAAGCGTATCGGAGGTGATATCCTGTGCAACAAAAAAACCTTCCTTCTCATCAATGCTTTCCAACTGGCAAATCCCTCACAGCTCGACTCCCTTGAGCGTTGGATCACCGCCACCGACTATGATGAAGAGCAGAAAATATCCGCTATTACCGACATCTATAACCAACTTAATATCAAGATAATTACGGTTGACAAGATAAACTATTACTTTACAGAGGCACAACACACTCTCAACAGCATTCCCCTCTCCCTGGAAGGCAAGCAATCTCTCCACGATTTTGCCCTCTCTCTCATCAACCGCAGCTACTAATGTAATGCTCCATCCTCAATGTTCAATGTTAAATGTTCAATACATAGACACCCACGCTCACCTCTACGAAGACGACTATATCCAAGACATCGATCACGTTATAGCCAGAGCTCGTGAGGCTGGTGCAGTCAAGATTCTTGTCCCTCCAACTGATGTGGCCTCCACGCTCAAAGCTGTAGAGCTGTGCAGGCGTTTCCCCGACATCTGTTACCCAATGATTGGTCTCCATCCTGAGGATGTGCACGACAATTACACCTCCGACCTCGTCCAGTTGGAGCAAATGCTGACAGAGTCCTTAGACTCTCATCGGTTCGTTGCAATCGGCGAAGTGGGGCTCGACTACTATTGGGACAAAAGCCACAAAGATGAGCAAAAGGATGCTTTCCGCACCCAGATAGAATGGGCTGTCAAATATCAGCTCCCGCTGATGATACACAGCCGCAATGCAGGCAGCGACCTGCTGGAGTGTCTGAGCCCATGGAGAGACCAGCTCACTAAAGGCGGAGTATTCCATTGCTTCTCCGGCAGCATAGAGACCGCGCGTGAGCTTCTCGACTTCGGTCCCCACTTCTATATTGGCATTGGCGGAGTGCTCACCTTTAAGAAATCAAAGCTTCCCGAGACAGTCATGCACATACCCCTTGAACGTATAGTCCTGGAAACCGACTCCCCCTACATGGCCCCTACTCCAATGCGCGGCAAGCGCAACGAGCCGACTTACATACCATATATAATCAACACGCTGGCAGAAGCTAAGGGTATTACTGCCGAGCAGGTGGCGGAAATCACCACGCAGAATGCCCTCAATCTCTTTTTTTCTCAGAAGAGCATATAACCTTCTCTGTCTTCTCTATTAGAGTAGGAGAAATTTTCTGCTTTTCGTAAAAATAAAACAACACCGTCATACTTCATTTGTCAAGGGAATTTAGTACATTTGCAGTATGAAGGAGTCTCGCACATATTTGGCCATTGACCTCAAGAGTTTCTACGCCTCGGTAGAGTGCGTGGAACGAGGACTCAATCCCCTCACTACCAATCTGGTAGTGGCTGACGAGAGCCGCACAGATAAGACCATCTGTCTGGCAGTATCTCCGTCGCTCAAGGCACTGGGCATCGGAGGCAGGCCCCGTCTGTTTGAGGTGAAGCAGCGAGTTAACGAAATAAACAACAGGCCAAGACCCACCCATAAGGCAAGGGGGGCTGTCTCTTTCATCGTAGCCCCGCCGCGTATGGCCTTATATATAAAATATAGTACGCGCGTACATAATATATATCTTAAATATGTTGCCCCCGAAGACATCCACGTCTATAGCATCGACGAGGTATTTATGGACGTGAGCGAATATCTGCGCCTTTACAATGTTACAGCCCACCAGATGGCCACTACCATTATCCGCGATGTGCTAAAAGAAACGGGTATCACAGCCACAGCCGGCATTGGCCCTAACCTCTACCTCTGCAAGGTAGCAATGGACATAGTGGCCAAGCATATTCCCGCTGATAAAGATGGAGTACGCATAGCCGAACTGGATGAGGTGAGCTATCGTCAGCAACTCTGGGACCATCGCCCTCTCACAGACTTTTGGCGCATAGGCAGAGGAGTTGCCAATAGGCTCGCCCCCTACGGCATTGACACCATGGGCAAGATAGCCCGCTGCTCTGTTAACGATGAAGATTTACTCTACAAACTCTTCGGCATCAACGCAGAGCTGATTATCGACCATGCCTGGGGATGGGAGCCGTGCACCATAGCCCACATCAAGGCATACAGGCCAAGCACCCATTCGCTCAGCCACGGCCAGGTACTCACCAAGCCCTATACCGCCGACAAAGCGCGCGTCGTAATCGAAGAGATGGCAAATGCCATATCGCTTGAACTTACAGACAAACACCTTGTAGCCAACAAAATGGGTATCGACATAGACTACGATGCGGAGAGTCTGCGCCGTCCTGACATCAGGGCCTCATTTCGCGGCAAGATACATGTTGACCATTACGGGCGTACCGTGCCCAAAAGTAGCAACGGGGGCGTTGCTCTCGCCAAGCCCACCGCACTGGCAAGCCCCATCGTTCATGCAACGCTCTCTCTCTACGACAATATAGTGAACACAAAACTCCTCATCCGACGACTCACCCTCACGGCAGGAGATGTGGCAGACGAATCAATCGTAAATATTCACGATTCCGCGCCACGCCAGCTCGACCTTTTCGCCGACGACTCAACACAACCTACCCCACCCTTGCAGCATCCGAACGAAAGTGAACAAAACCTGCAGCGTACAATCCTTAAAATAAAAAACAAATTCGGCAAAAACGCAATTCTCAAAGGAATCAGCTACAGCGAAGATGCCACAGCGCGCCAGCGTAACCAGCAAATCGGTGGACACAAAGCATAATTCCTCATTCCTAATTCCCAATAAGATGTCTGACGAATATAGCGATATAATCAATCTGCCGCACCACGAATCGACGCGCTATCCACGCATGTCGCTGCATGACCGCGCAGCACAGTTCGCCCCGTTTGCTGCACTCAACGGACATAGCGAAGCAATCAGTGAAGCCGAGGACAACTTCACAGCAGAATAAAAAGGCAATATTTCTCTCCGTCCCGATTTGGGTTCCACAAAAAAAATAAACATTTGTGAAATTTTTATCGAGAAAAAGTTTGCCGTATATAGAATTTTGAGTATCTTTGCATGCGAAAAAGTTTTCCGTTTTGGGAAACTTTTTCCTGAAAACGCAGATGAAAGTTTCCCAAAACGGAAAACTTTTGTGTTCTGCGCGAGTTTTATGATGACGAACAATAACTAGCAAAATACAATAACATGGAAATCAAAAATTTCACCATCACCAAGCGAGACGGCTCGAAGGACAGCTTTTCTCTTGACAAGATTATGAACGCCATCGTCAAGGCGTTCGACAGTGTGGGAGTGCCTGCCGACCTCGGCACCATCTCCAAGATTATCAATCATTTGGATATCAGCAACGACATCAAGGTTGAGGATATCCAGAATCAAGTGGAGGAAGCTCTGATGCGCGAGGGCTTCTACAGCGTAGCCAAATCTTTCATTCTCTATCGTCAGCAGCACACAGAGGATCGCGAGACCCTTGCCAAGCTCACATTCTTGGCAGATTATTGCGCCTCGGTCAATGCAGCAACCGGCTCAAAGTATGACGCCAACGCCAACGTGGAGCACAAAAATATCGCCACGCTCATCGGCGAGCTGCCCAAATCAAACTTTATCCGCCTCAACCGCAAGCTGCTCACCGACCGTATCAAGAAGATGTACGGGAAAGAGTTGGCCGACGAATATATCAACAAGCTGACGCACCACTTTATTTACAAGAACGACGAGACATCGCTTGCCAACTACTGCGCCAGCATCACCATGTATCCTTGGCTCATCGACGGCACCCGCTCGATTGGCGGCAACAGCACTGCCCCGACCAACCTCAAGTCCTTCTGCGGCGGCTTCGTAAACATGGTATTTATGGTCAGCTCGATGCTGAGCGGCGCGTGCGCCACGCCCGAGTTCCTGATGTATATGAACTATTTCATCGGCAAGGAGTATGGTCTGGACTACTGGAAGCGTGCTGACGAGCAGGTCGACATGAGTCTTAAGAAGCGCACCATTGACAAGATTATCACCGACTATTTCGAGCAGATAGTTTATTCGCTCAATCAGCCCACCGGCGCGCGCAACTATCAGGCAGTGTTTTGGAATGTGGCGTACTACGACCGCTACTATTTCGACAGCATCTTCGGCGAGTTCTACTTCCCCGACGGTTCCAAGCCCGACTGGGAAGGCCTCAGCTGGCTGCAAAAGCGTTTCATGAAGTGGTTCAACAAAGAGCGCACAAAGACGATGCTCACCTTCCCCGTAGAGACAATGGCGCTCCTCACCACCAAGGATGGAGAGCCGATGGACAAAGAGTGGGGCGAGTTCACGGCAGAGATGTACAGCGAAGGACATTCCTTCTTTACCTACATGAGCGACAATGCCGACTCTCTCTCCAGTTGCTGCCGACTCCGCAATGAGATTACTGACAACGGCTTCAGCTACACCCTCGGTGCAGGTGGCGTAAGCACGGGCTCCAAGTCGGTGCTCACCATTAACCTAAACCGCTGCGTACAGTATGCCGTAAACCACAAGATGGATTACCTGGAGTACCTCGGCAGCGTAATCGACCTCTGCCACAAAGTGCAGCTGGCCTACAACGAAAACCTCAAGGAGCTGCAGAAGGCAGGCATGCTGCCACTATTCGACGCCGGCTACATCAACATCGCGCGCCAGTACCTGACTATCGGTATCAATGGCCTGGTAGAGGCCGCCGAGTTCATGGGGCTCCGCATCACCCCCAACGAAGAATACAAGAAATTCGTGCAGGGCATCCTCGGCCTCATTGAGAAGTACAATAAGCAGTACCGCACCAAGGACGTGATGTTCAACTGCGAGATGATTCCCGCCGAGAACGTAGGCGTGAAGCACGCCAAGTGGGACCGCGAGGACGGCTATTTTGTGCCGCGCGACTGCTACAACAGCTACTTCTACGTAGTAGAGGACGACAGCCTGAGCATCATCGACAAGTTTAAGCTGCACGGCACTCCCTACATCGAGCATCTCACCGGCGGCTCCGCCCTCCACATGAACCTTGAGGAGCATCTTAGCAAGGAGCAATACATGCATCTGCTCAAGGTAGCGGCAAAGGAAGGCTGCAACTATTTCACGTTCAATATCCCCAACACCGTTTGCAACGACTGCGGTCATATCGACAAGCGCTACCTCAAGGAGTGCCCCAAGTGCCACAGCAAGAACGTGGACTACATGACTCGCATCATCGGCTACCTCAAGCGCGTCAGCAACTTCTCGCAGGCACGCCAGGAAGAGGCAGCGCGCCGCTACTACGCAAAAGCGCAATAAAAGTTAGGAGAAACTGTCGTGATAAAGTATATCAACACCGGCATTGTCTTTCAGGAGATTCCTGACGAGGTAACCCTCGCAATAAATATCTCCAACTGCCCGTGCCGCTGTCCGGGTTGCCACAGCAAATATCTGTGGGAGGACAGCGGCACGCCGCTTGATGCCCACGCCGTAGATGAAATGGTGGCGCAGTACGGCCACGACATCACGTGCTTAGCATTTATGGGCGGGGACAACGAACCGCTTAGCGTCAACCAACTGGCAAAGTACATCCACGAGCAGTATCCGCACTTTCGCGTGGCATGGTACAGCGGACGCCTACGAGTGCCCTCCAGCGTCAACAAGACTGACTTCGACTACATAAAAGTCGGCCCCTACATCCACCACCTGGGGCCTCTCAACAAGCCCACCACTAACCAGCGTCTATACAAGAAGAAACCCGATGGTTCCTTTGAGGACATCACCAGTCGCTTCTGGAAGAAGTAAATAGGAAAAGACAGTAACTTGCAAGGAAGTAACAGTTACATAAAAAGTAACAAATAAATAGAATAAGCTCGCGTGAAGTGAACCCCGAAAGTTAGACAAAAAACTTTTGGGGTTTATTATGTCAAAAAGGAAGAAACATGGTTATGCAGAGTGCTTGAAGTACATGCATATGCTTGAAGATGGAATGTCCATTAAATCTATCTATAAGAAGTT
>JAGCYL010000055.1 GCA_017960825.1 Bacteroidaceae bacterium | reverse complement strand
GTCAACCCATGACAGGGATAAGACACATCAAGTCAATAATTATTAGGACTAACAAAATAAAGTCAACAATTATCAGTTATTAATCACAAACCAGAGTCAACCTAAATCAGGAAAGGACAAAGGCGATATTGACA
Organism: Bacteroidaceae bacterium; assembly: GCA_017960825.1. Classification (GTDB taxonomy): domain Bacteria; phylum Bacteroidota; class Bacteroidia; order Bacteroidales; family Bacteroidaceae; genus UBA6382. Next base: position 14,479 of record JAGCYL010000055.1, on the reverse strand, counting down.
AAATTTTTTGCAGCGAAAGTGGTCAAAATAGAGAAGAATTGACGGTTTGGTGCTGCAAAAAGAGAGATTTTTGGTTGCCGAAATTGAATTTTTGGTGGAAGTTAAAGTCGATGCGTCAATATTTGGGTGCTAGAATGCGATTTTTGCGCAGAAAAATGTCTGGGGAAATGGATTTTGGAGAGTGAAAAGTAAGGAAACGCTCCAAAAAATGACGCTTTATATACGAACGCCATCAGCTTTAATTTCCACGAAGTCAGCGTTAAATTCTACGAGAACGGCTTTAGTTTGCGACGAAGTCGGCTTTAGTTAAGGTAAAGTCCTTATTTTCTGCAAAAAAGGGCGTTTTAGGGGGATTAAAGGGGTGAAAATCGGACGTTTTTACGCGGGAAGACAGGGGATTTTGTGTAAATGGCTTAGTTTCAGTGGGTTTGCGAAAATCGCCATATTCGCGCTATTTCAGAGCGCTATTCACTTCGTTTTCGTACACGCGATTTTTAGAGGCCGAAATTTGACGATTTTGCTGTAAATTTTCTCGGGTGGATAAGATGTGGCGCTTGAAGGATAGAATAGAAACGAAGAAAAAAGCGAAGAAAATATTGTCGTTTTTTAAGATTTATTAGTAATTTTGCGCAGAGAAAAACGAAGAATACTATGTATATAATGAAGAATACCCCCCCCCGTAAAAAGTCTGAAGATATTCATTCGCAGAGTGCTGCGAATGGGAGAAAGCACGCTTTGGCTTCTATGAAGTCGGAGCGTGCTTTTGTGCAATTATATATATAAATAAGGAGTATAAACCAATAAAACATAAAATCATGAGAAAACTCTTTACACTCATTGCTCTTGTGCTGATGGCGATAATGATGAAGGCGCAGACGGAGGAGGCGCTGAGCTCTCCGCTGCGTATTACGTTTGCCGGTAGGGGCGAGGCCACCACGGTGGACAATGTCAAGGTGACCAATGTGTCGCAGCCGGAGGTGGAGCCCGTGACGCTGAGCGGTACGGACATCCTGTTGCTCAACGACAACTCGGGCGATGCCACGGCCATCCAGTCGGCACAGGATGCAGCGCTCGACGAGCCTGTGCTCACTCCCAATCCCTCGACGGCAGACGGCACGCTGATTTTCAACGCCAAGGAGGCCGGTCCCGTGCGCGTGAGCATCTACACAACTGCCGGTGTGCTGGTGCAGCAGGAGACTGTGCAGGTGGAGGAAGGTCGCAACACGGTGTTCATCCCGTCGCAGCTGCACGGCATATATATTGTTAAGGTCAAGGGCCAAGACATCGACTTCAGCACCCGCTGGATATGCAACGGTCACGGTCTGGGTGGCCATATTGCTTTGGGCGGTGCCGGTCAGTGGGCTGACGCCGCTGCTCTGCCGCAGAGCGACAATGCTCCAAAGCTGAAGAACGGCACGCCGACCAACGTGGTCATCCTCGACTTCAAGCCGGGCGATGTGCTGCGCTTCGAGGGCACCAGCGGCAAGATGACCAGCATCGTGCACATCAGTCCTGAGAGTTCGCACGATGTGACCTTCGATTTCTATCGCTGCGAGGATGCCGCCGGCTACAACTATCCTATCGTGCGCCTTGGCGACATGCTCTGGATGCTGGAAGACCTGCGTCCGCAGAAGATGCCTAACCTCACCCGCACCAGCGTGCCTGAGATTTGGCAGGAAATCAATCCCAACGACACGGCCGTCTTTGTGCAGAACGACAAGGCTTACTACACCGTCAATGGTGCACGCAAGTGTATGCCCGAGGGATGGGAGATGCCGTCCATCGACGAGATTTATGCTCTGGTGAAGGAGCTGCAGACCGACACCACCAAGCTCGGCGACTTCCTCAAGGACCGCAGCTACGAGGACTGGCCCAAGGAGCTGATTGAAGGCCCCGACACACTGCACCTCCAGCTCATGGCAAACGGATATATCAACCCGCAGGGTGTGCTGACCAAGAACAACGTTACCGGTGCGTGGGTGACTCGCACCACTATCAACTATGGCCATCCCGCAACCTTCGAAATCAACTCCCTCGACTCCAAGCTCTATCCGATGGTCGCTCACGACAAGAAGTGCGGCTTCACCGTCCGCGGTGTACGCCCCGCACCCTCCGTATATATGGAGATGATTAAGGAGGCCTTCCCGCAGAGTGAGTTTGGCAATGAGTCCGCAGGCTCTCCCAAGTTGCGCAGACCCATGCAGCTTATCGAGAAGGACGGACCGCTCGGCGACCTCTACACCTATGGTGCCGACAGAAAGAGCATATTCTTCGACTACAGTTGTACTTTGTCAGTATGGGATCCTTCAAACAAATGCGAGAATCGTTCAGGTGTGCTTTACAAGATAGAAGACCCCAATAACCCAGGAGCTTGGGCAGGCGAAAGCAAGCAACTCGTTCCTCTGGATATAAACGGTGCAGATTACATACACCACTTGCGCAAGGTGGCAGCCCAAGGCAATGCCGGCGGTTATGAGAATGTGGTCTATGCAAGTTGGGGCAAACCTTATATAGTGATACATCCACATCAGCAAGTTACAGCTATTGCAGGTGAAGACGTGGTCTATATCTCCATCTTTGGCGACTCCATCAACAATCATGCCATGCTCAACCAAAATAGGCTGAAGCTGCTTGATGCTGATGGTAACGACTATATCTGGAACATGCCAGGTGTCTATGGAGATAGATGGTATCGTAGAAGGGTTAAAATTAGTGATGGATACTACCTGAGTGATTACAAGTCGGAATACTATGCCCGTGCCTTCAACCTTAATTGTATTCAGGATATGACTGGCGACGGCGTGGACGAAATCGTGATGAATGTAGGCGAAAAGATTGCTGTCTTCGATGGAGTCACGATGAGATGCCTGCATGAGCGGGTTATTCAAAGCAACAGAACCTATGCCGGCGCGGCTCACATGCGCTTCGATGTGGCTGACGTGAACGGCGACGGCTACGAGGACATCGTTTTGTTGGTGGATGAAGAATCTACTGGCGGACATATGTATATATATAGCAAAGGTAACGTTAACGAGGAGCCAATCTTCACGAAGGAAATCTACAGGCAAATGGCCTTCTGTGATGTCAAGGTAGGCTATATGAGCGGCAGTGAGTTTCCTGAAATTGCTATTCTTACGCGAGGACCCAAAAAAGATAACGAAGAATCTGAACTGAAGAAAGAAGGCTTTCTCAGGGTTATGAGACTTAAGTACAACAATCTGGATCTTGTGGTTGACTATGATTCTGAACAGGCCGTAGATTGCTTCTATAAAAATAGCAATGCAAATTGGCTTGTTGGCAACATGAACCTTTGCTTCGGCTATTTCCGTGGTCGTTCGTATAACCAAGATCTTGTAGTAGGCTATAAACTCTATCGCTGGAACAACGTAGATCAGCAGGTTGATTATGTAACAGACATGATACAAACAGGCCGAATACGATGGTCTATCCCTGCCGATGCCATCGTGGCAGCGCAGACACAGAAGGGCGGCATAGAGAGCCTGTTTACTTTTGAGCAGAATTTCCCGGAATGTGGATGGGAATATCCACGTAGTAACTCCGTCCTGGTTGAACGCTGGCTGGATAGTGATGGCAAGACAGTGAAAACAAGGGAAGACTTGTGTTCAACTTACTTTGGATGGGCTGATCAGCAGAAAACAAGACATTTTGATGAGCCTAAGAGCGAAGAAGCAAATGCCCACCCCGTCCTCTGCAAGTTTGCCGACCGCGAGCGTCCCAAGTACTTCAAGTATATCGGCCATGAGCTGACCTTCACAGAGCCGCGCGTGTATGCAGCAATTGCCGCAGCACCCTACTACAAGGGACTGCAAGGCTCCACTGGTGCTGCAACCACATGGGGTAAGGTGAACTCCGTGGGCGACAGCGAATCATCTTCCGACACCTTCGGCGGCTCGCTCATCTGCGGCTTCGAGTACTCCTTCAGCATGCCGTTCTTCCATGCCGAAACAGGAGTAGATTTCACCATGAAGGCAAGCGCTTCCTACACCAAGGCAGTGGAGACCGGAGAGACCAAGAGCTACGGCAACAGCTACACCGCAGGACAGGACCACATAGTAGTTATGCAGGCAGCGCCGTGCGACACCTACACCTACGAAATCGTGCGTAGCGACAATCCCGACGAAGAAGGTTGCTCCTTCGTAGTTTCTCAGCCGCGCACCCGCAGATTCGTCAACCTCACCCTCGACGATTACATGCGCCTCACCGCCAGCCAGCGCGGAGTGGCTCGCCCGCAGTGGTATCTGTATGGTACACCCGGCAAGCCCTTCACCTATCGTAGAAAAGCCACGGATTTTGATGGGGATAGGATTATAAGCAAAGCCTATCCTATGATGATAGGCCGCGACATCAACAGCAAGGAGAGCTATCAGATGGTCGGCACTGGCGAGAGCACATCGCGCTCGCTGAGCACCTCCAAAGACACCACCACCACCAAGACCGTGGAAGTGGGCGTGGAGGCTGAGCTCGTCTTCAAAAATAGCGGCGCGAAAGCAGGTGTGGGCTTCAACTACAACAATACCGACCAGAGCATCCACAAGGTAGGCACCGAGTTCTCTGTGGAGGGCACCGTCCCCGGACTCCCCTCGCTCAACGACCCCGAGCATCCCCAGTTCAACTGGAACATCGTGTGGTACTATGTGAAGGACGCCGGCGGCATCTATCCTGTAGTCAACTACATAGTCGTCGATAAATAGCGCAGGGGGGCATGGTCGCCCCCACCTCCCCAAATATCGACGACAAATTGACAAGTAAATAAATCATACAATCGCAGGGCCCAACCTTTCCGGCTGGGTCCTGCTTGTTTTACATACTTATCTCCTCTCCCTTTGGAGGAGCCGGGGGCAGGCTTCTGGGGCGGCACTGGGCTCCATTTTTCCCTGATCTCCTGACGAAAAACCCTGTGCGGAGACAAACAAATCCCGCTCTCGCGAAAAAAAAGAGCGTGGAGAGGTATTTGCGTTCCCGATTTACTTTTCGTTGAATGCCCATTTACTTTTCGTTGAATCGGGAACGCAAATACGCGCGCACGCTTTTTTTTCACATGCGCACGCATTTTTATTGCGTCCGCACGCTCTTTTCTCGCGTGTGTACGCTTCTTTCTTACGTTATCTTGCTTTTTTCTGTTCTCTCCACGCCTTGGTTCGCACGGAGATGTTGCGGGCCAGACATTCGCTGTAGAGCCAGGGCTCGCAACTGTGGATGTCGCCGGTGTTGATGATGCCGCGGTAGGGTTTGTACTCAGAGCCGCTGTAGCCGCTGACCACGAGTACGCGCGGGTTCTGGCAGAGACTGACGCGGATGGTGTCGTGGAGAAGGGCGCTGACGGTGTCGGTGCGCCAGTTGACGGGATTGATGGCTATGCACGTGGCGGAGATGAGTGGCTTGGCGTAACGCGGCTCCTTGACGGTGTTGTAGCAAATGGTGACGCCGGTGTCGCTCTCGCCCTGCGCGGCCTTGATGTACGGGCTCTGCAGGGTGTCCTGCGGTGTCACCTTCCAGCCCAGCACGTATGCGGCCACAAGATGGCTGTAGGTCTCAGCGTCCATTGTCTTGAGGAGCTCTACCGTTGCAAGTGCGCCTTGGCTGAAGCCTGCTATGACAAAGGGGCGGCTGGTGTCGCGCCGCTGCTGGAAACTGCGGAAGGCTGCCTCCACGTCCTGCATCGGCAGCTCCATGCGCTGGCTGACGGTGTCTTCGCTCTGGGTAACGAAGGCTTCAATGGTTGTATGACGGTAGTAGGGGGCGTAGAAATTGTTGCCGGGGGCCATGTAGGCGGCTATGCGGCTTATCTCGTCGGCCATGTGGCTGCGATGGAGGGGGTTCCACACGTCGGCGTAATGGCAGGGGAGGCTGTCGGCGGTGAGCCAGTCTTTTTCCCAGGTGGAGACCAAATAAAAAATATCGGCTCCGCTGTCTGCCGTGTCATTGAGTACGGTGACCCACATGGTGGTGTCGGCATAGTCAGGCGGAGCGGGTATATATTCGTTGGCGCTGCGCCCTGTCACGATGATACTCAGTATGATGGCTGTGGCTGCAGCACCCACGGCTGTGGCTTTCTTTGTCATGGATGGAGGTATAGCTGTTGCATAAATCGCAGCTCTGCTTCAAGCATTTCGAGTCGGGGCATTGGGCATCCGGCCTCGCGGGCCATCTGCAGGGGGCGGGTGTAGAGATAATCTATCTCCATCGGGCGCCGGTGCTCGTAGTCGAGCTTCATGGAGGGGGAGTAGGGCGTCATGTGCTCGGTGTTGTATATCATCTTGTCGGCGAAGGTTTCGTCGATATTCTCCACTCCGCATGCCTGGGCGGCGTGGATGACTTCGAGCATCTGACTGTAGATGAGTTGCTTGGTGGCAGGATGGGCAAGGAGCAGGTCTGTCTGGGTGTTGAGGGCCACGGTCATGCCGTTGAAGGGCATGTTCCACACGGCTTTCTTCCAGCGTGCTTCGTGGTACTCCACAGTATGGGCGTCGATACCCGCGGCATTGAAATGGCTGACTACTTCTTCTACCAATTGCAGGTCAGGACAGGAGTAGTTGCCTATATTTATGTAGCCGTAGCACTGGTGGTTGACGATGCCGGGTTCGGTCTTGGCGCTGCAAATGAATGCCAGACCTGCGGCAAGGCGCAGATCTGGCATTGACATACGTTGTTCCAAGTCTTCCTCAAGGCCGAGGCCGTTCTGGATGAGGACGACGAGGGTATCTTTCTTAAGCAGTGGCGGCAGCAGGGTGGGCAGCAGATGGTTGTTGACCGACTTGAGGCCAACGAGGACCACGTCGCACCGGGGCATGTCGGCTGCGTTGGCATATACCAACGGCTTGTCGAGGTGGAAACTGCCGTCGCAGGAGTTGACCTGCAGGCCGTGCTCCAGTACGTGGCGGTAGTCGCTATGGAGGAGGAAGTGCACCTCATGGCCGCTGTGGGCGAGCTTGGCTCCATAGTAGCCGCCGATGGCTCCTGTGCCTATTACTGCGTAGCGCATTACTTCTTTGGTGCGGGCACCTTGGGAGTGGGAGCTGCCTTTACGCTGAGAAGCTCTATCTTAAAGATGAGCGCGGAGAAGGGCTTGATGGGCGAGTTGGGATTCTCGCGGTCGCCGTAGCCGAGCTCCTGCGGGATGTAGATCTCCCACTCAGAGCCTGCGGGCATGAGCTGCAGAGCCTCGGAGAAGCCGGGGATTACGCCGCCAACGCCAAACTCCTGGGGCTTGTTGCGCTTGTAGGAGCTGTCGAAGACGGTGCCGTCGATGAGGCGACCCTCATAGTTCACCTCCACCTTGGAGTTGGCCTGGGGCACTTCGCCGTCACCTTGCTTGATTATCTTATACTGCAGGCCGCTGGGCAGAGTGACCACGCTGTCCTTCTTGGCATTCTCTGCGAGGAAGGCTTCGCCGGCGCGGCGGTTGTCGCCGTACTTCTGCTCCATGAGCTGGTTGTGGTAGTACTCCATCTGGCGGTCAGCGATGACTGCTGCTGAGTCAGGGCTGAGGGAGGCGTCGGCGCGCAGGGCTCCGGCCAGGAATCCGCGCAGGAACTCTGCCTTGTTGACAAAGGCTGAGTCGGGATTGTCGGTAATCTGCTTGTTGATATTGGGCAGCATCTGATTGAGCACCTGGTCGCCTATCTGCAGTCCGGCGGAGTATGCCTTGAGGGCAGGGTCGTTGGCCTTGCTCATCTCCTGGAAACCGCGGATGAAGTCGTTCATATACTGAGTGGTGTCGAGATTAAGACGCTGTGAGAGATAGCGTGTGAGGCCGTTGCTGTTGGCGAGGCCGATGGCATAGCTGAAACGGTCAACGCTGACGGTGTCAACGGTAACAGCGGGTTCGGCTGCGACTTCTGTCTGAGCCTTCTTAGAGGCCTTGGCCTTCTTGGCCTTGGTCTGAGCATTGACTGTGCCTGCTGCAACGATGGCAGCGAGGGCAAGTATGAATAATTTTTTCATATCTGTGGTCTGTTAATTGTCGATTATCAGATGGCTCTACTTCTTGGTGATGTCAGAGTCAGCGTTGACGAGCTTAATCTTGAAGATGAGGGCGGAGTAGGGCTTGATTTCGCCCATGTCGCGGTTGCCGTAAGCCTGGTCGTAGGGTACGTAGAGCTCCCACTCTGAGCCCTGCGGCATCTTGACGAGTGCCTCCTGCCATGCGGGGATGACCTGATTGAGCATAATCTCGGTGGGCTTGCCCTCGTTGTTCTTCTCAGAGCTGTCGAAGACGTTGCCGTCGATGGTCTTGCCCTCATAGATTACCTGCACCTTGGCTCCCTGCTTGGGTGTGGGGCCGTTGCCCGGGGTGAGCACCTTGTAGAGGGTGCCGCCCTGCAGTTTCTCAATGCCTTCCTCGGCGGCCTTCTTTGCGATGAACTCGTCGCTCTTCTTCTTGTTGTCGCCGTAGGTCTTGCTGAGGTACTGGTCCTTATAGGCTTCTACGCGCTTGTTGAGCTCAGCCTTGATGGTCTCGAAGGGGATGATGGTCTCGCCCTTGGTGCCCTCAATGAATCCTGCCACGAGCTGCTGCAGGTTGATGGTCTTGGTGGAGTCCTGTCCGAAGAGCTCACTGTTGGCTGCGGAGTACACCTGTGTGCCTATCTGCTGGCCAATCTGTACGCCGGCATAGTAGGCTGCGAGTTTCTTGTCGTCGCCTGCCTGTGCTGCTGCTGCGAATCCTTTGTAGAACTCGTCCATGTAGGCAGTGTCAACACCGAGCTGGTTGGCGAGGTACATCTTAACGCCCTGCGAGTTGGCTACGCCGAGTTCATAGCTCAGGGTGTCGAGGTCGGTCTTGGGGCTTCCCTTGGGAACGCCGCCGTTGTTGCAGGAGCCTAATGCTACGATGGCTGCGACTGCAATAAAGAGAATTTTTTTCATTGTGTTATTGGTTTTTGAGATTGTTAGTATTTGTTATTCCGGATTGACTATATGTTATAGGCTTTCCGGAGATGCTAAATTATTCTATTGAAATCAATTCTACATCGAAGATGAGCGCGGAGTAGGGCGGTATGCTGTCGCCGGCTCCGTTAGCGCCGTATGCCAGATTGTAGGGGATGTAGAAGCGATACTTTGCGCCCTCCTTCATGAGCTGCACGCCCTCGGTCCATCCGGCGATGACCTGATTGAGACCAAAGGTGGCGGGAGCGTTGCGACGGTAGGAGCTGTCGAAGACGGTGCCGTCGATGAGGCGTCCCTCATAGTGGCATTTCACGCTGTCGGTGGCCTTGGGCTGGCGACCGCTGCCCTCAGTGAGGACTTCGTACTGCAGGCCGCTGGCCGTCACGGTGATGCCCTGCTTCTTGGCATTGTCTGCCAGGAACTGCTCTCCCGCAAGCTTGAGCATGGCGCCGACTTCCTCGCGCTTTTTCTTGTTTTCTTCCTCCACTTCGGCCATGAAATTGCTGGCTATTATCTGTGCCTCCTTCATGTCCATCTGTGGCTTGGCGTCGCTGATGACGTCCTTGATGGCTTGGGCGAAATCGTCTATCACGAGCTTCTCGCCGCCCATGGCTTTGAGCTGATGGCCAATGCCGAGGCCTAATGCGTAGCTTGCTTTATCCATTATTATGTCTTTAATGATTGCTGTTGTTTTTATTTGGCTTGCAAAAGTACTACTTTTAACTTGATATTGCCCCATCTAAAGCAAAGCTTTTTGCGCTGAGATGAGTTTTTTTCAGAAAAATTAAGAATTAATGCACCAGGGTGATGTTGCCTTCGTCGTCGATGCTGATGCGAGAGTCCTTGATGTCAGCCTCGGTGAGCGACTTTATCTCTCGGGCTACGGCGTTGGTGTCATCGCGGCGCGGACCTACGCCCTTTGTCTGCAGGAAGGAGTAGATGCGCCCCTCCCTGAAGGTGCCGTCGCTGCCAATGGTGATGCGCACTACGGGGGAGTAGCCCGAGATACCGGAGAGATTCATTCCGTAGGGTGTGCAGAAGTTGCCGAGGCTGTAGGCAATGAAATGACCTTTATACACCTCTACAGCTCTGACTACGTGGGGGCCGTGGCCATAGACGATGTCTGCGCCGTTATCTATGCAAAAGTGAGCGAAATTGCGCAGGTCGCCTCGATTTTCGCCGAGAAAGACCTCTTGTCCGTAGGGCAGATGATTGTGGGCCTTGCCCTCAGCTCCGCCGTGGAAGGAGACTATCACTATGTCTGCGTCCTTGCGCAGGGCGCTGATGATGCGCTTTACCTTGTCGAGGTCGGCGTGCTTGAGAGTGTAGGAATTATGGCCAAAGGCGCAGAGTCCGTATCTTACGCCGTCAATCTCCACGATGGCAGATTCCTGGCGGCCCTCTATGCCACTGAAGGCGATGCCCTGCTCGCGCAGCACTCGCTCCGTGGAGGCTATGCCCTCATCGCCGAAGTCGCGGGCATGATTGTTGGCCATGCTCAGGAAGTCGTAGCCTGCGTCTTTGAGCAGCGGGGCAAAGCGTGTCGGCATACGGAAAGAGTAGCTGTTGGGGCCTGAGCCTTTGGTGCTCTGACCGCCGTCGCATACTGCGCCCTCCAGATTGCCGACGGCTATGTTGGCTTGCAGGGTTATCTCTTTTGTGTCGCGGAAGATGTCGCGGCCGTCATTGGCGGGCAGCTCTACGGTGGGGAATGTTGTGCCCATCATTATGTCGCCAGTCATTGCAACGGTCAGTGTCTCAGGCAGCTGCCTCTGTTCTTTCGTGGTGCTGTCCTGAGAGACTGCTTGGTCTTGCTGCGCACTGTTGGCGGCAGGAGCACAGGAGCTTCCGGCCACAATCATCGCGATGCTTAGGAGGAGATTCTTCATTGGTTGGAGGTTATGGTGTTTTCTATCGAGGTCTGAGGTGATTCCTTCTTGGTGATTACGCTGGTGGGGAGGATTGCGGGCAAGATGTCCTCGGCCACTCGGCGCGAGAGATTCATCTGGCGCAGCGAGCGCTCAAAGTTGGGATTGCGGCGTATGGCCTTCAGTGCACGCTTGGCCGCCAGCTGATGACACTCTTTCTTGGAGAAACCCTTGCCGGTGGCTATCTCGCGGCCTTCCACCATAGCTGCGTAGCAGAACTGCTTGCTGTTTTGATTGTCGCCTTCCTCGCTGACAAGCAGAAACTTGACATCAAATCTGTTCTTCTGGCCCCATTCCAGCAGCAGACTCTTGAAATTCTCTTCCACCCGCGCGGTGCGGGCCATGTCGATATGCCCTTGGTCCATGAGCCGCTGGATGAAGCGGAAACTGCCCTTGAATCCTTTGTCGAGATAGATGGCTCCCACGAGGGCCTCAAAGGCGTTGCCGCCGAGGTAGCTGTTGTGGGACTTGCCGCCGTTCTGTCCGAAATCGGTGCGCAGCAGACGCAGCAGGCCAATCTCTTTGGCAATGCGTCCCAGATTCTTGCGCTCCACGAGTTTGCTGCGCATGGTGCTGAGAAATCCCTCGTCGCGCTTGGGGTAGCGGCGATAGAGGATGTCGCTGATAATGGTCTCTATTACGGCATCGCCAAGAAACTCCAGACGCTCATTGTTGTTGCGCCGCCCCTTGGAGTCGTGGAGAGTGACGGAGCGGTGGGTGAGTGCCTGTTCGTAATATTCTATGTGAGAGGGGGTGAAGCCGACAATCTCTTTTATGGACATAAAAAGTTCCCCTTTCTTGCGAAAGAGGAACCTAATACGATTGAGAATGTTACTCATATTTCTTTATAATAACACAGGCGTTGTGACCGCCAAAGCCGAAGGTGTTGCTAAGTGCGGCGCGAACGGTGCGTTTCTGAGCCTTGTTGAAGGTGAAGTTGAGCTTGTAGTCAATCTCCGGGTCTTCATCGCCATCGGCGTGGTTGATGGTGGGCGGCACGATGTCATTCTTCACAGCCAGCAGGCTGAAGAGAGCCTCAGCAGCGCCAGCGGCACCGAGCATGTGGCCGGTCATTGACTTGGTGGAGCTGATGTTGAGCTCATAAGCGTGCTGACCGAAGAGCTCCTGGATAGCCTTGGCTTCTGAGATGTCGCCCACATGGGTGGATGTGCCATGCACATTGATGTAGTCGATATCCTCGGGCTTCATGCCGGCATCCTCCAGGGCGGCCTCCATCACCAGCTTGGCGCCCAGTCCCTCGGGATGGGAAGCGGTGATGTGGTAGGCGTCGGCACTCATGCCGCTACCGGCAATCTCGCCGTATATCTTGGCACCGCGAGCCTTGGCGTGCTCGAGCTCCTCAAGGAAGAGGCATGCTGCACCCTCGGCCATAACAAATCCGTCGCGGCTGGCGCTGAACGGGCGGCTGGCTCCCTCGGGATCGTCGTTGCGGGTGGAGAGGGCGTGCATGGCGTTGAAACCACCCAGGCCGGTGGGCCAGATGGCAGCCTCAGAACCGCCGCTCAGTATGGCGTCAGCTTTGCCCAGGCGGATGAGATCCACGGCGGTGGCCAGAGCGTGAGTGGAGGATGCGCAAGCCGACGTGGTTACGAAGTTGGGGCCGTGGAAACCGTACTTGATGGAGATGAAGCCAGAAGCGATGTCGGCAATCATCTTCGGAATAAAGAACGGACTGTAGCGCGGACCCATCTCCTCGCCGGTGCGGGCATACTCGCTCACCTCTTTCTCAAAACTGTTGATACCACCGATGCCCACGCCCAGCACTACGCCGATGCGGTTGAGATTGGTGGTATCGAGTTTGAGGGCGGAGTCCTCTATGCACTCAGTGGCTGCCACTACGGCATACTGGGTGTAGAGGTCCATCTTGTTAGCCTCTTTGCGGTCGATATACTCCTTGGGATCAAAGTCCTTTACCTCGCAGGCAAAGTGAGTCTTGAATTTTTCTGTATTAAAATGAGTTATGGGCGCAGCCCCGCTCTTACCGGCAAGGATGGCAGCCCATGTGTCGGCAACATTATGCCCTAGCGGGGTGATAGCACCCACGCCTGTAACAACGACTCTTTTAAGTTCCATGCTTTCTAAAATCTAAAATTTGAAATTTAAAATTTGAAATTCCCGCAATCCCTGTCCCGAGAGACAGATATGGCAGCAAACTTCAAATCTTAAATTTCAAATTTCAAGGAGAAAAATAAATTACTTGACGTTAGCCTCGATGTACTCGATGGCACCGCCAACGGTAGAAATCTTCTCAGCCTGATCGTCGGGGATAGAGATACCAAACTCCTTCTCAAACTCCATGATGAGCTCTACGGTGTCGAGAGAATCAGCACCCAGGTCGTTTGCGAAAGATGCTTCGTTCTTTACTTCGCTTTCGTCTACGCCAAGCTTATCAACGATAATGGCTTTTACTTTAGCTTCAATTTCTGACATAACTTTTGTACTTTATGTTAATAAGATGTTAATGACATTAAATCGCGTTAGCGGTGGCAAAGTTAGGACTTAATATTTTACCGACCAAAAAAATGAATAAAAAAATGCACACTATGTGCTTAAAAGTGCAAGAATGGGTGCTTTTTGTTTAGTCCACACTGCAAAAAAGCCATGAGAAACTCTCTCCAGATGCAAAAATTACTCATTCACTTACGCGCGTACCTTAAATTTATTATTTTTGCAGAGCAAAGTCCGCGGCTCCGCTGACATGCTGCCGCTCCGACTTAACTGTTTTGTCAAACTTTTCAAAACCTATAAACTCAATGGCAACATTAGATCTTACCAAGTATGGCATCACCGGTTCCACCGTGATAGCCCACAACCCCTCCTACGAATTTCTCTTCCAAGAGGAGACCAAGGCCGGCCTTACCGGCTTCGACAAAGGTCAGCTCACCGAGCTTGACGCAGTCAATGTAATGACAGGCATCTTCACAGGCCGCTCCCCCAAGGATAAGTACATCGTTGACGACGCCCAGAGCCACGACAAAGTATGGTGGCCCACCGAGGACTATCCCAACGACAATCACCCCATGAGCGAAGAAGTATGGGCCAAGGTAAAGGAGATAGCTGTCAAGGAGCTCTGCAACAAGGACCTCTATGTCGTTGACGCATTCTGCGGAGCCAACGAGGCCACCCGCCTGGCAGTGCGCTTCATCGTGGAGGTGGCATGGCAGGCCCACTTTGTAAAGAATATGTTTATCCAGCCCACAGCTGAGGAGTTGGAGGCCTTTGAGCCCAACTTCGTAATCTACAACGCCTCCAAGGCCAAGGTGGAGAACTACAAGGAGCTCGGCCTGCGCAGCGAGACCTGTGCGGCTTTCAACACCACCAGCCGCGAGCAGGTGATTATCAACACCTGGTACGGCGGTGAGATGAAGAAGGGTATGTTCTCTATGCAGAACTACTACCTCCCCCTCCAGGGCATCGCATCCATGCACTGCTCCGCCAACACCGATATGGAAGGCAAGAACACCGCCATCTTCTTCGGACTCTCCGGCACCGGCAAGACCACCCTCTCCACCGACCCCAAGCGCCTGCTTATCGGTGACGACGAGCACGGATGGGACGACGAGGGAGTATTCAACCTCGAGGGCGGCTGCTATGCCAAGGTAATCAACCTCGACAAGGAG
>JAGCYL010000054.1 GCA_017960825.1 Bacteroidaceae bacterium | reverse complement strand
TTCGTGTCCGCAGCCATGGACACAGTTACGGAGGCCAAGATGGCTATTGCCATTGCCCGCGAGGGCGGTATGGGCGTGATTCACAAGAATATGTCGATAGAGGAGCAGGCCCGTCAGGTGGCTATCGTGAAGCGTGCAGAGAACGGCATGATCTACGACCCTGTGACTATCCAGCGTGGTAAGACGGTGGGCGACGCAGTGGCCCTGATGAGAGAGTATCACATCGGCGGCATCCCCGTGGTGGACGGTGACGGCCATCTGGTAGGCATCGTGACTAACCGCGATCTGCGCTTTGAGCAGAATATGCGAAAGCTGATTGACGAGGTGATGACCAGCGAGCATCTGGTGTTTACAGACCAGCAGACTGACCTCAAGAATGCAGCCAAGATTTTGCAGGAGAATAAGATTGAAAAACTACCCGTTATCGGCAAGGATGGCAAGTTGGTGGGTCTGATTACCTATAAAGATATCACCAAAGCCAAGGATAAGCCTATGGCTTGCAAGGATGATAAGGGTCGTCTGCGCGTGGCAGCGGGCGTTGGTGTAACCGACGACACACTGCTCCGCATGGAGGCGCTCATCAAGGCCGGTGCTGACGCTATCGTGATTGACACTGCTCACGGCCACTCTAAAGGCGTGATTGACAAGGTGAAAGAGGCTAAGGCTAGCTTCAGCGGCGTTGACATCGTAGTGGGCAATGTGGCCACTGGCGAGGCTGCCACTATGCTGGTGGAGGCCGGAGCGGACTCCGTGAAGGTGGGCATTGGTCCTGGCTCCATCTGTACCACTCGCGTGGTGGCTGGTGTGGGGGTGCCCCAGTTGTCGGCTATCTACGATGTGGCTCAGGCTCTTAAGGGTACTGGTGTGCCGATGATTGCTGACGGAGGTCTGCGCTATAGCGGTGATGTGGTGAAGGCTCTTGCTGCAGGTGGTGACTGTGTGATGATTGGTTCGCTGGTTGCCGGCACAGAGGAGAGTCCGGGCGAGACGATAATTCTCAATGGCCGTAAGTTCAAGACCTACCGCGGTATGGGCTCGTTAGAGGCTATGGAGAACGGCAGCAAGGACCGCTACTTCCAGGGCGGTGTGGTAGAGACAAAGAAATTGGTGCCCGAGGGCATTGCAGGCCGCGTGCCTTACAAGGGTACTGTGCAGGAGGTGATCTACCAGCTCGTGGGAGGACTGCGTTCGGGTATGGGTTACTGTGGCGCTCCAACCATCGAGGCGCTACACAACGCTAAGTTTACTCGTATCACCAATGCCGGTGTGCTGGAGAGTCACCCTCACGACATCACGATTACCAGCGAGGCACCGAACTATAGCCAGAGAGACTAAGAGTCAGGAATCGAAACCTGAAATCTGAAACTTGAAACCTTAAGCATTGACCATTATCTGCTTATGAAACGATTAGTGATATTTGTTGTGGCTGTCGTGTGCTGCCTGACGGCGTGGAGCCAGCAGGAGAGTGACCCCGTGCTGATGACTGTGGCAGGACGAGATGTGACGAGGTCGGAGTTTGAGTATTCGCTCAATAAGAATTACGATTCGCCGTCGCAGGTGAGTGAGCAGGATATAAAGGACTACGTGGACCTCTTCGTGAATTACCGTATGAAGGTGCAGGCTGCCCTTGATGCGAGGCTCGATACGCTGACGTCGTTCCAGACTGAGTACCGCACTTACCGCGACCTGCAGCTGAAGCCGTTTGTCTATGACTCCCTCTATGCTGACTCGGTGGTTCACTCTGTGTATGAGAATCTGAAGGAGAGCGTGGGCGACAGCGACATCGTGAAGGTGCGCCATATAATGCTTTATGTGCCGCAGAACTCTAACATTGAGTTGGTCAACGCTGCCAAGGTGCGTATCGACTCTATCTACGACGCATTGCAGGCTGGGGCCGACTTTGCCGAGTTGGCCAAGCAGCATTCTGATGACAAGGGTACCTCAGCCCAAGGCGGTGAGTTGCCGTGGATTGGTCCCGCGCAGGTGATTTCAGAGTTCAGGGATGCCGCGTGGTCTCTGCGCCCAGGTCAGACAAGCAAGCCGGTGCTTACTGCCGCTGGCTACCATATTATAAATATGCTGGAACGCAAGCCACTGGAGCCCTACGAGGAGAAGCGTGCCGAGATACAGGAGATTCTTGACAAGCGTGGCCTGAAGGAGGATGCTGCCGAGCACATGGTGGAGCGCATGGTCAGGGAGTCGGGAGGTACAATGAGCCGTGAGGACGTGCTGCTACAGATACAGGCCAAGGCTTTGGCGCAGCAACCGGAGTTGAAATACCTCATCGCTGAATACTATGACGGTCTGTTGCTCTATGAGGCCAGTAACCGTATGGTATGGGAGGAGGCTGCCAATGACGAGGCAGGTCTGACTGAGTGGTTTAAGACTCATAAGAGCGATTATCAGTGGAAAGAGCCTCACTTCCGTGGATATAGCTACCGCGCCAAGAGCAAGGCTACGGCCAAGCAGATTGCACGCATACTGAAGAAATGTACTGCCGTCGAGGGGCTGAAGAAGCTGGAGCAAGCATTGCCTGCCGACACAGTGAAGGCCGTGCGTGTACACTTCGGTGTATATAAGAAAGGCGATAATGCCGTGGTGGATTATCTGAAGTTTAAAACCGGCAAGCAGCCCAAGCCCAACAAAGTGCTGCCGTTTTATGGAGCTGAGGGCAAGATGCTTAAGCAGCCCAAGGACGTGATAGACGTAAAGGCACAAGTGGTGAGCGACTACCAGTCACATAGGGAGGCTGAGTGGATTGCCGGGCTTCGCAAGAAATATCCTTATTCGGTGAATGAGTCGGTGCTGAGCACGGTGAATAAACATTGAATGAGTTAACTAAGTTGACAAGTTGACAAGTTGACAAGTTAACAAGTTGACAAGTTAACAGGTTGAAAACAATGACTGTCGTCTGTTAATTCGTATAATAAAAACAACAATGAAGCGAACGAAATATATCTTTTTACTGCTATGCATGGTATGCCTCACGGCTATGGCGCAGAATAACAATGTGCTTGACGAGGTGGCATGGATAGTTGGTGATGAGCCAATACTGAAGTCGGATATCGAGATGCAGCGTCTTGCTGCTGAGTATAACCGCACTCCTATAGAGGGTGACCCCTACACTGTGATTCCAGAGGAGATAGCCATACAGAAGCTGTTTCTCCACCAGGCAGCCCTCGACAGTATCGAGGTGACAGAGGCGGATGTGCAGGGCTATGTGGACAATGAGGTGCAGCGACAGGTGAGTATAGCTGGCTCGGAGCGCGCTCTGGAGGGCTATCGCAATATGTCGATGAGGGAAATCAGAGCTCAGGTTACGCGCATGATGATTGACCAATATAAAATGATGCGTGTAAGGGATAAGATAATAGGTGAAACGAGTGCCACCCCTGCCGAGGTGCGCCGCTATTTCAAAGACATTCCTAAGGATAGTCTGCCCACTATCCCGACGCAGGTGGAGATACAGATTATTAGCCAGACTCCGCTTGTGACACAGGATGAGGTGGACCGTGTGAAGGGCGAGCTGATGGAGTATGCCGAACGAGTGAACAAGGGCGAGTCGTTTGCCATGCTTGCACGTCTTTACTCTAAGGATGGCAGTGCCATGAACGGCGGTGAACTGGGTTTCAAGGGAAGGGCAGAGCTGGTGCCAGAGTTCTCCAGTGTGGCGTTTGCACTGACTGACCCCAAGACGGTGTCTAAGATAGTACATACCGAGTATGGCTACCACATCATCCAGCTTATAGAGCGCAGAGGTGATAAGGTGAACTGCCGCCATATACTGCGCATCCCTGAGATTTCATCGGCTGAGACACGCAAGACTCTGGCACGCCTCGACAGTGTGGCTAACCTTGTGCGCACCGAGAAGTTGCCCTTTGACCAAGCCGTATTCCTCTACTCTGAGGACAAAGACACGCGCCTCAACAATGGCTTGATGGCTACCACCAGTGCTGAAGATGGTACGCTGACCTCTCGCATTCGCATGGATGAGTTGCACCGTGCTTATCAGGACATAGCTCTCGCGGTTGAGAAGATGCACATCGGCGAGGTGTCGGATGCCTTTACCATGCGCAACCGCAATGGTATGCCGGCCTGTGCCATCATCAAACTGAAGAATCGCATCCCCGAGCATAAGGCTGACATAACAGATGACTTCCAGGTGCTTACCAACATCGTCAACGAAAAACGTAGCGAGGAGATAGTGCAGAAGTGGATTGAGAATAAGATAAAGACCACCTATGTGCGCATCAAGGACGACTGGAAGCGTAGCGGATATAAGTATAACTGGCTGAAGGAGTAAGGTTCTTTAGTTTTTAAGTTTTCTAACTCACTAACTCTTAATTCTTTTGCGTACACGGTTGCTTGCATTGTTTCTCCTTGTCGGCGTAGCCCTCTCAGCTATGTCTGTCATCGGTATTGCCCCTAAAATCAATAAGAAAGGGCCACGACCAAAGGGCGGTGACATAGTGGTGCGCCATGCTGACAAGATTAGCTACGACGAGGCCATGATGCCCGGAGTGCAGATATTTGTGGGCAATGTGGAGTTCTTCCACGATGGCGTGATACTCAAGTGCGACAGTGCCAATTTCTTTCAGGAGAATAATTCCTTTGCTGCTTTCGACCGCGTACATATGCGACAGGGAGATACCCTCTCACTCGATTGTGACTACCTCTTCTACGACGGCAACTCACAGGTGGCACAAGCCCGCTATCGCGTAGTGCTGCGACATCGTAAGTCAGTGCTATACACCGACTCGCTTGACTATGACCGCCTGTACAGCATGGGCTACTTCTTTGAGGGTGGCAAACTGATAGACGGTGGCACCACGCTCACCTCTGACTGGGGGCAGTATGATGCCCAGACGCGTCAGGCTGTGTTCAACTACAACGTGGAGCTGCTCAGCGACGATTACAAGATGAGTACTGACACCCTCTACTACAATGTCATCACCAAGGATGCTCACTCTGCAGGACGCTCCAATGTGGTCAGCGGCACTACCAATATCTACACAGAGGACGGCCACTTCAATACCACCACCGACAAGGCTGTGCTCTACAATCGCTCCATCGTGCAGGACAACAACCGCAAGATAGTGGCCGACACCATTATCTACGACAAGCAGAGCGGTGTGGCAGAGGGCTTTGGCGACTTTGTGGTCAACGATGATGCCAACCACACCATCCTCAGCGGCGACTACTGCTACTACAACGACAGCACTGGCTATAGCCTTGCCCACGGCCGCACACTGATGAAGAATTTTGCGGAGCCTGACACGCTCTTCCTCCATGCCGACACACTCAAGATTATCAGCTGCAATCTCAATACCGACAGCCTCTACCGCGAGGTGCATGGATATTTCCATACGCGCTCCTTCAGGGAGGATGTGCAGAGCGTGGCCGACAGTATGGCCTACAATAGTATGCAGCGGCGCCTGTCACTCTATGGCAACCCCATCGTGTGGAACGGACGCAACCAGATAGTGGGTGAGGAGATACACACCTTCTTCAACGACTCCACCATCGACAGCATACACGTCATCAACCAATCCCTGATGTGCGAGCAGCTCGACAGCATCAACTTCAATCAGATAGCCAGCCGCGACATGCACATCTACTTCATCGACGGCCAGATGAGCGAGAGCCATGCCATACAGAATGTGAAGATAAACTACTTCCAGTTCGATGACAAGGTGAAGGAAGACAGCATCATCATTGCCATGAACCATGCTGAGACAAGCCTGATGAAAGTCTATTTCCAGGACAGGAAGGTCAGCAATGTATGGACAGCCGAGGCCGATGGCATGTACTATCCCATAGTGTTTGTCACGCCACAGTTGCGTTACCTTGAGAATTTTGCATGGTTTGACTATATCAGGCCGCGCGACAAGTATGACCTCTTTGAATGGCGCTCCAAGACAGCCGACAAGGTGCTGCAAAAGACCAAGCGCAAGGAAGTGCCGTACCAGACACTGAAAAAGAAGAAAAACACTTAACCCCTGATTTCCTCCATGTCCGACGTCATCCGCTTATTGCCCGACAGTGTGGCCAATCAGATAGCCGCAGGCGAGGTTGTGCAACGCCCCTCTTCTGTGGTCAAGGAATTGCTGGAGAATTCCATCGACGCAGGGGCAGACCGCATAGAGCTGTGGCTTACAGAGGCCGGCAAGAATTGCATACAGGTCATTGACAACGGTAAGGGAATGAGTGAGACTGACGCCCGTCTATCCTTTGAGCGGCACGCTACATCTAAGATAACTGAGGCACGCGACCTATTCAATCTCCATACCATGGGCTTCCGCGGTGAGGCACTGGCTTCTATAGCTGCTGTGGCTCAGGTGGAATTGCAGACTCGTACTGCCAACGATGAGACAGGCGTCAGCATTACCATGGAGGGAGCCCGATGCACTGACCAGCATCCGGTGATGTGTCCGGTGGGAGCCAATTTCGCGGTGCGCAATCTTTTCTTCAATGTCCCTGCCCGCCGACGTTTCCTAAAGAGCAATCTCACTGAGATGAATAATATCATGCAGGAGTTTGAGCGCGTCGCACTGGCCAATCCCTCGGTAGCCTTCCGTCTGTACAAGGACAACACTCTGGCCCTCGACCTCAAGGGCGGCACCTTCAAGCAGCGCATACTCGGACTCTTTGGCAATTCGCTCGACAAGCAGCTGTTGCCTCTGGCCATTGACACTGATATTGTCAAGGTGGACGGATTTACAGGCACAGTGCAGAATGCGCGCCCCAAAGGCTTCCGTCAGTTCTTCTTTGTTAATGGGCGTTATATGCGCCATCCTTATTTCAACAAGGCAGTCCAGGCAGCCTACGAGCGGTTGCTACCCCCCGACAAGCAGGTCAGTTTCTTCCTGCGCCTCACCATAGATCCGCAGCAGATAGATGTCAATATCCACCCCAGCAAGACGGAGATAAAGTTTGAGGACGAGCGTGCTATCTGGCAGTTGCTGCTGGTGGCTGTGCGCGATGCACTGGGTAAGTACAACGCTGTGCCTACCATCGATTTTGACAACACATTTGATGCAGACATTCCCACCTTCAATGGCGGACGGCCTGCCGCAGAGCCCACTCCTCGCATCAATCCTCACTACAATCCCTTCGAGACAACAGCTTCTGCCTTCCCCAAGAAGCATAAGCCATCGGCTGGTGGCATAAATCCCTATAGCCTCATAGAACCCCGGCAGCCACAGCCCTCCGGTAACACTGATCTCTTCCCAGCTACTCCTGATGCAGGTGAGGTGCCTGCTTCAAGTCAGACACCCGAGCAGGATACCTCTGCAGCTCCTCTCAAGACTGGTGAGAGAGGCCGCCTGTTCCAATATTCCTCCCGCTATATCGTCACTTCAGCACGTTCTGGACTGATGGTGATAGACTATGTGCGCGCGCACCGCCGTATTCTCTACGACAGATACATGGCAGCCATTGAGAGTGGCGACAGAGTGTCCCAGTCGCTGCTATTTCCGGAGATGGTGCAGCTCACGGTGGCACAGTCCTATGTCATCGACAGTCTGCTGCCTCAGCTCAGTGCGGTGGGCTTTGATATTGCACCTGCGGGGCCTGCTGCCTATGCAGTGAATGCTGTGCCTGCGGCTGCCGCCGACACAGATGTAAATGCGCTGATTAACAAACTGGTGGAAGATTACGATAAACAGGGGCTAAAAGCGCAGGACCTCTACCACTCCCTCGCTATGACCTTAGCCTTTACCAATGCGCTCCCTGAGGGGCGGACGCTTGACATGCAGGAGATGACAAGAATAATCGATGACCTCTTTGCGTGTCAGACCCCCAATTATTCGCCTGACGGAAAGTTGATCATCTCCATCATTCCTGAGGCAAAAATAGTAGAAAACTTTGTGAAGAAATAGTTCCGGTTTTCAGAAGTTGCGGAACTGCTCGTTATGTGCTGCCTTCACAGCCACACACTCCATCTCCACCAACCAAGTGGGGCGGCAGACCGGAGCAAGAGTTACGACATAGGGAATGTGAGGGAATTTCTCGCCAAACATTTGGTTGACAAGCTGGTAGTCAGCACCGTCGCGCAGATACACGATTATCTGCATAACCTCGTTGTAGGTCATACCTCCCTCTTCAAGCAGCTTCTCCACGTTCTCCCACATACGCTGAGTCTGACGGCGTATATCACCCACATGCACTACCTCGCCATGATTGTTGATAGAGGCGGTGCCGGAGATATAGACATGGTTGCGGTCACCATACTGCATGAGCGTGCCTCTCTCAAAGGTCACTCCGTAGTCAGAGGTGCGGTTGAGGTGGGTGGGGGCATAGAGGTAGCGCTGCTGCTCGGGCTGGAAGCCAGTCATGGCGTATGCTCCAAGCTGAATGATGGCCTTGGGGTCTGCCGGAGTGCCGCCGATGCCGGTGGAGGCAATATAATGGGTGTCAGAGGTGAGTCCCTGCTCGGCAAAACACTCGCGGCGTGCCTTGACAAGTCCGTTGTACTGAGTGTCCACATCCCGCACAAAGAACCATGTGCGCAGACAGTTGGCCTCCAGCGTGGCATCAAAGTGCTTAAGTGTGTCGATATATGCAAACAGCGTCTCCCAGCTCTGCATATAGGAGGAGTCGGCATTTGTGCCGGTGAGACCCATAGTCCAGATGTGGCGGTAGCCGTTGTGAGTTACTATGGTGGAGCAGTCAGTGGTGGCAACCTCAGTGCCGCGCTGCAGATAAATCCACAGGGCCAGCTTAGAGCCGTCGAGTGGGGGCTGCTGTATGTAGGATACGGCGCACGGAGAATTGAAAGATGGAGAAACGGAAGAATTCTTCAATTCTTCAATCCTTGAATTCTTCAATTCTTTCTTGATGGCAGGCACCTGGTTAGTGGCATCACTAAGGAAATAGCGCTTGAATACAGGCTGTGCACCGCTCACCTCAGGCATCTGCATGAGCTGCGATTCGGCTGCCTTGATGCGGGCATACTGCTGCTCAAACATCTCACCGCGCGGCTCAATTGTTAGAATGGCGTGAAGCTCGCTGACATCACCTGCTGAAAAGTGCGCGAGCTTGATGGTGACCCCTAATTCCTCTATGTATTGTGAAGCGTATTTCATTATATCAAGGTGCAAAGGTAATAATTTATTGGGAATTGGGGGTTAGGAATTGGGAATTAAATTACTTTTTCAGTTTGCATAGCTGTGGAGGCCGCCGAGCAGATAGTTGCAGCCAAAGTACGTCATCAGTATGCTCAGGAAGGCGATGCGCAGGTAAATATTGAGATGCTTCTCGCTGCGCAGCCAGGGAATCCAGCGGCTGAAGAAAGGCACCAGATAGATGAGGAAAGAGATGGCAGCCCAGTTCTCCTTAGGGTCCCACTGCCAATAGGCTCCCCACGCGGTCTTAGCCCATATGGAGCCAAGGACAATGCCAGTGCCGAGCATTATCTCAGCCCACAGCAGCATGGTGCGACTGGGGCGGAATACCAGGAGTGCAAACAGACTATAGGATATCATGATGGTAGTGACGTGCGACGACAGCCAAGGGCTTTGCAGCACAGGCATCAGGGTAGTGACCTGAGGGTCGAGGGCTCCTATGTGAGCCACGAGCGATGTCACACCAGCTACAAGCAGTGCAGGCATCCTCATGCGGACTGAGAAGCAGGCGAGGATGAGGGAGGTGAGGGCAATGACCTGCAGAGTCTCGTATGTGTTGCTAAGGGGCAGATGGCCGGAGATATACCAGCGCAGACCCAGTGATACTGCCAGGAAGAGGGTGAGCAGTGAGATGGTCGCAGTGAGCACGTAGTGCAGGAGCTTGCTCCTATTCTGAGCGAAGAAAGTGAGCAGGGCCAGGGTGAAGCAACCGACAAACAGCACCGTGTCCCAAGGCACACCATTGTAGAGCAGTTCGGCCTTGACGCGCTTGGCAGGCAAAGGCTGCTGACTGGCAGGCAGGGCAGCATAATACTCACCGCGTGTGGCCAGCACTATCAGTGACAATCGCTCGTCAATGTCGGGGAACTGGTCAGCCTGCAGCTTGTAGTTGCCATTCTTGTCAAAGAAGTCGCTGAAGCGGGCATACTTGCCCTCAATGCCTATAAGTCTGCGCACCTCACTCTTCTTCACCTTTATCATAGCCACATCTTTCCATTCCTCAGGATAGAGAGCCCAAGAGAGGAGCACCTGCTCGGGAGTGAAGTCGCCGAATGAAGAGCTGCCCGTGATTTTGAGGCAGAACTGTCTTGCAGCAGTGTTGAGAGGGCAGATGCGTCCGTTATACACAACCTGTGTTGCGCGCATTGAGTCAGCCTCAGCCCGTTCCACCACGCTCACGGCAAATGCACTGAGGCATACCGTCAGCAGGCAGAGCCCCAGCAGGAGGAGTCGTTTATTGAGGTGCGTCATCTTTATCCTGGTGCGAGTGAAGGGTTGATGTAGGCTGCATCTCGTTGAAAGAAGAGAGCAGCGCTTACATTTCTCTAACGGAATAATCACGTTATTATTTTGCTGACTCGTCAACTAAATTTTTGTTTTCCTGGTTTTTATTCGTAAAGTTCTTTTTGGTAGAAAAGTTAACCTTCTTTGTCGTACATTTGAGAATATATTACTACCTTTGCACCGTATACTCAGAAATACGACGTTATATTTTCAACTCCTTTTTTACTATTTCATTAACAATGCTTCTAAAGAAGATATGGGAATTGTTTTTAGCGAGAGTGAGCGGCCGCATTCGCCATAATGCTTTCTCTGGCTGTTCCGGTCTGACCTCAATAACCATCCCCCACTCTGTGACATGGATACATGATAATGCTTTCTGGGACTGCTCTGGACTAAAAGATGTATATTGTTATGCAGACACCCCACCAATGATTGAGCGTTATGATGATGCGTTTAACACCCAAAAACGAATCATCCTCCATGTTCCTGCGCGTTATATAGCGGCTTATAAAAAGGAATATGGT
>JAGCYL010000053.1 GCA_017960825.1 Bacteroidaceae bacterium | reverse complement strand
GATGTATATTGTTATGCAGACACCCCACCAATGATTGAGCGTTATGATGATGCGTTTAACACCCAAAAACGAATCATCCTCCATGTTCCTGCGCGTTATATAGCGGCTTATAAAAAGGAATATGGTTGGACAGGCTTCAAGGATTATGTTGCAATAGTAGAGTAAATGTTGCATCCTCTGCTACTCCAATGGCATTGTCAAGAAGGTGGTGATAAGATAGTCACCGCCGCAGATATAGCAAGGAGAGCCCCATGCGTAGGGGCCCTCCTTTTTTGTTGTAGCCTGCCGTAGATAGATTTTTTAGTGAACTGAGAAAATGATAAACGGAACGGAGAAGGAAAAACAGCGATGGGATGAAGAAAAAGACCGAGAAGAAATAAAAAAAAAGCGTGCGGAGATAATTTCGATGGGCATTCAAAATTCGTTAAATGCCGATTCAACGAATTTTAAATCACCATTTAATTTTCATCTCCTCTGTTTTTTTCATGTGAGCATGTGATTTCATACAATGAGAACGCTATTTGTTTAAGCGAGATTGGATTTTAGTTGAAGGAGATGCGTGCTAACAGAAATAAAGACGCGATATAAGTGGGTGTAAACAATAGAAAAAGTACGCAAATCAATAAAAAACTGCACAAAAATGTTGCCAGTGAGCAGGAAAGTGTTTATCTTTGTACAAAAATACAATAATTGTGCGAAGCGATGGAGTCTATACCAAGTTTTAACGCATGCCTGGAACAAAGTATCATCGATAACTGGGAAAAGGAGGCGCTGACTGACTACAAGGGGGCGACGCTTCTGTACCGTGATGTTGCCAGGGAGATAGAGAAACTACACATTGTCTTTGAACACAGTGGCATACGGAAGGGTGACAAGATTGCCTTCTGCGGCCGTAACTGCTTGCATTGGGGTGTGGCGTTCCTGGCTACGCTCACTTATGGTGCCGTGGCAGTGCCCATACTGCATGAATTCATGCCTGAGCAGGTCCACAACATTGTGAACCACTCGGAAGCCAAGCTGCTCTTCCTGGGCGACGGGCTGGGGCACTCTCTCAGTCCTGAGGCAATGCCTCAACTGGAGGCCATCGTCAATATCCAGGACTTCTCGCTGATTGTCTCAAGAAACGAGCGTGTCACCTATGCCCGGGAGCACCTGAACCAGCTGTTCGGCGACAAGTATCCGGAGCATTTCAGTAAGGAGCACGTGCGCTACCACAAGGATATGACCGAGGAGCTGGCTATCATTAACTACACCAGCGGAACAACGGGCAAATCGAAGGGTGTGATGCTTCCTTACCGTGCCGTATGGAGTAACGTAGATATTGCCATCAAGGTGATTGGCCCGTATGTGGAGCCTGGCACCAACATGCTTTCTATCCTTCCGATGGCTCACATGTATGGACTGGCCTTCGAGTTTCTGTTCCCGTTCTGTTACGGCATACATGTATTCTTCCTCTCCCGACTGCCGAGTCCTTCGCTCATTTCGCAGGCTTTCGCTGAGGTACAACCCTCGGTGGTCATCGCTGTGCCGATGATTGTGGAGAAGATTATCCGCAAGAGGGTGTTCCCGAAAATTCATAACCGCAGGATGCGCCTGTTGCTGAAGATGCCTGTGGTGAACAGGAAGGTGAAGCGGATGATTTGCGAACAGCTGATGAACGCCTTCGGTGGTAAGTGCTATGAGGTAATCATGGGCGGCGCAGCTCTAAACCAGGAAGTGGAGGATTTCCTGAGAAGTATCAAGTTCCCGTTTACCGTAGGCTTCGGAACTACAGAGTGTGCCCCGCTTGTGGCCTATCGCGACTACAGACAGTTTGTCCTGAAGTCGTGTGGTGCCCCTGTTGCTCGCATGGAGGTGAGGGTGGTGAGTCCTGATCCCGTGAACATCCCCGGCGAGATTATCACACGCGGTGTCAATGTGATGCTGGGCTATTATAGGAATGAGGAAGAGACGAAGAAAGTGATTGACGAAGACGGGTGGTATCATACGGGTGACCTCGGTCTGATGGATGCCGACGGCAATATCTTCATCAAAGGCCGTTCTAAGAACATGCTTCTCAGCTCTAACGGACAGAATGTCTATCCCGAGGAGATTGAGGATAAGTTGGACTCTATGCCACTGGTCAGCGAGTGCATTGTTGTGCAGAAAGGTGAACAGTTTGTGGCTCTTGTCTATCCCGACATGGAAGAAGTGGACAACAGGAACCTCACGCGGGATGACCTGCAGACCATCATGGAGCAGAACCGGAAGGAGCTGAACACACTGATACCGGCCTTCTGCAAAATCTCTGCTATCGTACTGCGCGATGAGGAGTTTGAGAAGACTCCGAAGAAGAGTATCAAGAGATTTCTATACCAAGAACCACTCCCATAGAGGGAGGAGATAGTCGTTTTTAGAATTGAAGAATTTTCCATTTTCCAATTCTTCAATTCTTCAATTCTTTTTTACTACTTAACCTCTAAAAACTTTCGAGCTTGTTAACTAAAGCCTATCTCATCTCGTACCTGCCTGCGGTAATGGTGCTGATGGTGAGAGGGCAGTAGAGCATCTCATAACCGCCGTGACCATTGTAGGTGTCCTCCCAGTAGAAGCCTATGCGGCCATCCTTCTGCAGACACATTGTGGAGTAGGCAGCGTCATGGGTGGTGACCAGATAGGGGCCGCTCCATCCTGTGGCAAAGGTCTCGGGGTCTGCATAGTCGGCAGGGCTGTTGAGCGCCTTCCAGTAGATGCCTACATTGCTGCGGCCAGGGCCTAAGGGTACGCTCTGGAGGGCGAGGTGTTGTTGAGAGTTTAGGGTTGAAAGTTTAGAGTCGAGAGTTGTGCTCCCGGACTTTCTTACTTTTACTATGAGTATCTCGCCGTTGGTGACATTGTTCTCTGCACTGATTCCTCCAGCGCAGTCTGCAGTAGCCACGGCCGTTGACCATTGACCGCCTCTGTAGATGTTGTAGAAGCGTCCACTGTTGAGGTTGCCCCATCCGGGACGGCTACTGAGCAGTACGCTGCCATCGGGGAGCTCTTCTATCTTTGGTTCGTCGCCAAGTGGGGCAGGGCTCTGGTGGATGGTGCCCAGCGAATGCCAGGTGTGGCCAAAGTCGTCGGAGTAGATTACTCTGTTGCCACCGGGTCTGGCACACAGGGCTGCGTAGATGCGGTAGTATTTGCCTTTCTTGACGGTGCGGCTCTGGGTTATCTTGCCACTGCCTACAAAGAGGCTCTGCACCGGCCCCAGTTGGCTGTCGTCGAACAGGCTATATATGGACGATGTTATTTCCTCAGGCTTGCCCCAGGTGTGACCTCCGTCATGGCTGCGTATAGCTGCCACGCGGTTTGGATTGTCGCGGGTTGCCTGGAAATAAGGTGTCTGTCCGCACACGCACAGGAGTAGCACTTCATTGCTCTTGCTGTCTGCCACCACGGCTGCGTCGCCAAAGCCGCAGAAGTTGTCTCCCTCTATGCCGTTGCCTTCGATGAGGGTCTGCTCAGGGCTCCATGTGCGGCCATTGTCCTTGCTGATGCGGTAGTGGATGTCCACGCGCCCAAAGCCAATGTCTGACAGGCAATGGCGGTAGTCGGTGAATGCCAGCAGCTCACCTTTCTTGTTCTTCACCAGGGTGGGGATGCGGTAGGGCACCGTGCTTCCTGCTGAGCTGAAAAGGGTCTGAGTCGTTGAGCATTGAACATTGTCCGTTGACTGTTGACCATGGGCTGCTGACCACTGGAAACTGAGTAATAATAGGAGGGAAAGAAGTAGGCGCATTATTTCTTCTTTGGTGCAGGTTTCTTTGCAGGTGCTTTCTTTGCAGGAGCTGGCTTAGCCGGTGCAGGTTTCTTGGCAGGAGCTTTCTTAGCAGGAGCGGGCTTGGCCGTGGCTTTCTTAGCCGGAGCCTTCTTTGCCTTGGGCTTGGGTGGCTCTTCTCCTCCGAGCAGGTGGATGGTCTTGCGCAGCTTTTCTATCTCGCGGTCTTTGAGGTTGAGCTCGTCCTCCTGATTACGGATGGTGGTGAGCAGTGCCGAGAGCTCCTCATTGTCGGCGGTGGGGTAGTAGTTGTTGACGCGGGTGATGAAGTCGGAGATGATGTTCATGTAGTTGGTGAACGCATCATAGGGACTGTCATAGATGCCGCGGTATGCTCCTGCCGATGAAGGCTTGGTGGACATGAAGCGGAAGTTGTTGGTGGCCTGCAGATAGTCCCAGTCTTGCTTGATGCGCTTGTCCTGCAGTATGAGCACACGGTCGGCTATGTTGTAGAGCTTGCGGAAGGCATCGCGCTGCATGTCATTTCCCAGCCAGGGTGAGATGTCTCTCTCTTCGTCCACCCATGTGATGGGGTCTGGCGAGGAGAAGGTGTCGGTAGCCTTGAACTTGCTGCATATCTCTGAGCAGGTGCTGAAAGTGATGCCGCGCTCCTTGGCCTTATCGGGCAGTGCACGCATAAACTCAAGGATATTGCTGCTCAGCGGCTGGAAGATACCCAGGGCGCATAGCTCCATGAAGAGGTTATACACTTGCTCCTCCTCGGGCTGCTGGGCTATCCAGTCCATATAGGTGTCGGCGAAGAGGGGATAGCTTGCCCAGCTGGAGTCGTTGAAGCGGTAGGAGATGTCCTCACTCAGGCCTGAGTCGCGCAGCAGCAGCTTGAGCTTGGGAGCATTGGCGCAGCTATATACGTAGTGGGGGCTCTTCCATCCCAGCACTTGCTTGGCTCCCTCTGCCAGCATTCCCTTGAAGCCCATGCTGTGGACTATGCGGCCTATCTCGTCGGTGTAGATGAGGGCAGAGTTGCGGAATATCTTGGGCTGCTGACCGAAGATGTTGTTCACCTTGTCGCACAGGGCCTTCACTTCCTCGCGGAAAGCTGCCTCATTGCACAGCGATGAGAGTCCGTGGCTGTAAGGCTCTGCCAGCAGTTCGCAGCAACCTGTGTCAACCAGCTCCTGTATGAGCTCGATTACCTGGGGGGCATGAATCTCAAGCAGCTCGATGGTGCAGCCGCTCAGTGAGAGGGAGCACTTGAAGTAGCCCTTGTTCTCCTTTGCCATGGCGATGAGAGTCTTGAGCGAGGGGATATAGGAACGCTCGGCAGTCTCGGCTATGGCTCTCTCATTCTCATAGTCGTCGTAGTAATAGTGGTCGGTACCGATGTCAAAGAAACGGTAGCGCTTGAGATGAATATTCTGGTGAATCTCGAAATATAAGCAGATAGTTTTCATATTTAATTAGGGGTTATGGGGTTTATATTAAATGGGAGTTGGCGGTGAGCTACTGTCCGAGCAGCCTGTTGTAGTGGGAGCGGATGCGCAGGCCAACCTTTTCCCAGGTTATCTGGTCCACCTCCAGGCGGCCCTCACGCTCCATGTATTCATGGTATGCCTCATTGGTGCACAGTGCGTGTATGGCGTCGGCCATTGCCTCGATATCCCAGTAGTCAGTCTTTATGCAGTTGGTCAGAATCTCACCGCAACCAGACTGCTTGGAGATGATGGATGGCACGCCTGACTGCATAGCCTCAAGGGGTGAGATACCGAAAGGCTCTGACACAGAGGGCATTACATATACATCGCTGTCGCGGAAGGTCTCAAACACAGCGTCACCCTTCATGAAGCCTGGGAAGTGGATGCGGTCGCTGATACCACGGTGGGCTGCCAGCTCAATCATATCTACCATCATGTCGCCTGAGCCAGCCATGCAGAAGCGTATGTTGCGGGTGCGGTCAATGACCATCTTGGCTGCCTCCACAAAGTACTCAGGGCCTTTCTGCATGGTGATGCGGCCGAGGAAGGTAACCACCTTCTCCTTCTTCTCGCGGAAGGGAGTGCGCTTGCTTACTATCTCCTGCACATGATCGGACAGTGGATAGACGGCGTTGTGCATGGCAAAGCACTTGTTGGGGTCTTGGTGATACTGGTTGATGACCGTCTGCCTGGTAAGCTCACTTACACACATGATGCAGTCGGCGTGGTCCATGCCGTCCTTTTCTATGCTATATACGGTGGGGTTGACCTGCCCTCTGGAGCGGTCGAAGTCTGTGGCGTGAACATGTATCACCAGAGGCTTGCCGCTTACTTGCTTGGCATGGATGCCTGCAGGGTAGGTGAGCCAGTCGTGGGCATGGATGATTTCAAACTGCTGCTGGCGGGCTATCACTCCAGCTACGATGGAATAGTTGTTGATTTCCTCGTGCAGGTTCTGGGGATAGCGGCCGGAGAACTCTATGGCTCCGATGTCATTGGTGCCTATGGAGGAGAAGTCGGCGTAGATGTGAGCGCGCAGGTCATAGTAGAGCTGTGGGTCCATCTGGTTGCCGAGCCTTTCTTCCAGCCATTTGTGGTCAGGGTCGCGCCAAGAGATAGGCACGTGGTTCATGGGTATGATTTTGAGGAAGCTCTTGTCCTCGTCACCCCACGGTGCAGGCAGGCAGAAGGTGATGTCCATGTCGCCTTGAGCTGCCAGGCCTTTGGTCAGTCCGTAGCTTGCTGTGCCCAGTCCTCCGAGGATGTGAGGCGGGAACTCCCAGCCGAACATTAGTACTTTCATGGTCTTATCTTCGATTTATCTGTTATCTTTTGGTTTCTTCGCAATCACCTTTCTTCGCCATAACAAAAAGTATGCTTTCTGTCTGTGGCTTAATCGAAAGGTTCTCTATTCTCTGTTCTCTTGTCTGTCGAGCAGTCGGATGGCTCGCAAGATGGCAGCCACATTCATGGCAAATGACACAGCTCCGCGACCGTGGAATGGTGGGTTGCCGTCAAACATCTCAGGTATTGAGCCGAGTCCGTGATAGAAGAGCTCTTCCTCAAATCCCACCATCTGGCGCTCAATGAAGCTCAGGCCGCTCATCTTGTGAATCTTGAGGTAAGCCTCCAGGTAGAGACCGGTGAGCCAGGGCCAAGCTGTGCCCATGTGGTATGCACTGTCGCGCTCCCACTGCACTCCGGCATAGTATGGGCGATAGCCACCGCTCTTAGGACTGAGTGAACGCAGACCCTTGGGAGTGACAAGCTCGCGTGTGCAAATGTCGAGAGCTCTCTTGCGCTGCTCCTTGGTGAGGGGCGAGTAGTCGAGGGCAAAGGCAAATATCATGTTGGGCCTAACCTCCCAGCTTACATACTGACCGTCAACATAGTCGTAGAGGTAGCCGTTGTCATTGACAAACACATATTGGAATGAGCGCTCCACCTTCTCAGCCAGGCGGGTAATCTTCTCTGCCTCATCGCTGCGGTTGGTCTCATTAAGCAGTTCGGCATAGAAGCGCAGTGCGTTGTACCACAGGGCGTTAAACTCTACTATGTAGCCTGAGCGCGGCACTATGGGGTGGCCGTCATGTGTGGAGTTCATCCATGTGATTGGCTTCTCGCGGCCGTTGGAGTAGAGCAGTCCGTTTTCATGGAGGAAGAGGTTTTCGTGGCGGCTGTTGAGAATGAAGTCCATCATCTTGTCCACCAGTTCGCCGTACAGCTCTATGGCTCTCTTGCGGTCAGCGCGGCGGTAATACTGCATGATGCACCACAATGCCCAGAGCAGAGTGTCGGGCTGTTCCGTCTCGTAGATTTCTACCTCTACGGGTTTTTGCTCCACGATGCTGAGCAGAGCCTTCTGCGCAGTCTTCATGTAGAGCTCAAAGGTGTCCTTCTCGCCGAGAGCCAGAGTCAGTCCGGGCATTGCAACAAAGAGGTCACGGGCCCTGCACTTGAACCACGGATAGCCGGCAATGATATAGTTCTCGTCGCCCTTGTGGAGGCGGAACTGGTGGGCAGCGTGGTAGAGGCAGTTGTAGAAACCGTCCATCGGCTCAGTGTCAGTCTGGTCGATGTCCATGATGCGCTTGAGGGTGTTGGTCTGAATCTCGCTGATACCAGCTGAGAAGCATACTGACTCGCCCTTCTTTATCTGCATCTCGAAGTAGCCTGGGCGATAGAGGTCCTCGTTGCTTTCCCAGCCTCTCTGACGCTCGATGGGGTAGTCGAAGCCCATGTACCAATCGGCGGCATTCACAAACTCCGCCTTCTTGTTGGTCTGCATGAAAATTTCGGGATAACCGTTGTAGAGCTTCATCTTCACACCGTTCTTCACAGGAGTGACAGTAGTGTCAATCTTATTATTCTTGTGGGTGAAGGTGCGGGTGCTCCTGAAGGCAAGGAACGGGCTGAGCCTGAGTGTGGTGGGAGAATGGGCGTCAAGCAGAGTGTAGCGGATAATCACACGGCTCTCACTGCGACGGAAGTGAATCTCCTTCTGCAGCAGTACGCCGCCAATCCTATACACTGTGGTGGGAAACGCCTTCCACTCAAATGAGCGGATATACTTGTGGCCGTTAGGGCTCCAATTGTCGCCCTGGTACTTGTGGAGGGCCAGATTAAACTCGGCCCCATGCTGGATGACGGTCTCGTCGAGAGAACTGAGCAGCACATGCAGCTCGTTGTCCATCTCGGGCATAGGCACTACCAGCAGACCGTGGTACTTCCTTGTGTTGCATCCCACTATGGTGGTGCTGCAGTAAGCCCCCGTGTCGTTGGTACAGAGAATCTCCTTGCCCAGCGCTTCGCCGAGGTTGGTCATCTGCACATTGTCAAAACTGATAAAAGACATGGTTTGAATATTAGATTAGGTATTAGAATTATTCTTAGGAGTCAACAGCAGTTATCGCTTTGCTACGGGAGCTGACGGACGATACTGCATGTCAACTTATTTCTACAAAAATAGTGCTTTTTATTTATTCACCAAGAAAAAAACACCAAAATACTACTTCATCGCATAAAATCGGCGCAAAACCTCAGCAGATTGCGTCAAAACAGTTACTAAACGCGACACAACAGATACTCAATGCGACAAAACAATTACTAAACGCGACACAACAAATGTTATGTCGCATTTAGATATAATAATAGGTACGCGCGTAAGGAGATGGAGAAGGTTTTCAGCGCGTCTGTTTACTTGAACTCGAAGAGATTGATGAAGCCTGTCATAGTGAAGACTTTGCGCAGGTCCTCATTGATGCCGTGGATATAGACATGGCTTCCTTTGGGCTTCGCGCTTTTGAGCACACCAAGGAAGATACGCAGGCCGCTTGAGGAGATATACTCCAGATTCGTGCAGTCGAACATGATGTCCTTGCCCTCACTCTCGTGAAGGGGCTGCAGGGCTTTTTCAGTCTCAGATGCGGCAGCTGTGTCGAGGCGTCCTTCGAGGACTGCCACCAATGTGCCTTCTTGTTCTTGGATAGTTGTTTTCATTGTATTATGTGTTTTAGTTGTTATGCTTTAGTTGAGGGGATAGATGAGGTTTACCACTACGAGGGCGATGCACAGGAGGACGATGTGGAGCACCACTCCGAGGCGTGCAAAGTCGGAGAACTTGAAGGAGCCCGGGCCGTAGATGAGCATATTGGGGATAGAGCCGAGTGGCGAGGCATAGCTCAGGGTGACGCACAGCATCAGTGATATTACGAAGGGCATGGGGTCGCACCCCATCATCAGGGCCTGCTCATACATTACGGGGAAGAAGATGGCGGCGGTGCCCACATCACTGGCAAACTCGCTGACTATTGAGGCGAGGATGCACATGACTGCCATGACGATGTATGGGCGTTGGCCGCAGATGTCGAGAATGTTCTGAGCCAGCAGGTCGGCGATGCCAGTCTTGGTGATGGCTATGGACAGTACCACGGTGCATCCCAGTATGAGCAGTATCTCCCAGTCGATGTACTTGACGATGCTGTCCAGGCGGCAGCACTTGGTGACGAGCATCAGTCCTGCGGCGAGCATGGTGGTTGCCATCAGTGGCATGACATGGAAGGATGAGAGTACGAACATGAGCAGCAGCACGACGGCAGAGGTGATGGTGCGCGGTCCTATCTGAGGCACATAGTGTGAGTCGAAGAATGTGAGGCTCCATCGGTTGTCGCGCTCCAATTGGTCATCTCCCTTGGGCGGACATTCGAGCAGGAGGCTGTCACCTGCCTGCAGACTTATCTCACGGGGTTGTCCGTCAACGCGGTGGCCTTGTCGGGCAACGGCAATGAGGACTACGTCGTTTTTCTGCTCGAAGTCGCACTGAGTCATTGACTGGCCTATGAGGTCGCTGCCAAAGGGTACGTAGGCTGTGCGCATCTTGCGTTTGGTGTCGATGTCGTTGATGCTCCACACGTGGTGGTCGGCAGCTGCGAGTCCGTGGGTGCGCTTGAGGTCGAGTATCTCGTTGATTTGTCCTGCATAGATGAGTCTGTCGCCGCCGAGTATCCATTCGTCTTTTGGTACGGGCATGATGATTTCTTTGTCGAAGCGCACGATTTCTACCAGGGAGCCTCCCTTGACGGAGTAGAGTCCGGCTTCTTCGACTGTCTCGCCTACAGCAGGATTGTCGGTGGGCACGAGCAGCTCTACGGTGTAGTCGCTCGTGGTTTCAAAGGATTGCTCCGAGCTGTCTCTGGACGGGATGTAGCGCTGTAGTAGCACAACTATGAGCACGCCTGCGACGGTGAGGATTAGGCCTGGGACCAGTGGTGTGAAGACGTTGAGTGTCTGGCCGGTCTTGTTCATGTAGAGGCCTGCGACCACGAGGTTGGATGAGTTGCCGAGCAGGGTGCACATTCCTCCGAGTGTGGCTGCATAGCTCAGTGGTAGCAGGAGCTTGGATGGGGAGAGCTTCAGTTTGTTTGCCCACAGCTTGATGGCGGCGATAAAGAGTGCGACCACGTTCATGGAGTTGAGCATGGCTGCCAGCAGAGAGGTGGGTATCATGAGTCGCAGTATTGCGCCGGTGTAGGTCTTTGGTGAGCGCAGCACGTTTTTAGACAGCCAGTGGAGGACGCCAGTGTGCATGAGTCCGGCGATGATTATAAAGAATGCGGCATGCACCACTACTGGCTCAGAGCCGAAGCCTGCCATTCCTTCTTCTTCTGTGACTACTCCGGTGACGAGCAGGATGGTGAGTGCTCCGAGAAAGATTGCCTCCGCCGGCAGTCTGGTGCGCGCCATGGTAATCAGGAGTGCGAGGAAGGTGAAGATGGTTATCCAGGCGTATCCTGTGAGGCCGAGAAAAATTATGCTATCCATTTGTGGTTATCTTCTTGCTCAGTGTGAGAATATTAGTGTTGTCAACGTATTCATAGTTGATGGTGTCCATCAGTTGGCGTACGAGGTGTATGCCGAGTCCTCCGATGGCGCGCTCTTCTGCGGAGAGTGTGGTGTCCACTTCTCCTCTGGCTGTGGGGTCAAAGGGTCTGCCGTTGTCGAGGATGGAGAATGAGAGGGTGTCGTCGTAGAGTTTTGCGACGATATTGATGTTGCCTTTCTTGCCGGGTGGGTATGCGTAGTTCATCACGTTGACTACGGCCTCCTCCATAGCGAGGTTGAGCTGCATGTTCATTTCTTCGGGCACTCCTACTTCTGCGCACACCTTATCTACGAACTCGGCAAGTTTGGGTACTTCCTGCACGTCGTTGGTGAGTATAGTGCTGCATTGATATGTGGTGTTTTCATGATTACGTGTGTACTGGATGGCAAGCATTGTGAGGTCATCGCTCTGGTCGGCATCTCCCACGAAGTCATTGACAGCCTTGCTCATTGTCTTGATGAGGTGCTCGGGTTCGTGGTTGCCTGTTCCCACCATGGGGTTTACGACGTCAAACATGCGTTGTTCGCCAAACTGCTCGTGGTTGATGTTCTCTGCTTCGTTCAGTCCGTCAGTGTAGAGGAAGATTGTGGTGTTGGGGTCGAGGAGTGTCTCCTGATTAGTGTATTTCCAGTTGCTCATCACTCCTACGGGGATGTTGGAGTCTGCGGGGAGGAGTCCGGCAGTGGAGCCTATATAGAGAGGGGCGTCATGGCCTGCATTGCAGTAGCGGAGTTTGCCGGTTGGGAGGTCGAGCACTGCGACGAAGAGTGTGACAAACATATTTGAGTCGTTGCCGATGGCCATCATGTCGTTGAGGGATGCGACTATGTGGTTTGGCTTGGCTTCGTGGGCGGAGACTGTGCGGAACATTGCTTTGGTCATAGCCATGACCAGGGAGGCTGGCACTCCCTTGCCTGAGACGTCGCCGATGCAGAAGAAGAGTTTTTCGTCGCGGATGTAGAAGTCGAAGAGGTCTCCGCCTACTTCTTTGGCTGGTATGAGTTGTCCGAAGATGTTGATGTCTTTGCGGTCGGGGTAGGGTGGGAATATTTTCGGGAGCATGGACATCTGTATGTTGCTGGCCACTTTCAGTTCGCTCTCGATGGATGCTTTGCTGGCTGTGGTGGTCTTCAGTTCGTCGATGTATTTGACGAGTGATTGCTGCATGTGCTTGAATGATTCGGACAGGATGCCTATCTCGTCTTTTCGTTTGATTTCCGGCAGTTCTTCGTCGAATTTTCCGTTGGCGATGGAGTCTGCGTACTGTGCCAGCTCTCCGAGTGGGTTGAGCTCTTCGGTTATTATTCGGCTTTGTACGAAGAGCATGAAGAGGAGTCCGATGACGAAGATGGCAATCATTGAGTTGAGCATCTGATAGTAGCTGCCGAAGATGTCGCTCTCTGGGCAGACGATGGCTATGGAGCATCCTGTGTTGCCGAGTGGTTTGTAGAAGACGTAGTTGTTTTCGCCGTTGATGGTGATTTGCTGTATGCCTTCTTTTCCGGCCTGCATGTCATGGCCCAGTCGAGTGATGGCGGTGTCGGGCTTGAGTAGTGTCTCGGTGAATATGGTGTGGTAGAAGAGTTTGGTTGTGTCGGGGTGTACGTAGTATGTGCCTCCTCGTCCTATCATGATGCTGTAGGAGTTGGGGTAGGGTTTGATTTTCGATGCTTCGTTGGAGAGCCAGCTCAATGAGAGGTCTGAGGAGAATGTTCCTACGAACTTGCCGTCTTTGTCTTTTATTGGTTTGCAGTAGGATATTATCATGTCGGGGGAGACTTTGTCCTCTATGTCGTAGTCTGCGTAGGGTTCGGTCCAGCATGGGCGGTCGAGGAGTTTGGGTAGCTGGTACCATTCCATGGTGAAGTATTCGTATTGCTCGCTGCCTTCCTGTATGGTGGTGATGGTGTCTTTTTCGTTGCAGGAGTATGCTGAGAAGTAGCGTCCTTTGTCTTTGAAGTAGTATGGCTCAAAGGCTATGGAGCATCCGTAGAGGTCGGGGTTGTTTTCCAATATGCGTCGGCTGTAGACGAACATGGAGTCTGGTGCGTCGAGATGGCGTGCGGGCAGCCAGTCGATGTTGCTTGTAGCTACTTCTACCTTTGTAAGGATGTTGTTGACTCGCTGCACGGTGTTGTCGAGCACTTGCATGGCTCGATTGGTAGCTTCCTGCTGTATTGCGCTGCGCGATTCGGTGAACATGAATCCTACGGCAAAGACAAAAATTATGGCGGCAAAGAAGACGATCCACAGACTTAGTCTGGTGGACAGTGAGCGATTTATTATTTTAAATGGATTCTCCATATTTTTTATTTTTCGGTAATGTCTTTATAGGTGATTTCGCGGCTCAGCATCCCGTATTTCAGCATCATGCGACTGGCTTGCTGGACCATGTCGGGACGCAGGCGGAACTCACGTTTTTTTGAGTCGCGGTCTATCTGGAGGCGGAGTATCTCGTCAAGCATCAGTTTTTGGATTGGGCGATTGGTGGCTATGTGGTATTTCTTCACATATTTCATGACGATTTCCAATGTTTGCTCGGGGTGTGCGGCGGCCCAGAGCCATCCTTTGCGGCTTGCCTCTGCAAAACGGTGTGCTTGGTCGCGGTGTTTGTTGTAATATTCACGGGTCATATAGACGCCGTCCTCCTGTATGTTGTAGCCATGGTCGCTGAAGCGGTAGACGCTTTCTTTGCTCAGCGTCATGCCTGTCTGCACAATCTGGTAGTATTCGTTGTAGCTCATGGCCAGAGTGGCGTCTATGGCACCGGATATGAATAGGTTGATGTTTGAGGCCACGGGTATCCACTGGTAGTCGAGATTTTCTTGTTTGCTCATGCAGACGGCGAGCTGGCCGAAGCCTGCATTCCATGTGCCGACTTTGGCTCCTTTTTGCTTGAGGGGATTTTTGTTGCGGCGCGACACGATGACCATGGCGTTGTTCATTGAGGTCTGGAGGATGTTGACCATGGGGATGCCTTTGTCGATGATTTCTATAGCCTGAGCCAGTTGCAGGGTGGTGGCATGGCTTTGATTTTTGCGTACGCGGTTCATGGCTGTTTGGGTTAGTGATGGGTGCACGATTTCTACGTCAAGTCCGGCTTGGCGGTAGAATCCTTTTTCTTGTGCTACGTAGTAGCCGGCGAACTGTGCCTGGGCTGTCCACTGTGGGGTGAAGATGAATTTCTCTGCGTTGGCGTGGTATGCCCATCCGGTCAGTGTGATGAGGGTCAGTGTTATGATGTGTCTCATTTGAAATTTGAGATTTTATTAGATTTGAGATTTGAGATTTGAAATTTGAGGTTTATTAAATATGAGGTTTGAGATTTGCGCGGTAAAATTACGACATTTTTTTTAAATAGGTGTTTTATCGTTACGAAAAAAAGTGTACCACGGGCGTGATACACTGTTTTCTTATTTGT
>JAGCYL010000052.1 GCA_017960825.1 Bacteroidaceae bacterium | reverse complement strand
TGTTGGCTCCGTCATTTTTCTGCGCACTGACAGTTGTTGCGGCCATAAGGGCTGCAGCAAAGAGAAATAGGATTGTTTTTTTCATGACTGTTTTATTTTTGTTTTTTGTATATTATGGATTTTTAACAAAAGTAGTGTGTTCTTTTATACTGACCAAGTTTTATATATGTTTTTTTGAAAAAAAATATTTTTTTATCATTTTTTGATGTGAAAAGTTGCCGTTTTTTTGCGAATATGGGGCGAAAAGGTGTTTTTAGATATGCAGAGGTTTGCCAAGTGGCGAAAAATGTGTATTTTTGTAGCTGTTAGACCTCAAATTACAGTTGTATAGCTATGATTCCGACTATAAGAAAGGTTAGTACGATGAAGGAGCTGAAGCGGTTTGCCCGCTTCAACTACGAGATGTATAAGGACAACGCTTTCTCGGTGCCCGATTTGTACAGCGACATTATGAAGACTTTCAGGCGTGATAAGAACCCTGCCTACGAGTTTTGCGAGTCTGAGTTTTTTATGGCTTACCATGCCGACAAGCCCGTGGGGCGCGTGGCAGCCATCATCAACCATAAGGCTAACGAGACATGGAGCAAGAAGGCTGTACGTTTCGGCTGGATAGACTTCATCGACGACCTTGACGTGAGCCGCGCCTTGCTTGACGCTGTGGAGCAGTGGGGGCGCGAGCGTGGCATGACCACGATGGAAGGGCCGCTGGGCTTCACCGACATGGATGCCGAGGGTATGCTGATAGAGGGTTTCGACGAGCTGAGCACTATGGCCACCATCTATAACTTCCCCTACTATCCTGAGCACATGGAGCGGCTGGGGATGACCAAGATGGTTGACTGGATAGAGATGAAGCTCATGGTGCCAGAGCGCCTGCCGGAGCAATACGAGAAGATTGCCCGCATAGTGAAGGAGCGCCTTAAGCTCCACGTGCGCAAGCTGCGCAGTGTGAAGGAGATACGCCGCACTGGAATCGGCTATAAGATATTCGACCTTGTGAACGAGGCCTACAAGCCGCTGTTCGGCTACTCGGAGATGACCAAGGGTCAGATAGACCAATATATCAAAGAATACCTGCCCATCCTCGAACTGAGTATGGTGACGCTGGTGGAGAACGAGCAGAACGAGCTGGTGGGCGTGGGCATATCGATGGCCTCCCTGTCGAGGGCTCTGCAGAGGGCCAAGGGTAAGCTGTGGCCTTTCGGATGGTGGCACCTGCTCAAGGCTCTGTTTATCAAGCGTCCGCCCATACTGGACCTGCTGCTGATAGCCATCAAGCCGGAGTATCAGGGCAAGGGCGTGAACGCGATTATGTTTGCAGACCTTATTCCTATATATATAGCCAAGGGCTTTGAGTGGGGCGAGACCAACCCCGAGCTGGAGGTGAACGAGAAGATTCAGTCGCAGTGGCAGTACCTGGAGAACCGCGTACACAAGAGACGCCGCTGCTTTGCAAAAGAAATATGTGATGTGCAAAACTAAATCATGTCAGAAGAACAGAAGATAATAAACTACGGTGACGAGTCGATAGTGCACCTGGAGGACATGGAGCATATCCGGCGCAGGCCGGGTATGTATATCGGCCGCCTCGGCGACGGTTCCTATCGTGAGGACGGTATCTATGTGCTGCTCAAGGAGACTATCGACAACAGTATCGACGAATTTAACGAGGGTTTCGGCAAGCGCATCGAGGTGGAGGTGAAGGATGACCTCAGCGCTATGGTGCGCGACTATGGCCGTGGCATCCCTTTGGGTTCTCTGCTCAATGCGGTGAGCCGCCTCAACACAGGTGCTAAGTACGACACCTCGGTGTTCACCGCCAGTGTGGGTCTCAACGGCGTGGGTCTCAAGGCTGTGAATGCTTTGAGCCAGAAGTTTGTGGCGCGCAGCTATCGCGACGGTCAATATCATGAGGTGGTGTTTGAGCGTGGCAAACTGACTGACGACACTACCGGTGCCAGCGATGAGGAGAACGGTACGTATATCTACTTTGAGCCAGACCCTACGCTGTTTAAGAACTTCAAATTCCGCGCCGAATATGTGGAGGGGCTGTTGCGCAACTATACTTATCTCAACAC
Organism: Bacteroidaceae bacterium; assembly: GCA_017960825.1. Lineage (GTDB taxonomy): Bacteria > Bacteroidota > Bacteroidia > Bacteroidales > Bacteroidaceae > UBA6382. Next base: position 9,546 of record JAGCYL010000052.1, on the reverse strand, counting down.
CGGGCTTGCCATCATCTTCAACAACCACCGCATAGTGAGCCGCAACGGACTGGAGGACCTGCTCAATGACAATATGACCACGGCGGCCCTCTACGACATAGTACACCTCAGAGGCGACGGTATAGACATAGCTTTCACCCATGCCAGCCAGAACGGCGAAGAGTACTATTCCTACGTCAACGGACAGCACACCACGCAGGGCGGCACCCACCAGAGCGCCTTCAAGGAGCATATCGCCAAGGTCATCAAGGAGCACCTCGGCAAAAACTACGAACCGGTGGACATACGCAATGGTCTTGTGGCAGCTATTGCGATAAGGGTGATAGACCCGACCTTCGAGAGTCAGACCAAGATAAAGCTGGGCTCGCTGACCATGGCTCCGGAGAAGGACTCTACGGGCAAGCCCTTCCCCTTGTCGGGAGTGAGTGTCAACAAGTTTGTGGGCGACTTCATCAAGAAGAACGTGGACAACTATCTGCACATGCACCCCGAAACGGCGGAGGAGATGCAGAAGAAGATACAGGAGTCGGAGCGCGACCGCAAGGCTATGGCCAGCGTGGTGTCAAAGGCTGCAAAGGAGAAGCAGAAAAAGATAAATATCAACAACCCCAAGCTGCGCGACTGCATAGTGCACTACAACGACCCTGCACCCAAGTCGAAGCGTGGGGTGGAGGACTCTGACAACGACCCCCGTCTTGACACCGCTATCTTCATCACGGAGGGCCTCTCGGCCAGTGGCTCCATCACTAAGTGCCGCGATGCCCAGACACAGGCCGTGTTCAGCCTCAGAGGTAAGCCCTACAACAGCTTCGGCGAGAGCAAGGAGCTGGTGTATAAGAACGAGGAGTTCAACCTGCTGCAGGCAGCCCTCAACATAGAGGACGGCCTCGACGGGCTGCGCTACAACAAGGTGATAGTCGCTACCGATGCCGATGTTGACGGTATGCACATACGCTTGCTGATGCTGACGTTCTTCCTTCAGTTCTTCCCTGACCTTATCAAGAAGGGCCACGTGTATATCCTCCAGACGCCCCTCTTCCGCGTGCGCAACAATAAGAAGAAGGTGCGTGCGGCATCGAGGTCTCCTAAGATTGACGACAACGCGGCGGGGGCTGCCCTGCTGAAAAAGCGCAGCAGCAATGAGCGCTCGGAATATATTACCCGTTACTGCTACTCTGAGGAGGAGCGTATCAACGCCATCAACGAGTTGGGGCCTGAACCGCAGATAACGCGTTTCAAAGGTCTTGGCGAAATATCGCCTGACGAGTTCAAGGAGTTTATCGGCCCGGACATCAGGCTGGAGCAGGTAAGCCTCCATAAGACCGACCAGGTTAAGGACCTGCTAAGCTACTATATGGGCAAGAACACCCCGGAGCGACAGAACTTCATCATCAACAATCTGGTAATAGAAGAAGACAGGCCTGACGAAGACTTCATCCCGGACGAGTGAGAGCCCCTCTCTTGTCCCCCCCCGGAAGGGGGAGGAGCAGCCACAGCCTACGACAACTCCGGATAACATCAATAAATTCTTAAAAACATGAGGACAGCAATCTTTCCCGGTACCTTCGATCCCTTTACCAAAGGGCATGCCGACATAGTGGCTCGCGGGCTGGAGATATTCGACCGCATCGTCATTGCCGTGGGGGTTAATGAGCATAAGCAGCCTGATGAGGGCACTGACACACGCTTAGCCACTATCGACAGCCTGTACGCTGATGACGACAGGGTGGGGGTGTGCGCCTACATGGGACTGACCATAGACTTCGCCCGCGAACAGGGTGCACAGTTCATACTGCGCGGCGTGAGGTCGCTAAAGGATTATGAATATGAGCGCGATATCGCTGACATCAACTGTCGCCTGAGTGGCATAGAGACAGTGCTGCTGTTCAGTCGGCCGCAGCTGGCAGCTATCAGTTCGAGTCTGGTACGCGAGCTGCAGCACATGGGCAGAGATGTGAGCGAATTCCTGCCGTAAGACACCATATATATTATATATAATAATGAAAAAGATACTCTACATATTTATAATGGCAGCCCTGCCGATGCTCAATGCTATGAGCCAGACAATGCAGGACCGCATAGACCTCAATATGGCCGTGCAGAAGATTGGCGCCACGCTGATGGCTGTCAAGGGCATGTATATCGACACCACCAATACCGCCCAACTGGCCGACGAAGCTATCAAGGGCATCCTGGCTCAGCTGGACCCCCACTCCAGCTATTCCACCGCCGATGAGACCAAGCGGCTGACCGAGCCCCTCAACAGCAACTTCGAGGGCATCGGTGTGCAGTTTAATGTCTTGAACGACACACTGGTGGTGATACAGCCAGTGTCAAAAGGCCCCTCCGAGAAAGCAGGCATCCTGGCCGGCGACCGCATCATCCTGGTCAACGACACAGCCATAGCAGGAGTGAAGATGTCGCGCGAGGAAATGATGAAGCGCCTGCGCGGCCCCAAAGGCTCCGTGGTCATGCTGGGAGTGAAGCGTCGCGATGTGCAGGAGACACTGTACTTCCGCATCGTGCGAGACAAGATCCCGCTCCACTCGCTCGACGCCGCCTATATGATTAGGCCGGGCATAGGACTCATTCGCCTTGAAAACTTTGCTGCAAGCACTAAGGATGAGCTGCACGACGCCATCAAGAAGCTCAAGAAGAAAGGCATGAAGAGCCTGATTCTCGACTTGCAGATGAATGGCGGCGGCTACCTCGAGGCAGCCTACGCCGTGGCCAGCGAGTTTCTGCAGAAGGACGACCTGGTGGTATATACCGATGGTCGCGTGGTGCCTAAGCAGCGCCACACAGCCTCGGGAGACGGTTCCTTCAAAGAGGGGCAATTGGTGATACTGGTGGATGAGTACACTGCCTCCGCAGCCGAGATAGTCAGCGGTGCCGTGCAAGATCACGACCGAGGCACCATCATTGGTCGTCGCACTTTCGGCAAGGGCCTTGTGCAGCGCCCCATCAGTCTGCCCGACGGTAGCATGGTGCGACTGACAGTATCCCACTACTATACCCCCTCGGGACGCTGCATACAGAAGCCCTACAAGAAAGGGCAGAAAAAAGAATATGAGGAAGACGTGCTCAATCGCTACAACAACGGCGAGCTCATGCACCTCGACAGCATCCACTTTGCCGACTCGCTCAAGTGCTATACCCTCAAGGAGCACCGCGTGGTCTATGGTGGCGGAGGCATAATGCCCGACATCTTTGTGCCACTCGATACCACCATCTATACCAAGCACTATCGCGACCTGGGTCGCAAAAATGTCATCATCAATACCTACATGAACTGGTATGACAACCACCGCAAAGAACTGACCGGCAAGTATAAGGACTTCGACAAGTTCCGTAACGACTTCGAGGTTCCGCAAGAGCTTGTGGACAGTATCATCAGCAAGGGACGCGAGGCAAAGGTTGCTCCCGCCGATGATGCGGAGCTGCAGCAAACCCTCGTGCGGTTGAAATTGCAACTGAAGGCCCTTGTGGCCCGCGATTTGTGGGAGATGAACGAATACTACGTCATAATGAATGAGGAAAACGACATAGTGAGGCGAGCCCTCCAACTCCTAACTCCTAACCCTTAACTCCAAACTCCTAATGGACGATACCTTTGACATAAGAGCCCAGCAGAGTGGCTATTCAACGGACAAGGACTACGAAAATGCCTTGCGACCACTCACCTTCGACGACTTCCATGGCCAGAACAAGGTGGTGGACAATCTCAAGGTGTTTGTAGAGGCTGCCAAGTATCGCGGTGAGCCGCTGGACCACACGCTGCTCCACGGTCCTCCGGGACTGGGCAAGACCACGCTCAGCAATATTATTGCCAACGAGCTGCAGGTGGGATTCAAGATATCCTCCGGGCCTGTACTCGACAAGCCGGGTGACCTCGCAGGACTGCTCACTTCGCTGGAGCCACACGATGTATTGTTTATTGACGAGATACACCGACTGTCGCCGATAGTGGAGGAATATCTGTATTCTGCGATGGAAGACTATCGCATTGATATAATGATAGACAAAGGCCCCTCCGCCCGCTCCATACAGATAGACCTAAATCCGTTTACCCTTGTGGGCGCCACCACTCGCAGCGGTCTGCTCACTGCACCGCTGAGAGCCCGCTTCGGTATCAATCTGCACCTGGAGTACTATGATGCTGCTACGCTGAAGACCATCGTGATGCGTTCAGCAAATATCCTCAATGTGGAAATAGACAGCGATGCTGCCGGCGAGATAGCCAGTCGTTCGCGAGGCACACCGCGTATCGCCAATGCGCTGCTTCGCAGAGTGCGCGACTTTGCTCAGGTAAAGGGTAGTGGCCGCATTGACATAAGTATAGCCCATCTTGCGTTGGAGGCTCTCAATATCGACGCCTTCGGCCTTGACGAGATAGACAACCGCATCCTCACCACCATTATAGACAAGTTCAGTGGTGGTCCCGTAGGTCTTACCACTATAGCTACAGCTATCGGAGAGGACCAAGGCACCGTGGAGGAGGTGTATGAGCCGTTCCTTATCATGGAGGGATTTATCAAGCGCACACCCCGTGGCCGTGAAGCCACAGACTTAGCCTACCGTCATCTGGGCCGCAGCCGCTTCGGCCTTCAGGAAACAATGCCCGACCTGTTCGACTAAGAGACCCATTTTTATCTATCAACTATAAACTATAAACTCTCAACTATAAACTCTCAACTACCAACTCATCCCGTGCTCTCCTACCATTCCCACTCCGTACCCTTCCCCCGTCTGCGCCGTCGCGATACTACGCGGTGGCTGCGTGCCGTAGCAGCAAGCCACGGCTACACAATAGGCGAGTTGGGCTACGTGTTCTGCAATGACGAGAAAATACTTGAGGTAAACCGCCAGTACCTTGGCCACGATTATTACACCGACATCATCACCTTCGACTACACAGAGGGCAAGGTAATCAATGGCGATATATATATCAGCATTGACACAGTCCGCAGCAATGCTGTTCAGCAGCGAGTTGATTTTGACGAAGAGCTCCATCGCGTGATAGTGCATGGAGTGTTGCATCTTTGTGGTATAGACGACAAGGGGCCTGGACAGCGAGCCGTAATGGAAGCAGCTGAAAACAAGGCCTTGCGCCTGTATTTTTCTGCGTAAGATAGAAAAATTGAAAAAAATACCACAAAAATAGCAGAAAAAATTTGCAGATAAATTTTTTTGTTATAATTTTGCGTGCAAATGCAGAAAAGCATTGCGCTACTATATACCCATAAACTCAAAAACTAATAAACTAATATAAACAAGTATCATGAAAAGACCTAATTCATTACCATTCGGGTTGGAAAAGGAAGAACTCAACCGTCGCCTGGAGCAGAGGCTTGATGACCTTGTCAGGAAGACAAAATTCTATCTGCGTAAGGATGTTTCTCTTAAAGAAATAGCAGCAGCACTCGTTACTAACCGTACCTATGCTTCGCGTATGATAAACGAAGTCAAGGGTTGCAAATTCAATGAGTATGTCAACACCCTGCGTTTGGAGAGAGCCGATGAGTTATTCAATACAAAAGACTATATGAACACTCACAGCATTCGTGACCTGGCAGAGGACTGTGGCTTTGCGTCAGTAAGCACCTTCCGCCGTGCGTTTGCAAAGAAATATGACCGCACTCCGCTAAACTACGCTAAGCGTAACGGCTTTAAGAAATAAGAACAGACACAATAGATAATCGGGCATCCGGAAGATATTCCAGGTGCCCGATTTTTTTGTACTCGAAGTGGGACTTGAACCCACACGCCCCTTCCGGGGCAAGGGATTTTAAGTCCCTCGTGTCTACCGATTCCACCATTCGAGCACAGCATGCAATCCATGCCGTATAGCATTTCAGCGGACAAAATTAGCACTTTCCTTGACAATATCCAAAGAAATGTCCCTCTTTTTGAAGAAATTGCCTATCTTTGCCATGCGAAAAAACTATATACAGATGAAGAGAGGACTATTGTTCACTATAATTGCATGCGTGGGAGTGTGGCTTCTTGTCGGTGCGGGGTGGTTGTCAGCCAAGACTGCCCAGTCGCCCCTGTGGATAGCCGTAGCATCTCTGAGTATGTTTATGCCGCTGATAGCCACAATCATCACTCAGAAGGTAAACAGGGAATCCGTCCTGCGAGGCATTGGCATCCGGTGGAAGTTTAATCGTTGGTGGATAGTGGCATGGCTGCTGCCGGTACTGATGGCATTTGCCATGATTGGCGTAGCATGCCTTCTGCCCGGTGTACACTTCACTGTGGAGAGCCCCATAATGGTGGACACGCTGGAGCAACTCAACTCGAAGCTGCCCGGGGGGTCAACACTGACGCCCGCAACCTTCCTGCTAATCCTGATGTCCAGTGGCCTGATAGCCGGTGCCACTATCAATGCGCTGCTTGCCTTCGGTGAGGAAGTAGGCTGGCGCGGATATCTGCTGAAGCAATTTGCGGGAAAGCGCTTTCTCTTCACGGCTGTTGTCATCGGTGCTGTCTGGGGACTGTGGCATGCGCCGTTGATATTGATGGGACACAACTATCCCAGTCATCCCGTTGCCGGGGTCTTCGTCATGATAGTAGCCTGCGTATGCCTTGCTCCGGTGGTTCAGTTCATACGGTTGAAGTCGGGCTCAGTTGTCGCTGCCGCTATCTTCCATGGCTCATTCAATGCGTTTGCATCCCTCGGCATATTATTTCTTGACCATACCGACGAACTGCTGACGGCTCCCATGGGAGTCGCAGGCATCGTAGTGTTCCTGATAACACTCGGAGCCTTGCACCTGACAGACCGTACAGTGCTCCCGTCAGTAATAAAGATAGAATCACAGGAGAAATTCATAATTAATAAAAATAAAGCAGTATGAAAATCTTAGTAGCCTACGCACTGAAAGAGGAGATGTTTCCCCTTGATATCAACGGTGCAGAGATAGTGAAAGTAGTAACAGGAATGGGCAAGACCCAGGCAGCGGCCACGCTGGCATTTGCCGTTGCTGAGCACAGACCTGATGTTGTACTCAATATAGGAACGGTGGGCAGCTATCGCCATAATGTGGGCGACATATTGGTCAGCCGCCGTTTTGTGGACCGCGACATGCAGCGTCTGCCTTTAGACGGCGTGTGCAAGGAGCTTGACATGAGCGAGTTGAGTTTTGGGGAGAAGCTGCCTTCTGTCATTGATGGGCAGGATACCTTCGCACCTGTGCGTATCAATACAGGCGACAACTTTGTCTTCAGTCCTGAGGAAGACCTCGGATGCGATGCCGTCGATATGGAGAGTTTCGCCATGGCGTGGGTATGCCGCAAGGCCGGAGTGCCTTTCCTTGCCGTCAAGTATGTCACCGACAAGCTTGGCGAGAACTCCGTAGAAGCCTGGGCAGCCAAGCTGGAGCATGCTCGCATCGCACTGCAGGCCTACTTCGAGAGATACCTGTAGTGCTGAGGGTGGGGCCCTCTATGGTTTATTTCTTGTATGCAATCTTGAAATAGTCAAGCAAAGACTTGAATTGGTCCTGGGCCATTAGGCAAGTGTCTGTCAGGTATCCGTTGACTTGGCCCCATTCGCGTAAACCCCGATAGTAGAACATCTTGAGTTCGTCAGTGATGATGAACGGAACGATGTTGTTGGCCAGACATTCCTTAAACATAATCAGCCGACCTACTCGACCATTGCCATCCTGAAAAGGGTGGATTTGCTCAAAGCGCACGTGGAAATCGAGGATATCCTCTATCTTTTTTTCGCGGCACATTTTATAGTCCTTGAGCAAAGCCTTCATTTCCTTATTAACATCTTCAGGCCGGACGGTCTCTTGCCCACCCACCTCGTTAGGAAGTTTCTTGTATTGGCCCACGGCGAACCAGTCCTTCTGACTGTCTGATGTTCCTGTTTTCAGCAGCAGATGGAGTTGCTTGACAAAGGTTTCCGTCAGTTGGTCTTCAGCATGGTCAATGATATAGTCAATGCAGCGAAAATGATTAGAGGTTTCTATTATATCATCCACGTTTACTGCATTGTCTGAGAAACCAATGGTGTTTGTCTCGAAGATATAGCGCGTCTGGTCGTGCGTCAGTCTGCTTCCCTCAATGTGGTTGGAGTTATAGGTCAGGTCTATCTGCGTGCGATGATAGATGCCCCCTTTCATCTTTGACTCCTTTTGTTCTTTCAGTGCAGTTAGCAGAGGAGATGCTTTTGTCTTATGCGCCTTGCGCCTGGGTATGGTGGCATCAGCAGGGATGTTCCACGTCTTGCCTGTGAGGAAAGCACCTTCTATCTTTCCGTTGGCACAATAATTGCGAGCTGTACGTTCTGCAATGCCGTACTTTTGTGCAAATTGTATGACTGAAATATATTCCATATTTTCGCTTATCGGCAAGTTTTTACATCATTTACTGCTGCAAAAGTACGCATTTTTGCCGATATCGGCAAGAAAAAGGAGGATGTTTCGTAACATGGAGTCGTTCGCCATGGTATGCCCGTGCCGCACTGCAGGCCTACTTCGAGAGATACCTATAGTGTTATTGTTTCTCTCTTTTTAGAGGTAATAAATAGCGGTTTTTTATTACTCTTTCAAAAAAATCCCGGAAAAAGTTGTATAGCTGTACAACTTTTATTAATTTTGCAGCCGATGAGGAAAATCATTGCGTATAAGAACTATTACATCGAGTTCATGAAGAAACTCTCAGTTTTTTATCTTTGATGGAAATACAATTGTAGTATTGTTTAACTGTTATACGAAAAAGACGCAAAAAGCACCCAAACGAGAAATAGATAAAGCCATTAAATTGAAGGAGGAATATAAAAATGAAAAACGAAAGTAAGATTTATGACGTTAGTGCTGAACTGGAACAGGAGTTTGGCCCGAGAGGTTCAGAAAGCAGAAAGGCCGCAGAGAACAAGGCATGGGAGGAATATAATGCACAAATACTCTTGGATGCCAGGAAGAATGCAGGCCTTACGCAACAAGAATTGGCAGAACGAATAGGAGCAAATAAGGGATATGTGTCCCGTTTAGAACGGGGGTTAACGATACCTTCTGTTTCAACACTATATCGTATAGCTGCAGCAATGGGGTTAGTAGTAGAACTGCGTCCATCAGTATGAAAAATGTAGGTCATGCTTTTTTATTTTCGTCCTTGCGGAATGTAGTTAACAGTTAACATGTTAACTGTTAACTAACAGAAAAAGGCATCTTGTCAGTTGTTTCTCAGAACACAGGGCAACAATGTCGCATCTCATGTAAAGAAAAGCCCTGCGCGTGTTCACGCGCAGGCTTTTAGTTTTCCTGCGCAGACTTTTAGTTTTCCTGCGATGCGTTTTTTCGCGCTTCGTGCCCCAGGACTTTATTATATATTATGTGCGTGCGAGGATAATCGCTGAGCGCCGTCAGCTTTAAATCCCACGAAGTCAGCATTAAATTCTACGCCGTCGGCTTTAATTTGTGACGAAGTCAGCGTTAAATTTGGCGAAGTCGCGGCAAGTTTTTGCGAGGAGCGGCTATGTTTATTTTGGAAAAGAGAGAAAGCCACCGACATTCACACGATGTGAGTGTCGGC
>JAGCYL010000001.1 GCA_017960825.1 Bacteroidaceae bacterium | reverse complement strand
TCCAGGTCCGGATTGACGGGGTTCTTCACCAGCACGGGCACATCTACGCCCTTGAGCGAGTCGGCAAGCAGCTGCATGGCGAAGGGATTGGCACTGGTACGGGCGCCTATCCACAGGATGTCGATGCCGTACTTGAGAGCCAGTTCCACATGCTCCGGCGTGGCAACCTCGGTGGCCACGAGCATGGCAGTCTCCTCTTTCACTCGTTTCATCCAGGGCAGGGCTTTCTCGCCGTGGCCTTCAAAGCCGCCGGGCTTGGTGCGTGGTTTCCACACGCCGCCTCTGAACATGTGGCAGCCCTTGCCAGCGAGCTGCTTGGCGGTAGTTATCACTTGCTCCTCAGTCTCGGCGGAGCAGGGGCCTGCTATCACGAACGGTCTAACATTGTCGCTGGGCAGGTTGAGAGGTTGTAAATTTAGTTCCATTATATGAAAGGTTATCGGTTATCGGTTAGTGGTTATAGTTGTTTGTATTCTTTCGAGCGCGGCTTGCATCTTTTCTTTCTTCGCGCAGAGGGAGATGCGCACGTAGCGCTGGCCGTTGCTGCCGAAGATGAAGCCTGGGGTGATGAACACGTGCGCCTCGTTGAGCACTCGCTCTGTCAGCTGCTCGCAGTCCTGGTAACTGTCTGGGATGCGCCCCCATAGGAACATACCTACTTGATCGGGATTGTAGCTGCATCCGAGGGTGGTCATTATCTTCTCGGCTATGTCGCGGCGCTCACGGTAGAGGCTGATGTTGGCCTGTCGGTGCCAGTCGGCGCTGTTTTGGTAGGCTTGCACTGCGGCAAGCTGCAAGGGGCGGAAGGTGCCGGAGTCGATGTTGGACTTTACCTTTACGATCCACTGCACAAACTGACTGTTGGTGGCCAGCATACCCACGCGCCAGCCGGGCATATTGTGGCTCTTGCTCATCGAGTTGAATTCAATGCAGCAGTCCTTGGCGCCGTCCACCTGCAGCAGACTGAGCGGCTTGTCGTTGAGGATAAAGCTGTAGGGATTGTCGTTGACCACCACGATGCCATGGGTCTTGGCGAACCTCACCAGCCGCTCGTAAGTCTTCATCTGGGCGTTGGCTCCTGTGGGCATGTTGGGATAGTTGGTCCACATCAGTTTGACGCCGCTGAGGTCCATCTGTTCCAGTTGGGCAAAATCGGGCTGATAGTCGTTGGCCTCGTTGAGGTCGTAGTTCACTACCTGACAGCCCAGTAGCTTGGTCAGCGAGGTATATGTGGGGTAGCCCGGGTTGGGCACCAGCACCTTGTCGCCCACATTGGCCAGTGCAAGGGTGACGTGCAGGATGCCTTCCTTACTGCCGATGAGCGGCTGTATCTCGGTCTGCGGATTGAGCTCCACGCCATACCAGCGCTTGTACCAGCCTGCCATCGCCTCACGCAGCTGCGGTAGTCCCACGGTGGGCTGGTAGCCATGGACGTCGGCTTTCTGTGCCTCGCGGCACAGGGTGTCGATGGTCTCCGGCGAGGGTGGCATGTCAGGACTGCCAATAGCCAGGCTGATGATGTCTTCGCCCTCGGCGTTGCGGCGGGCAACCTCCTTGAGCTTGCGACTGAAGTAGTATTCGCTCACCAGACCAAGGCGGTCGGCGGGGGAGATGTTATTTGTAGGCTTCATATTCTCCGAGTATTTTTATTTGTCTTATCAGCGGACGTATGGCGTCGATGCTCTGCAGGTAGCGGCTGTAGTTGTCGTAGGTCAGGTCGACGTAGAACAGATACTCCCACTCGTGGCCTATGATGGGCAGCGACTGTATCTTGGTGAGGTTGATGTGGTAGAAGGAGAAGATGCTCAGCACCTGGCTTAGGCTGCCGCTCTCGTGGGGCACCGAAAAGACGATGCTACTCTTGTTGCTGCGATATTTGTCGCGCAGGTTGTCGGCAATGTAGGGGTCGGCCAGCACGAGAAAGCGAGTGAAGTTGTGCTTGTTGTCCTCGATGGCCTCCTCCAGCACCTTCATGCCGTAGATGGGGGCAGCGTGCTTGGAGCAGATGGCGGCGCGGCCCTTGAGCTGCGACTTTCTGATGTCGGCAGCGGCACCGGCGGTGTCGTCCGTCTCCACTATCTTCCATCCGGAATGTTGCTTGAGGAATGAGCGGCACTGCATCAGCGCCACGGGGTGGGAGTTGACTTCAGTGATGTCGGCCATGTCGTCGCCTGGCAGTGCCAGAAGGCTGTGCTCGATATGCTGCTTGTGCTCGCCCACTATGGTCATGTTGCTGTCGCGCAGCAGTTCGTAGTTGTGGAGCAGGCTTCCCGCAATAGTGTTTTCTATGGCCACCACAGCCAGCACTTCGGGGTCTTTCTTCACTGTCTCAAACAGTTGCTCAAACGTGTCGCAGCACACCAGGCTTATTTCCTGCCCGGCGAAATACAGATGGGCGGCAATGTCGTGGAACGAGCCTTGAACTCCTTGTATAGCGATGTTAATCATTTTAATTGTTTTAATTGCTCAATCTTTTTAATTCTTCAATTCTATAAAAGTCCCACTTCGGTGTGAAGCAGGACTTTTCGTTATATTTCTATAATGTCTCATTATGGCACTGTCAATCCGCTTCACACCCTTGAGGAGGTAAAGTAGTAATAGTAAAAGCCGAAAAACTGTGCCTGAGAAATCATCTGCGCTGTATTTGTTACGTTTCGGCTGCAAATTTATAACAAAAGAATTAAAAACGAAGCTTTTTTTGAAAAAAACAGCGCTTTTGTAGCAAAAAAGATAAAACATACGCCTAAATCTGCTATTTTGTAACACAAAATGCTTAACTTCGCAGCCCAAAATAATGACATGCCTACTCTGACTCAGCAAGTACTCGCCACCATGAAATCGCGCGACACGGAGGGTCCCTTCGAGCTCTACGTCACTCGTACGCCAGGTTATCTGTGGGCGTTGCTGTTCAAGAAGCTGAGGGTGCACCCCATCGCCGTGACGCTGCTCTCGCTTGTCATCGGTTGCGCCAGCGGCTACTTCTTCTACCTGCCGGAGTTGAAGTGGAACATCGTGGGCATGGTGCTGCTCATCTGGGCCAACTGGTATGACTGCGCCGATGGTCAGCTGGCGCGCATGACGGGGCAGAAGACGCAGTTGGGCCGCATACTCGACGGATTCGCCGGCGACGCGTGGTTCTTCTGTATCTACTCCGGCATTGCCGAGCGCCTGAGGCCCGAGTGGGGACTGTGGAGCTGGGTGCTCGTAGTGGTGACAGGAATATTCTTCCATGCACGGCAGTGCTCGCTTGCCGACTACTACCGCAACGCTCACCTATACTTCACCGGCGCCGCAAACGAGTTGGAGCGCTCCGCCGACATAGAGAAGCAGTACAAGGCACTGCGCTGGTGGTCGAAAGACATGCTGCAGAAGTTCTTCCTCTTCAGCTACGCCAGCTACACGCGAGGGCAGGAGAACCCTACGCCGCAGTTCCAACAATTATATAATAATGTACGCGAGAGACATGGCGACAATATCCCTGCAGAGCTGCGCACCAGATACCGCGATTTCAGCCGTCCGCTGATGCCGCTCTGCCAGATACTTACCTTCGATGCCCGTGTGGGAGTGCTCTTCCTCTCCATGTTCGTAGGCCTTCCCTGGCTCTACCCCGCGCTGGAACTCACCGCCTTCGAGGTCCTGCGCATCTACGTCAACCTGCGCCACGAGCGCGAATGCAAAAAACTGATGACCGCCTACTTGTCAACTCGTTAACTCGTCAACTTGTAAACTTGAAAAATATCGCTCTGATACTGGCCGGAGGCCGAGGTACGCGCTTCAACTCCATGCGCCCCAAGCAGTACATAGAAGTGGACGGCTTGCCCATCCTCTCCTACACCCTGCGTGCCTTTGACCGTCACCCACAGGTCACCGACATCTATGTAGTCTGCTCGCCTGAGTGGAACACCTATGTCGAGGCCCAGGCAGGCCGTCACGGCTTTTCCAAATTTAGGGACTGCATAGCTTCTGGCGAAACGTCCTATCATTCCATGTGCAACGGCATCCGAGCCCTTACTGCTGCCGGGGTGGAGAGCGACAGCGTCATTATGGTCCATGATGCCGTGCGCCCCCTTGTGTCTGCCGACACCATCACCAATAATATCACCGTCTGCCGCCAATACGGCAACGCCATCACCGTCATCTATAGCAACGAAGCCTATATGCGCGTCAGCGGCTCCATCGAGGCTGCCGGCTTCGCCATGCGCGAGGACTACATGCGCGCTCAGACCCCCCATACTTTCCATCTTTCTGACCTCAGCGCACTCATCGACCAAGCCGAGGCACAGGGCATCAATTGCTCGCAGTCGCTCTTCACTCTGGCCAATGAACTGAACTATAAGCCTCTCTACATCGCGCAGGGCAATATGCTCAACTTCAAGATAACGCAGCCCCATGACCTCAAGTATTTCCGTGCCTTAAAAGACATATGAACAGAGAATAGATAATAGAGAACAGAGAAACAATATCATGAAAAGTTTTTTATCAGCGATTTTCGCATCAGCACTGTTTGCCACGGCAGCCATGGCGCAGGTGAATCCATGCGATGTCAACTACGATAACAAGGTGAACACCGCCGACGTGGTGGCCATATACAACAACATCATCGACGGCACAAGGCCCACAAAGCCAGCTATGGAGCGCAAAACGTTCACATACAACGGTGTGAAGTTCTATTTCGAGCCTGTTGAGGGCGGCACGTTTATGATGGGCGCAACGGCTGAGCATGAGCAGATGAATTACCCTGAGAAAAATGAGTATCCCGTCCATGAAGTTACCGTGAGCGACTTATATATGGCCCGTACCGAGCTTACGCAGGCTCAGTGGAAGGCCGTCGCAAGCAACGACCCCTTTGAATTCAAGGGCGACAACCTCCCCGTTGAGAGCGTTTCTTACAACGAGGCTGTCTTTTACTGCATAATGCTCAATATCGCGCTTGAAGACCAGCTGCCGGAGGGTATGATATTCCGCCTGCCCACTGAGGCCGAATGGGAGTATGCCGCCCGTGGTGGAAAAAAAAGCGTCCACTTTTTGTTTAGCGGAAAATATGAAAAAGGAAAATCCCTAAGCGACTATGCGTGGTATGACGATAACAGTGGAAGCAAGACTCACAACGTGGGCACGAAGTCGCCCAACGAGCTTGGACTCTATGACATGAGCGGCAATGTGTGGGAGTGGTGCTGGGACCACTATGAGGAATACAGCATCGATGCTCAGACCGACCCCTCCGGCCCCACCTCGGGCGACGAACGTGTGGGTCGTGGTGGTTGCTTTTGGAACAATCCCTCGTGGGTCCGTACGTCCGTTCGTACTGCCGGAGAGCCTACGTTTAAGGACAGCGGCCTCGGTTTCCGCCTCGTTCTCGCCCGCCCGATATCCGAGTAAACAATAACGAAACATAATAGCGGAGCCTTCGCCGAAAGAGCGCGGGCTCTGATTGTTTTATTCCCTTCTCCCGCGAACTAACTCCGAGCTCGCGGGATTTTTCTGTGACCTCGCAGGATTTAAGTGCGACCTCATTTGTTTTTCTTAGCTAAGAAAACGTCTGTTCTTAGCTAAGAAAAGCCATAACCTTAGCTAAGAAAACATCTTTCCTTAACTAAGAAAAATTCTTTTCTTAACTAAGAAAATGGAATTTTCTCTGGTTTATTTCGCGGGAAATGGCTATATTTGCACCTGAGAACGGGAATAAATGAAATGAGATAAACATTAAAAACAATAAAGTTATGGATGTTCAAACTGTATTGAGACGAAGCAACCTTGCCGACGGAAGCGGCAAGGGCAAGGTGTATGCCACGCTGGCGCGCTACAGCACTATCACCACTCAGGAGGTGATTAACTAACTCCTGAAGAACTCTCAAGTGGGTGCCGGCGAGGCGCGCAGGGTTATTGAGGGATTGCTGGAGAAGTTTAT
>JAGCYL010000051.1 GCA_017960825.1 Bacteroidaceae bacterium | reverse complement strand
TTTCGCTATGCGGTCTTCACCATAGCCTTCTTCGTAATGCAGCCGTATCACTTCTTTGAAATACTTGAACTGCTTTTCTGTGTGTAAAATGTACATTGTTAACTCTTGTTTGTGAGTCAACTTTTTTTAGGATAAGACACTTCCCCTTATTTCAAATACTTGCGAAGGGTGGCCTCAAGTTTGTCGATGGGGATGTCGCGCTCCTTGATTACTCCGCTGGCATCCACGAGGATGTTGGAGGGGAGGCGGCGCACGCCTAACGTGCGGACGAGGGGGCTGTCGAAGGTAAGCAGGTCGCAGACGTTATAGCCGGCGATGGTGTCGCGGCGCAGCATGCGGCGACACTCGGTGGTGTCAGTGTCGAGGCAGATGTTGAGCATAGGGAGCCCGCCCGAAGGGAGGGGAGACAGAATGTCACCTGGACTCTCGACTCTCGACACCCAGCTGCGGGACTTCACTATGCGGTTGGTGACGGTGAGAGCATAGATGTACTCGGGCACCATGGTGCTCCAGAACGTGATGAGGAGCGGCTTGCCCCTGAACGTGGCATTACTGACAGTCTCACCTTTGAGGGTAGTAGCCTTGAAGGGCGGCAACTTCTGCCCCACGCGATAGGCAAGCAACGCACCGACCTCGCCACGCATAGCGGACAGCACCTTGCGCCAAGGACATTTTTTCTGCATTTCATCGAGCAGTTTCTTCATCTTCGCATAGTCGGGATGCTCTGCCTCAAGGATGTATTTCTGGAACACGGCTATGGCAGCCCACGACTCGGGGTGCTCCGCCACAAACTGCTCAGCCACGGCAGCACGCTTGTCGGAGGGCAAGTCGGCGATGCTCTTGCGGAAGAGACTGAGCGTCTCATTCTCATCATCGCTGCCCACCTCTATGGCAAGCATGTTGTTGGCATCACCGCGCACCGTGACTTCCTCGCCCGGGATGGCGATGAGCTGCGTCTGCATGAAGTTGGGGTACTGCAGCGTAAGCACCACGGTATCGGCCAGGGGGTGAGTGATGGAGAACTTGCCGCCCTGCACACGCACGGTGTCGAAGGTGCCCCACTCGGGGGAACTGCTGAAGCAGACAAACTCGCCCTGCTCCAGGCCCTTGAACCTACCCGAGAGGGTGAAACTCTGCTTGTCGCCAGAGCAGGAGAGGAAAAAACACAGGACAAGAATCAAGCCCCACCCCAGGGATTGTTTGTCTTTTCTCATTTATTTATCTTTGCGAACTCAAGGTCGTTGGCTGCCAGAGCTGCGAGAGAGGGGTCTTTGGCTACCGCCTCGCGGAGGCATGTCTGCGCCAGCTCGCTGTTGTTGGTGCGGGCTGCGATGATGGCCTTGAGATAGCTGGTCATGGCATCGGGCTGCGAGATACGGTCGAGCGTATTGTTGGCAGCGAGGTAGTCCTTGCTGAGCAGCTGGGCGAGGGCTGCGGAGTTGGAGGCTGTCTGTCCGAAATACTTGACGGCTTGCGCGTAGTTGCCCTGCATGATGTTGAGATTGCCGAGAGCCTCGTTGAGAGCCTCAGCGCCGGAGCCCTTGGCGAGCGACTGGGTGGCAGCGTCCACATTGCCATCCAGGAGCTGCAGCAGGCCGTTGTTGACATTAGCCTCGGGGGCAGCGCCGTTGAGCGACAGAGCCTTGCTGACATACTCGCGGGCTGCGGCATAGTCACCGCGCTGATAGGCAAGCGTGGCAAGATTGTTGTATGCGCGATAGTCGGCGGGATAGAGAGAGGTGGCAGACTTGAGTATCTGCTCGCGCTCGCTGTCGGCGGAGGTGAGGCCCACGCCATAGAGCAGTTCGTCAACGCTGAGCTTGGAGGGGTCGGCGGTGTACTGGCTCTTTATCTGGTCATCGGAGCGGCCGATAAGGTCGTAGTTGAGCATGATGCGCGAACGGCGCAGCTGGGGCAGTATCTCCTTGGCCAGCTCGGTGTATGCAGCGGAGATGTTGCGGATTTGTGTCTCGCGCTCCTCGGGGTCCTGATACATGGAGAGGACACGCAGGATGACCTCCTTGTCCTGGATATTGGACTTGCCCACGAGCTGCTGGAAGCCCTCCCAGTCCTCAGCGGTGTACTTGGTGTTGACGTCTGCCTTGAGGCCCTTGTCGGCGAGCTCCTTGCTGATATAGTCCTGGGTGTTCTTGCCACGGTTCTGGGCAAGAGTGGTGTTGAACTTGAGCGAGCCCTCGGGGGATGCGTAGGAGGAAATCTCCACGTTGTCAACGGCCTTGGCCTCGGTGTCGGCCTGGATGTCGCGCAGGGTGGAGAGGAACTGCTGCACGGAGACGCTCTTCAGCTCACCGGTGCGGATGATGGCCTGATTTACGAGGAACTGGATGTTGGCCTCCTGCTTCTGCTTGACGATGCGCTGGAAATTGTCGGCAGCGTAAGCAGTGGAAGCAGAGCTGAGGGTGCGCTTCACCAACTCGGATGTGGCGAGGACGCCGTCAGCCACCTTTACGTCGGGCACCTTATATGTCTTCTTGCCTGCGCGAGCGTCAAATTTAAGGTAGAGCGCGCTCTTCTGCATTGCCTCGGTGTAGGGGAAGGTGGTGCGCATGGTGTAATTGCCGCCGGTGCGGTAGGCAATGGTCTGGTTGTTGCCCTGCACCTTCTCGCCCTGGAAGGAAGCCGACTGCCCTTCGGTCTCGCCGCCAGCATAGCGGAGCACCGGGGTGACGGTGACGGTAGCTTTCTTCTTCATATACTTCTCAGGGAAGAGGCCGTTGATGGTTGCGGGCACCTTGCCGGCTGTTGCCTCAAGCGGGTTGGGCACTACGGTGAAGTAATCGGGACTGAGCGGACCCATCTTGCTACACGATGTAAAGACTGCGACTGCCACGATGGACAGGAGTAAGGAAATTCTTGTTTGCATGACTATTATTGTTTTTTTAGAAATTATCTATTTATGGACTGCAAATTTAGCAAAAAAGTTTGGTACTACGATTGCCCGAGCATCTATTTTTTCAATATGCAATAGAGGACCTGCGCAGTGCAGACAAGTTTGCCCGTTGACTGTGAGGTGATATCCACGTGCCACACGTGGCTGCTGCGGCCCCGGTGGACGAGGGTGGCCACGGCGTGGACCGTGTCGCCCTTGGTGGCGGCACTGACATGATTGACGCTCACCTGCTGGCCCACGGCATGCTCGTCGGCAGCAATGTTGGAGAGGGAGCCCACTCCGGCGATTGTCTCTGCGAGCGCCATGGAGGCTCCGCCGTGGAGTATGCCGAAAGGCTGACATGTGCGCTCGTCAACAGGCATGGTGGCCTCGGCTCGCGCTGTACCTACATATATATAATGTATGCCGAGGCGCTCCACGAGGCCCGCGCGGCAGGTCTGATTAAGGTTTTCGAGGTCCACATTCAGCGGAATGTCGGGAATTTGAGTGTCCATTGTTAGTAGTTTTTGCGTGAAACGGGCTGCAAGTTACAACTTTTTATGTACTTTTGCGGTGCGAAAGAGAAAATATTTTGTGTTTGCGATGAAGAAACTATACATAGAGACCTACGGATGTCAGATGAATGTGGCAGACAGCGAGACTGTGGCCAGCATCATGAAGATGGCCGATTATGACGTCTGCCAAAGCGAGGAAGAGGCCGACGCCATCTTTCTCAACACCTGCTCCGTGAGGGATAACGCCGAGCAGAAAATCATCCACCGACTGGAGGCGCTCAATGCGAAACGGAAGCAAGGAAGCAAATTCATCATCGGAGTGCTGGGCTGCATGGCCGAGAGAGTAAAAGGGCAGCTTATCGAGGAGAACGGCGTGGACCTCGTGGCTGGCCCCGATGCCTACCTGCAACTGCCTACCCTCGTGGCACAAGTGGAGGCCGGCAGCAAGGCTATCGACACAGACCTGTCGCTGACAGAGACCTACGGCAACGTAATACCGCGCCGCATCGGGGGCAACAGAATCAGCGGCTTTGTGAGCATCACCCGCGGCTGCAACAACTTCTGCCACTACTGCATTGTGCCCTACACCAGAGGGCGTGAGCGCAGCCGCGATGTGCAGAGCATCCTCAACGAGGTGCGCGACCTCAGGGACAAGAACTTCCGCGAGGTCACGCTGCTGGGACAAAATGTTAACTCCTATAATTGCGTGAGCAACGACGGAACAGTGGACTTTCCGCAGCTGCTGAGAATTGTGGCCGAGGCTGTGCCTGAGCTGCGCATACGCTTCACCACCTCCCACCCCAAGGATATGAGCGACGATACGCTCCGCGTGATTGCCGAGATGCCCAACATCTGCCACCATATCCACCTGCCGGTGCAGAGCGGCAGCAACCGCATCCTGGGCCTTATGAATCGCAAATACACCCGCGAATGGTATCTGGACCGCGTGGCTGCAATACGCGACATCATCCCCGACTGCGGCCTCAGCACCGATATGTTTTGCGGCTACTGCACGGAGACAGAGGAGGACCACGCGCAGTCGCTGGAGCTGATGCGGCAGTGCAGCTATGACTCCGCCTTCCTCTTCAAATACAGCCAACGCCCCGGCACCTACGCCGCACGCCATCTGGCCGACGATGTGCCGGAAGAAACCAAGCTGCGCCGCCTCAACGAGATGATTGCCCTGCAAAATGACCTGAGCCGCGAACAGAACGCCAAAGACGTGGGCAAGACCTTCGATGTGCTTGTGGAGGGCCGCAGCAAACGCTCTGCCGACCAGCTGTTCGGGCGCACGGGCCAGAACAAGGTGGTGGTCTTCGACCGCGGCGAGCACCGCGTAGGGGAGACGCTGAAAGTGCGCATTTTTGACTCCACCAGTGCCACTCTGATGGGAAAAGTAGTAATTTGATGCCTTTTTTCTTGCATTTGCTCCTATTTTTCATTACTTTTGCAGAAAATTAGGATAAATATGGTCTTGCGCTGCCGACAGTAGCGGCAGCGTTGAGTCTTTGAGTAATTATATCTGACAAATATCTTAGCAAACAATATGGCTAAAAAGAAGAAAATCTCTGCCGGCACGAGCATGAACGTAGTGACCGCCTGCATTAGTACGACACTGATGCTCGTGCTGCTTGGCACAGTAATATTTTTTGTGTGCTTTGCCCACAATTTCTCCAACAGCCTGAAGGAGAACTTCACCGTAACCCTGATGCTTGACGAGAATATCACACAAAAGCAGGCCTACAACATACAGACCCGTCTGCGCAAGTTGCCCTGCACCCGCTCGCTGAACTACATGTCGAAAGAGAAGGCGCAACGCGAGTTGGCTGCAGGTCTCGGCACCGAGGAAATTGAGTTTCTGGGCGACAATCCACTGTCGGCCTCCTTTGAGCTGAGGCTAAAATCTGAATACGCCAACAGCGATCCGCTCAACAAGATACTGCCTCCGCTCAAGAGCGACTCGCTGATTGTGGATGTCACTGCCCCTCAAAACCTTATGGACAGTCTTAACCGCAACATACGTCATATCAGCGGTGTGCTCCTAATCATTGCATTGCTGCTGACCTTGGTGTCGTTTGTGCTAATCAACAACACTATACGCCTCAGCATCTATGCCCGACGCCTGATGATAAAGACCATGCGCATGGTGGGAGCCAGCTATGGCTTCATACGCCGGCCCTTTATCCGCAAGGCTATCACCATCGGCGTAATCAGCGCCGTGCTGGCCTGCGTGATTTTGGCGCTGGGCATCTACAACCTTATCAAATATGACCCGGAGATACAAGGGCTTATCACATGGCAGACCATCGCCCTCACTGCCGGAGCGGTGCTGGTGTGCGGATTTATCATCACTTGGCTCAGCGCCTACATCTCCGTGGGCCATTACCTTAAGATGAGTCGCTACAAACTCTACACAAACTAAGACATACACAACAATAACCCTTATAAGATTGTGGCAAAAAAGACAACGTCCGCAGCAAGCAGATATAAGAAAACGCCCTCCGCACCTGCCGCCGCAGAAGTAGAGACCGCAACAGACTTGGTGAGCGGCAAAAAGGCAATGGCATTCCGCAAAATCAATTACATACTGCTGATTATCGGCATCGTCATTATCATAGCAGGTTTCCTGCTCATGATAGGCGGCTCCTCCTCCACGGAAGCATACGACCCCGATATATTCAGCGTGCGCCGCACTAAAGTGGCCCCGATGGTTTGCCTGTTCGGTTTCCTCTTTATGGTGGTGGCCATACTTTACCACAAGAAAGACACAACTAAATAATGGATGCAATTCAAGCACTTATCCTTGGCATCGTACAGGGACTGACAGAATACCTGCCCGTAAGCAGCAGCGGCCATCTGGAGATAGGCAAGGCGCTATTAGGCCCGGCTGCCGAAGCGGGCGGTCTTACCTTTGACATCGTGGTACACGTTGCCACAGTGTTGGCAACGCTTGTGGTGCTGTGGAGAGAGATTATCTGGATATTCCAGGGTCTCTTCAAATTCAAATTTAACGATGAGACGCGCTATGTGCTCAATATCGTCATCTCCATGATACCTGTCGCCATAGTTGGCCTGCTGTTCAAGGACAAGATAGAGGCCCTCTATGCAGGCGACGTGCTGCTCGTCACCGGCATCTGCCTGCTGGTTACGGCATCACTGCTGGCCATGACGCATTTCTACAAGCCTCAGGAAAAGGAGAAGATTTCGCCGTCTAATGCCTTCGTGATTGGTGTGGCTCAGGCGGCGGCCGTACTGCCGGGACTGTCGCGCAGTGGTTCTACCATCGCTACCGGCCTGCTGCTGGGCAACAGTCGCAAGACACTCGCGCAGTTCTCCTTCCTCATGGTTATCCCGCCCATATTGGGCGAAGCCATCATAGACTTCAAGCATATCGTTGCGCCAAGCGCAGAATACCTTGCCGCGCACGGTGCTGCGGCTCCCATTCCTACATCGTCGCTAATCGTCGGTTTCATCGCGGCATTTGTCTCGGGCTGCTTTGCCTGCAAATGGATGATTTCCCTCGTCAAGAGATGCAAGCTAATCTATTTCGCCATCTACTGCGCGATAGTGGGTTTGGCTGTGCTCGTGTACAACACATTATAATATTATACAATCCTAAATGGATTTCCTCAGCGGCGAGATACTGCCTTTCGACAAGCCCTACGAGTGGACCTCCTTCGGCATAGTGGCCCGTGTGAGATGGCTCCTCTCCCAAAAGTTGGGCACTAAGGTAAAGGTAGGCCACGCCGGCACTCTCGACCCTCTGGCCACTGGAGTGCTACTGCTCTGCACAGGGCAAGCCACCAAGCGCATCGAGGAGCTGCAAGCCCACACCAAGGAGTATGAGGCGATGCTCAAACTCGGTGCCACCACTGCCAGTTTCGACATGGAGCATCCCGAGGATGCCACCTTCCCTACGGAGCATATCACCCGCGAGATGGTGGAACAGGTGCTCAACAGTTTTGTTGGTACTATCCAGCAGACACCGCCCGCCTACTCGGCCTGCAAGATACAAGGCACGCGCGCCTTCCACCTCGCCCGCCACGGCAAAGAGGTAGAACTGAAGCCGAAAACGCTGGTCATCGACAAGATTGACCTGCTGCATTTCGAACTTCCTACTCTGAAGATACGCGTCGTTTGCAGCAAAGGCACCTACATTCGCGCCCTGGCTCGCGATATCGGTCTCGCGCTCCACAGCGGCGCCTATCTGACTGCGCTGCGGCGCACCAGGGTAGGCGACTACCGTGTGGAAGACTGCCTTGACTTCGAGACCTTCCCGCAATGGTTGGAAAAGATTGAACAGACCCTCTCTTATCCCCCTGAAGGGGGGAAGACAGATACTAATTACTAATTGCCGCTTCGCTCTCGAACTTCTTTATACCGGCCCGTGCAAGCACGACCACCGATGAAGTTCTCGCGATGCCTACGGCATTCCTAATTTCCAATAACTTCTAACATTGAACATTGAAGATTATTAAGATATGAAACTCTCACAATTTAAGTTCAAACTGCCTGAGGCGCTGGTAGCACAAGAGCCTGACCCATTCCGCGACGGTTGCCGCATGTTAGTACTGCACCGCGACACCGGCAAGGTAGAGCACAAAATGTTTAACGACCTGCTGAACTACTTCGACGACGGCGATGTCTTTGTGTTCAACGACACTCAGGTCATCCCCGCACATCTGCACGGCAACAAGGAGCGCACCGGCGCACGCATCGAGGTATTCCTGCGTCGTGAGCTCAATGCAGAAGACCGTCTGTGGGACGTGACCGTTGACCCCGCCCGCAAGATACGTATAGGCAACAAGCTATACTTCGGCGAGGACGACTCGCTCGTAGCAGAGGTAATCGACAACACCACCAGCCGTGGCCGAACACTGCGCTTTCTCTACGACGGCCCTCATGAGGAGTTCAAGCGCGACCTCTACGCCCTCGGCGTAGCACCGCTGCCCACCTACATCAAGCGCGAAGCTGTCGAGGAAGATATGGAAACCTTCCAGACCATCTTCGCCAAACACGAGGGAGCCACTACCGCGCCCGCCACAGGACTGCACTTCTCCAAGATAACGATGAAAAAGATGGAGATTGCCGGCATCAAAGAAGCATACCTCACCCTCCACTGCGGCCAGAGCAACTTCAACAAGACTGACGTGGAAGACCTTACCAAGCATAAGATGGAGTCAGAGGAGATGCACATCACCCCCGAATGTTGCGAAATAGTCAACAAGGCCAAAGACGCAGGTCACAAAATTCTGGCCGTAGGCACCACCGTGCAGCGCGCGATGGAGAGTTCATGCGACACACTCCACCACGTCACCCCCTTTGACGGCTGGACTAATCGCTTCATTTTCCCGCCCTACAACTTTAACGTGGCCACCGCCATGCTTGCCAATTTCTATACTTCCGAGAGCACACTGCTGATGCTGGCAGCCGCATTCGGAGGCTACGAGGCCACCATAGCAGCCTACAAGACAGCCATCAAGCAGGGCTACCGCTTCGGCGCATACGGCGACGTTATGCTGATAATATGATGCACCGCGCATACCTGGGGCTTGGCACCAATCTCGGGGACCGCGCCGCCAATCTCGACCGCGCCATCGCCCTGCTACAACAACAAGTAGGAATGCTGATGAAGCGCTCCACTTATATTCCCTCAAAGCCCTGGGGATTTAGTAGCGACAATGACTTTCTCAATGCCGCAGTATTGGTAGAAAGCAGACTCGCCCCCCTGGAACTGCTCCGCGCCACACAAGCCATAGAGCGACAGATGGGACGCACCGCCAAGAGCCGCGATGCGCAATATGCCGACCGCGTAATAGACATCGACATCCTGCTCTACGACAATCTGCAGTGCGCCACGCCAGAGCTGACCATTCCACATCCGCTGATGGCACAGCGAGACTTCGTGCTATGCCCGCTGGCAGAGATAGCGCCGCGCAAGCGCCACCCCGCGCTAGGCAAGACCATAGCACAACTGAAAAAAGAACTATTAAAAAACTGAGACCTCTATGAAAAAGACACTACTCATTGCTCATTTCACTTTACTGTTTTTAGTAGCAGTGGCAACCCCTCAAAAGAACAAACTGTTCACCCTCGCCGACCCCAAAGGAATAAACACCATAACAGTGGTGGTAGGGCAAGACATCACTTACACTGTGGAGCACAAAGGCACATTGGTGCTTGCCCCCTCACGCATTGCGCTGGAGCTGGGCGATGGAAACACCGTGCTGGGCAAGGATGCGCGTGTCGTTTCGCATTACACCAAAGAAGCAAAAGAGGATTTCAAACCATACATCTATAAGCGAGCCGAGGTTCACGCCAGCTATAACGAACTGGAACTAAAACTGAAAGCACCGAACGCGAAAGACACCTACAGCATCATTTGGCGCGCTTACGACGACGGAGTAGCTTACAGAATAACCACCAACTTCAAGCAAGACTACATCGTGCGCAACGAAGTAGCCGAGTTTGTGCCTGCTGACAAGCAAGCCCAAATGGTCGTAGCTCCCATAAACGGACGCACCATTAACGGTGAGGAAAATCAGTGGCACTCCAATTTCCAGAACACTTACAAACACTCCTCCATCGACGAGTGGCCTGCCGACCGCCAGATTATGCTGCCGGCATTGCTGCAGAGCAATGGCTACAGCCTCTGCATCACGGAGGTGGACCTCTTCAATTATCCTGGCATGCGCCTTATGGCCGCTGGCGGCAAGCTGCACGGCGTGTTCGCCGCCTATCCCAAGGAGACAAAGGTCACTACGCGCGGATTAAAGAAAGAGGTACACGCACGCGAGGACTATATCGCCCGTGTTTCGGGCAAGACAGACTATCCCTGGCGTGCCATACAGATAGTGGATGACGAGAAGGAGCTGCTGGCAAGCGACTTCGTCATGAAGCTTGCCAAGTCCTGGGACACCGCGCAGGACTGGAGCTGGGTAAAGCCCGGCAAGGTAGCGTGGGATTGGTGGAACGACTGGAACATCTACGGAGTGGATTTCCGCG
Source organism: Bacteroidaceae bacterium (assembly GCA_017960825.1). Classification (GTDB taxonomy): domain Bacteria; phylum Bacteroidota; class Bacteroidia; order Bacteroidales; family Bacteroidaceae; genus UBA6382. The sequence continues at coordinate 12,964 of JAGCYL010000051.1, read as the reverse complement.
CAGGCATCAACACCGCGACCTATAAATATTACATCGATTTCGCCTCGGAGCAAGGCATTGAGTACGTAATCCTCGACGAGGGATGGGCGGTGCCGGGCGAGGCTGACCTCTTCAAGATTGTGCCCGAGATAAATCTGGAGGAACTCATCAGCTACGCCACCGAGCGCAACGTGGGACTCATACTGTGGGCAGGCTATCGCGCCTTCGACCAAGACATGGAGCGCGTCTGTGCCCACTACTCCAAGATGGGCATCAAGGGATTCAAGGTCGATTTCATGGATCGCGACGACCAGGTAATGGTTGACTTCAACACGCGCTGCGCCGAGATGGGCGCAAAATACAAGTTGCTCATTGACCTCCACGGAATGTACAAGCCTACCGGCCAGCAGCGCACCTGGCCCAACAATATCAACTTCGAGGGAGTATATGGTCTGGAGGAAGTGAAATGGGTGGAGCCCGACTTCGACATGGTGACCTACGACGTCACCTATCCCTTCATACGCCAAGTGGCAGGCCCCGCCGACTATACACAGGGCGCAATGCGCAACGCCACCAAGGAGAATTATTTCTCCACCAACTCCGAGCCAATGAGCCAGGGTACGCGCTGCAGACAACTGGCTGAGTATATCATTTTCGACGCCCCCCTGTCGATGCTGTGCGACAATCCCTCCAACTATCTGCGCGAGGCAGAGTGCACACACTTCATCGCCACCGTGCCCACAGTGTGGGACGACACCCGCGCCATAAGCGGCAAGATAGGCGAACACATCGTTATGGCGCGCAAAGCCAAGGACGGCACGTGGTATGTGGGCGGCCTCACCAACTGGGACCCCCGCGAGGTAACGCTTGACCTCAGTTTCATCGGCTCCGGCAACAAGCAGATTGAGCTGTTTTGCGACGGAGTGAACGCCGACCGCGCAGCCCGCGACTACAAGCACACCACCATAAAAGCCAACCTTGATCAACCATTCAATGTCAACATGGCATCCGGCGGAGGCTTCGTAATCAAAGTCACACCCTGACAATCATACCAATTCTTAAAGCGAGCAGATTCTATTAAATAGCGCGGAGAGGCAATTAAATCGCGTCTCCGCGCTAAAAAAATGCGAGAAGAGCTTATTTTGATGCCCATCAAAATCAAAAAGCATGGGCACGAAATCTCATTCTGATGGGCATCAAAATTACGCGCGCTCGGCTTTTTTATTTTTCTGCTCAGCTTTCGCAGATTTCTGCTCGGTGATTTCGGTATTTTCTATGGTGTTCTTTCGTTTTTATAGTATTTTTTACAAAAATTCAGTGCGAAATACGATGTTTATAACGAAAAAATCCTATTTTTGCATTCATAATACAAAACTTTTATCATGAAAAAGATTTACACCCTATTTATTCTGTTCGCGCTCACAGCGCTGTTCACAACCAATGCGAGTGCCGCAGACGGCGATGTTTTCGTGCTTTCTGTCGGATATATGGCTCCGGATGGTACACCGTCTTCGGTGTCAATACGCTTCAAAGTCGTGAATGAAAAATACAAATATGTTAGCATAATCGGTGAAAAGGACAACGAAGGTAACTACCACAGCTGCATTATTGATGAATGGAAAGATTACAGCGGCGAGATTTATTTGCCATCTATGGTAGTAAACACATCCAACGACGACGGCGAAGTCTACACCGTACGCTATATCGGAGAGTATGCATTCTACAACTGCTCAGCCAAGATCACCCTGCCCGGGTCTATTTCTATCATAGATGAATGTGCTTTCATGGATTATCAGTACGACGGCTATGACTTCAAGCTTCCATCCAATGTGCAAAGAATAGGCCATGCAGCCTTCGTTCGTGCAAAGATAAAGGGCATTTCCCTCAATGCCGGTTTAAGTAGTATTGAAAGTAGTGCTTTTGCTGATAGCGATATCGAGAGTCTGGTTATCCCCGGTACCGTTACCGATATTGGATATGGAATAACTGCGGGATGCAACCAGCTGGAATACCTCGCCGTGACATATACCAACGAGACCTACTATTCTGACAACAACGTGGTTGTTGAGAGCGCTAGCAAGAAGGTGGTGGCAGGCTGCAAAAGCTCTGTCATCCCCGACGATGTTCAAAGTATTGCCTCTGATGTTTTCTGGGGCACCAAATTTCGCAACCAGACCATAACCATTCCTGAAAGTGTTACATCTATCGGTTCTTGTGCTTTCCAGGAATCCAATATCAAGCACCTCATCATCCGCAGCAAGACACTAGAGATTGGGGCACAAGCTTTCATGTACAACTACGAGATGGAGCGCCTTGACTTCTACGGCGGCGACGTTACTATCCATAGCATAGCCTTCAAATTTTGCAAAGCGCTCAAGGAGATGTGGTGCCATGACCACAAGCCCAAACTCGCGGAATCGGATCATGAGCAGTTCTATAGTGTAGGCCCCGACTGGGGCCTCGCCACCCACAACGGCCAGACCAAGATATTCGCCAAATACCCTGACGAGTTTACCGATGAGGTTGAGGGCATAGGCAATATCTGGGAGTATTGGTTCTATCCCCATATCTACGGTCTTGATGAGAACGTGATAGGCTTAGTCTATCTCGACGACTACACATGGCCCGTGGCAGGAGAGGATGCCGACTTCACCGCCACTTCGCTCACCGAGCATGCCACAGTCAGCAAGGTAGAATACAGAAACAGCACCGGTGATATGTTCGATCCCTCGCCCTGCGGTCTTGGCCGCACTTTCGATATCGCTTTTACCATTATCCTCGACGAGGGCTACACCTTCGGCGACAATCCGCTACTTTTTGTGGGTGGTGATCAAGATGACGTATATGTCAGGCGCTCTGACACAGAGGTAGTCTTCATCATTGATGACTATACTGTGCCCGCTCCTCCGGGCGGCGTGCCAATCACGTCGGTTAGAGTAGAGGTGACGGAGCCCGTGGAGGGGCAGCCTCTCTCTACTAAGGTTACATGGCCCACAGGCATTGCTGCACTAAGGCAAGACTGGACTGTAAGCAATGTGGAGTGGACCGGCGACGACCCCGACATCGAAGACCTCGGCAACTACGACCCCAACAAGAGCTACACCCTCACAGTCACCGTAGAGGCCAATGAGAACCATTGCTTTACTGAAGACGTGAAGGCAACGCTTAACGATATGCCAGCCGTTGCCAAGCACGGCTTCACGCCTGAGGGAGTGCCCACGCTCACTTTCTCCGTAGAGTATGGCAAAAAGAAGCCGAAGATGTACACCGTGTTTGACGGCGACCAAACCCTGACCTATTATTATGGCGACGGCTATGACAAGAGCAACCCCTATCATGAGTTCTACGACCCCGTCAACAACCCCTATGCCGTGCGCTTTGCGGGATATGACAGCAAAGTGACGCAGATTGTTATCGACCCGTCGATGAAGGACGCTCCGCTGACTTCAACGAAAGGAATGTTCTTTGGATATCAGGACACTGAAACACAAGAGTGGTATTACCTGTCCAAGGCGAAAGGAATACAGGGGCTGGAGAACCTCAATACAGCCGAAGTTACCAACATGAGTGATATGTTCAGGAGTCTGGTTTCTGTGAAGTCGCTGGATGTCAGCTCTTTCAACACAGAAAATGTTGTGGATATGAGCAAGATGTTTTATGCTTGCCCAGGCCTCACGGCATTGGATATTACCAACTTCAATACCGACAAAGTGACGTCGGCGAAACGAATGTTTGCCTATTGCCAGGATCTGACTACCATTTATTGCAATGGTGACTGGACATATAAATCAGGCTATGATATGTTTGTTGATTGTTCTAAGTTGGCAGGCGGCAAGGGCACTGAATATGATGAGAATAAAACCGACGAGACCTACGCCCGTCCTGACGGCGGCGAGGATAAGCCGGGTTACTTCACAAGGACGGCGCCGACGCCTATCAACTACATCGGGCTGGAGCTCGACCCCTATATGTCCGAACTCAACCCGGGAGACGAAATGCCTTTTGATTTTTGCTCCGTCTCCTGGGGCACCAGCCTCGATATCGCCGACTTCAAAGTGGGGGCTTTGCAGTGGTATTACGCTGACAAACCCAACGAAGAAGGTGACGGCCTGATGGCGGTGCCCTATGATGAGGGATACGACCCTGCAACGCATTACGTGCTCATGGCCACCTTCCGTGCCGACGAGGACTATTTCTTTGCGGACGATATCAACGTGAAGATATTGTTTGAAACCAATGATTTTAAGAACCCCATCTTTAGCAATAGCTATACAGATTCTCAGAACAGAAATGTCCTTCTGGTCAAGTTTGATTGCCCTGCCAAGATAGTCAAGGGCGATGTCAACGGCGACGGCAAGGTCAACACCGCTGACGTGGTGGCTGTCTATACCTACATTGAGAAGGGCGACGCCAGCGGCTTCACCCGTGAGGCCTGTGATGTCAACGCCGATGGCTCAGTCAACACCGCTGATGTAGTAGCCATCTACTCCATAATCGTTAAAGGAGAGTAGCCCCCCTCTAACTCCCCCTCTATGGGGAGGACAAAGAAGAAGGCGGCGAAGAAAACTTCGCCGCCTTCTTTAGTTCTTTATTCCTTATAGTTCCCATCCCAAGGCTGAGGCGCCCAGCACAGCAGCATCACTACCATTAAGTCCGCTGAGCAACAGCTTAGCTTTTCCTTTATAAACGTAAAGGATGTCGTTGTCGTATGCCTCTCGCACATGCTTCATCAGCAGCTCTCCACTCTTGGTGGGGCCGCCGAAGAAGATGAATGCCTCGGGGCTGCAGAAGAGCGCGAAGTTAGCGCATGCCTTGCCCAGGAGAGTGCCGGTGTATTCGAGGATAGCGTTTGCGAGTTCATCGCCCTCCTTGGCTGCCACGCTGACATCCAGACCTGTGATATCGTCGGGATTGATGGAGCGCAGCTTGCTGGGGCGCGCGTCCTTGATAAGCATCTCGCGGGCTGTGCGCACGATGCCGGTGGCGGAGCAATACGCCTCCAGGCAGCCCTTGCGACCGCATCCGCACTGGCGTGCCTCGGGGCTGCGGTCGATGATGGCATGGCCGAGCTCACCTGCGAAGCCGTCGCAGCCATATACTATCTGGCCGTTCACCACTACGCCGCTGCCCACGCCTGTGCCGAGGGTTATCATGATGAAGTTCTTCATGCCGCGTGCTATACCGTAGGTCATCTCGCCCATAGCGGCAGCGTTGGCATCGTTGGTGAGGGCTACGGGTATGCCCAGTTTCTCGTTAAAGAGCTTTGCGAGTGGCACACAGCCTTTCCAGTCGAGGTTGGGGGCTTCCTCCACCTGGCCGGTGTAGTAATTGCCGTTGGGAGCGCCGATGCCCATTCCTTTAATCTTGTCGATGCCGCCCACCGACTCAATGATTGGCTCGAGCGCTGTAACAGCAGCGTCCACATAGTCTTTTGGGTCGGGGTAGCCTTTGGTTTTGATAGCAGTTGTTGCCTTGATTTCACCGCGTGCGTCCACAATACCGAATACGGAGTTGGTGCCGCCGAGGTCTAAGCCGATAACATAGGGTTTTTCAATGGTTTCCATAGGTTAGAAAGGATAATAATTGTTATTTTCGAGTTACAAAAATAATAAATTATAGCGAATGGGCACATTTTTGGACATTTTTTTTATATTATTTTCTAACTTTGCACCCAAATAGTGACAACTTGATAAGATTACGGGGTGATAAGTTGACAAGTTGCATCGTCATATCTACGCTTTCGGCTTAACTACTTAACTACTTAACTACTTAACTTCTGAAATTCACATTTAACATTCCTAATTTCTAACTCTAAAGATGAACACTCTCAAGACCTTGGCTGGCGCAATGCTGGCAATCCTCCTCTGTTTGCCGACCGCGGCACAGTACGACAAACGCACCCGCACAGTGAATATGGCCTCATACCTAAGCCTTTACGGCACCGACCTTGACAAATCGCCGGCCGTAGTACGGGCTCTCAACGACTGCCGTCGCCTTGGCGCCAAGCGGCTGGTGTTTCCCAAAGGCACCTACCATTTCCGCCCCGACAGCCTCAGCGGATTTATGACGCATATCTCCAACAACGGCAGCTATGTGCGCCGCTTTGCCTTTGACCTGACGGGGATTAGCAATCTGGAGATTGACGGAGGCGGCTCCATGTTTATGTTTAAGGGCTATGTGTGTCCGTTCTATGTGAACAAGGCCAACAAGATTACGCTGCGCAATTTTGAGGTCGATTACGAGCGCACCTTCCATAGCGAGGGGCATATCGTGGCTGTCAGCGACTCCGCGATGGATGTGCGCTTTTCGCAATACTATCCTTACTATATTGACGACAAGAGTCACCTGCGCTGCGTGGACGACGAGGGGACAGAATATCCTTGGTACTATATGCTGGAGTTTGACCCCAAGCGTATGGAGACGGCCTACATGGCAGGAGACCAGTGGACCGGAACAAACGTGAAGGCCACGGACATCGGCAACTCTACCGTGCGGCTGCACAGGCCGGGCCTCAAGGGCAAAGTGGGCAATGTAATCAGTTTCGGCATAGCCTACCGCACAGTGCCAGCCATCACCATCGCCGACAGCCGCGACGTGAGCGTAAGGAACGTGGTGCTCTATCATGCCGGAGGAATGGGCGTGATTGCCCAACGCACTCGCAATATATTGATAGACAGCCTCAACGTACTGCCCGCTCCAGGCAAGGACCGCGTAGTCAGCGTGGGGGCCGATGCCACTCACTTCGTGAACTGCAGCGGCTACCTGCGAATGTACAACTCCCACCTTGCCAACCAAACGGACGATGCCACGAATATCCACGGGGTCTATTATCGCATAGTGGACGTGCTGCCTGACCGCCAGCTGTGCGTAGAGCTGGCCAACGATGCGCAGTACGGTTTCGACATCTTCGGCACAAAGCCCGCCATCGAGTTTGCATCGGCAAAGAGCCTGGTGACCTACGGCCACGCCAAGGTAAAGAGCTACTACACTATCAGCGACCGCAAATTTATGCTTACCCTCGCAGGCCCCGCTCCTGCCAATGCAAAGAAGGGCGATGTGATAGCTGCAGAGGGCGACTATCCCGATGTGCATATCAAGGGCTGCTACTTCGGCAATAACCGCGCCCGCGGACTCCTGCTCGGCAGTCGCGGAAGGATGCTGATAGAGGACAATGTGTTCCACACCCCCGGAGCTGCCCTGCTGTTGGAGGGAGATGGCCGCTATTGGTTTGAACAAGCCGGTGTGCGCAATGTAATTATTCGCCACAACACCTTTGACAACTGCAACTTCGGCCCGTGGGGTCACGCACCCATCGACACTGGCTCCGGTATCGACAAGGATTACTACGACAGCAGTTTCTACAACCGTAACCTGCTGATAGAGAACAATATCTTCCGCATCCACCGCGCGCCCGTACTATATTTTTATAGTGTGGATGGTATCACATTCCGCGGCAACCGCATCGTACGCACCAACGAGCCATATCCTTGCTCGGTGGACGAAAACAACACCGATGCGCTCTTCAAACTGTTTAGCTGCAAGAACTTCACCCACGATAATGTGAAAATAGAATAGCGAGACGGCGATGTTAGAAATAAAATTATTACTTTTGCATATTGATTAGGATGCAATGGAAGTAAGACACTATCTCTCTACGCAGCAGACCGAGCAGTGGGCGAAGCTGGTGGGCGAAGCCCACAATATCGTGGTGCTCGGCCATGCAGGCCCCGACGGTGATGCCATGGGGGCTGTGCTTGCCCTCACCCACTACCTTCAGGCAGCGGGCAAAGAGGTGGTGCCAATGACTCCCAACGCCTGCCCCGACTTCCTGCGCTGGATGCCGGGCGTGGAGCAGGTGATATTCTTCCGCAACAAGCCGGGCAAGGCGCAGCAGGCTCTGGACAAGTGTGACCTGGTGTTTTGCCTTGACTTTAACAGCCTCCAAAGGCTGGAAGATCTGTGTGCCCCGGTAGAAAACTGTCCCGCTCCGCGCATAATGATAGACCACCATTTGGACCCCGAGCCAATGGCTGCGCTCACGGTGTCGGACCCCGAGGCCTCGGCCACGTGCGAGATACTGTTCTGCATCCTCCATCAGATAGGAGCCTACGGGAGCATGACTCACGAGATGGCCTCTTGCCTCTATTGCGGACTGATGACCGACACGGGCGCCTTTGCCTATAACTCCAACAGGGCGGAGCTGTTCCACATCATCGCCCTGCTGATAGCCAAGGGCATCGACAAAGACCAGATTTACCGTAATGTCTATTACAGCTATACGGAGAGCCGCCTGCGGCTGATGGGCTATCTCATGAGCGAGAAGCTGGAGTATTTCCCCAAGGAGCACGCGGCACTGTTTGCCCTGACGGAAGAAGAGATGGAGCGCTTCCACTTTATCCGCGGTGACGCCGAGGGCTTTGTCAACCTGCCGCTCCAGATAAAGGATACCAAGCTGAGCATCTCGCTCAGGGAAGACACAGAGAAGCCCCTGGTCAGAGTATCGCTGCGCTCGATAGGAGATTTTCCGTGCAACGAGATGGCCGAGCGTTACTTCAACGGCGGCGGTCACTTCAACGCTGCGGGCGGATGGCTGCCCAAGCCTATCGACAAGGCAATAGCAATCGCGCGCAAAGCCATTGCCGAATTTAAGAAAGAATCATAATCTTCAAACCTCAAAAATATGACATCCATTTTCGGAAAGAATAATATCATGAGGCTGCTCATCGCAACTGTTGCCGCAGCCGTGATGCTGGGAGCATGCAAGGAAGAGCAGACCTATGCCGAGCAGAAAAAGGCCGAACGCCGCGCCATCACTTCCTTCCTGAGCAACGGCACTGTCGTGCTGGACCGCGATCTGGGCGACACCGTGCTGTATGTTAAGCCCATTAACCCCATAAGCGAGACCAAGTTCTACGAACAGGACAGCACCACCGACGTGAGCCGCAACGAATACGTGCTCTTCACTTCCACGGGTATCTATATGCAGATAGTGCGCAAGGGTGTGGGCAACAAGTTGCAGCACGGCGAGACCGCGCGCCTGCTCTGTCGCTACAAGGAGTATAATATAATCGGCGACTCACTGCAAACCCGCAATGACAACGCCTACTACATCGGTATGCTCGACGAGATGAACGTCAGCAACAGCTACGGCACTCTCACCGGCACCTTCATTCAGGGCATGATGAAACTTAACTACAAGAGCGTCAACGTACCAGAAGGCTGGCTCATGCCACTGCGCTATGTAAACATCGGGCGCCAGCTTGCCGCCGATGAGGAGATTGCCAAGGTGCGACTCATCGTGCCGCACTCCACCGGACAGAGCGATGCAGTCAACAAAGTGTATCCTTGCTTTTACGAAATCACCTACCAACGTAGCCGTTAGCGCAAAAAGTCGGGCGATTTCTTGGTCATGTCAAAATTTTGTTGTTCCTTTGCAGCGCTTTTTGCGTAATCGCTGGCAGGAAGAAGAGTTGCCTGTTATGTTGCGCAGAATTGACACCTAACATTTTAATTCTTCTAAACACAAATGGAAGACTTGATTAAAGTAGCCGAACAGGCTTTTGCAACCGGCACAGAGGTGCCCTCATTCAAATCAGGCGACACCATCACCGTCGCTTACAAGATTGTGGAAGGTAACAAGGAGAGAATCCAGCTTTTCCGCGGCGTTGTCATCAAGATTTGCGGTCACGGCGACCAGAAGCGTTTCACCGTGCGCAAGATGAGCGGCACCGTTGGTGTAGAGCGTATATTCCCCATCAACTCGCCGGCCATTGACAGCATCACCGTAAACAAGGTGGGCAAGGTGCGCCGCGCAAAGCTCTACTATCTCAGAAACCTTACCGGAAAGAAAGCCCGTATCAAGGAAAAACGCTACAATCCTTCAAAGGAGCAGGCATAAGACGACACAAGGCTCTTTGCCAGTGGCAAAAAAACGGAATCTCTTTGCGAAACAAAGCAAAAAGATTCTGTTTTTATTTTTTTACTGCCTTTTTGCAGGCGGATATTGCGAATATTACTTATATTTGCACACTGCTCGCGCACACGCGTGCGCACAAACCATATTATATATTTATTAAACTACACCTTGGCCACACAATACGAAGAGATACTCCACCTGCTGCATGCCATGCCGCCCATTACGCTGGACCAGATGACGGGCATCAAACTGATGAACCGCACCGACACCAAGTTTCTGGCCAACAAGGCGCAGCTTATGCAGGTGCTCACCCTTGCGAAGGACGACTACTTCGTGCAGATGATAGGAGACAAAGCCATCGCCCAGTATCGCACCGTTTACTGGGACTCGCCGGACTATCGCTTCTACCACATGCACCAGCTTGGGCGCAGGCCTCGCACCAAGGTGAGGGTGCGCACATACGAAGACTCCGGAGGGCTGACTTACCTTGAGGTCAAGAAAAAGGATAACCACGGCAAGACCAAGAAGAAGCGCATACAGGTAGAGTCGCAGGAGAAAGTCTTTGAGTGCGGTGGCGATGATTTCGTTATCAAGCATACTAATTGCAGTCTTAACGAGTTTCATCCCTGTCTGCAGAATCATTTCCATCGCATCACTCTGGTAAATCGCGGCAAGTCCGAGCGCCTGACCATCGACTTCGACATTGACTATACCAACTTCGACACCGACAGGCAGGCTAACTCCGACCAACTCGTCATCATCGAGCTGAAGCGCGACGGGTTGGTGTTCTCGCCCATAAAGGAGATACTGATGCACCTGCGCATCAAACCCCACGGCTACAGCAAATATGTGATTGGCTCGCACATGACCAATCCTGCCCTCAGAGCCAACATGCTTAAGGTTAAGATGCGCGAAATAGTGCGGCGCAATGCCCTGGTGCCGCGACCGCTGGAGGAACTCATTTAGGATTTAATAAGAAAGTTAAGGAGTCAAGTGACTTTGCGACTTCCAACAATAACAATTTACACCTACAAATAACATGTTAACATTACTCAACGGAATGCTTGCCGCAGCCAATGGCACACTCCAAACTATCGAATGGATTGACGCTCCCGCACTGTTAGAAATGCTCAGCCGCTTCCTGCTCAACATCGTGATGGTATGGATAGTGGTACACTTCTTCTACTACCCCAAGAGCCGCAGGCGTGACTATTACTTCACCTTCCTGCTTTTTGCAGTAAGTATATTTATGCTCATCTACCTCATGGACGGAGCCAAGATGAAGATAGGCGCCGCGCTGGGACTGTTCGCTGTGTTCGGCATCATCCGCTACCGCACCGAGTCGGTACCTATCCGCGAGATGACCTACCTGTTCTTCCTTGTGGCCTTGAGCGTTGTCAACGGTATGGCGCAGAAACTCAGCATCGCCGAGCTGGCGGCAGCCAACATCATATTCGTAATAGCCGTAAGTATAGCCGAGAGCAACCTGCTGGCCAAGCACGTGTCGTGTAAGTATGTGCGCTACGACAACATCGCGCTGATTACTCCGGAGAAGCGTCCCGAGATGATTGCTGACCTTGAGAAACGCCTCGGCGTGAAAGTAACAAACGTGGAGGTTGGCTCCATTGACTTCCTCAAGGACAGTGCGCTCATTAAAGTTTATTACAAGAGTGTAGAGAAGACCAACGGAGTGGATGACCTCGAGAAGCTGCCGCGCCACTACTCCTGAAGATTAAAAGCTAAAGGGCTGAAAATAAAGAGATAAAACCTTGAATCACATGAAAAGACTACTTGCTTTACTAATCGTTTTCTGCGCCATCACCGCAGCCAGGGCTGAAGATTTCGGACTATGGACCGACATCAGCCTTTCGCAGAACCTCGCCGTCAAAGGCCTGTCCGCAGAAATTGGCTACGACATGAGGATGAACAACAACGTCAAGGGCGTTACGCGCCGTAGCTTCAACGCAGGGCTCAACTACTCCCTCACTCACTATATTAAGGTGGGGGCCGCATACGCCTACATCTATAGCCTTAGTCTTGGCGAGCGCGAGGAAAAATACAAGGAAGACGATGACGGCACCATTGACTACGAGCAGTGGAAAGGCTACAACTACACACATTCCTTCTGGCGCAACAAGCATCGATTCATCGGATATCTTAAAGGCGATATAGATATCGGCCGTTTCAACCTGTCGCTCAGGGAGCGCTATCACCACACCATCTTCCAGCATGACAGGACTACGAAAGACAAATATCGCTACAACACCATCTACGATGAAGACGACAACATCTCCTACGAACTGAAGGGCGGATACCCCGAGAGTGAGGATGACAACAAGCGCAGCAAGGTAAAGGATTATCTGCGCCAAAAGATAGAGTTGACCTACAACATACCCCACTGCCCTATCACGCCAGATATTTCAGTGGAGATGGAAAACAATTTGCAGAGAACATTCCACATTGAAGAAATGCGATATGTGGCAGGCTTCGAGTGGAAAATCAGGAAGAAGTATCACGTGGGTTTGCACTACCACTACCACAAAGGTGTCGGCGATGATGACGAAGGCAACCTGCACGCCATCGAGTTTTCGCTGAAATTCAAGAATCCTTTCTGGAAAGCAAAGAAGTATTAGGAAGGTAGCGCGTTGCCTGGGTGCAGCAAAGCTTAGTGCCTGCGCGTAAGAAAAAGAAACAGACGGCTCCTCCCCTAGGGGAGGAGTTGTCTGTTCTCCCCCTGCCTGAGGGGGAGTGGCCGTAGGCCGAGGGGTGGGAGCCCTGCCCGAGGGGGAGAGCTGATATACCGTCTTTTCATTCTAATCTATAAAAGAAACAAGGGAGCGCTGATGCGCTCCCCTGTATGATGGAGACTTCCCGTCTTCCCCCTTTAGGGGGATGAGAGGGGGTCTTTCTTTTTAGTACTTAACGGTCTTACCGCCTACTACGTAGATCTGGCCCTTGGCGGGAGAAGCAACCTTCTTACCGTCAACGGTGTAGATGGTCTTGCCAGCGGCAGCAGCGTTTGCTACTACGCTCTGAACAGCGGTCAGCTTGCCGTCCTTGATGCTGAAC
>JAGCYL010000050.1 GCA_017960825.1 Bacteroidaceae bacterium | reverse complement strand
TGAAGCCGGTGGAGTAAACCAGCGCCTCGTCCTTTCCGATAAAATCAGCAATCTCTTTCTCGAGTTGCACGTGGAGGTCAAGCGTTCCGTTGAGGAATCGCGACCCCGCGCATCCGGTGCCATACTTCTGCAGCGCAGCCATGGCTGCGTCCACCACTCGCTGGTCACCGGGCAGACCCGTATAAGCGTTTGACCCAAACATCAGGACATTGCGACCCTCCATCTGTACCTCGGTGCCCTGGCGGCCCGTTATCTCACGGAAGTAAGGATAGATGCCCGCGGCCATGTATTCTTGGGGGCGTGTCCATTGTTCCAGTCTGTCTTGTAGTAAACCCATTTATAAAATATTTTTGTCCCGTGGCTGTGTCATAACGACAAAGGCAGGGTTTTTGTTTTCTTACAAGTGGCAAAAATAATACATTTAATTTAGAAAAACGCTATATAGGACAAAAAAAATGATTTTTAAGCCATTTTTACCCCCATAATTTTAATTGAACATTAAGAATTGCAAACAAGAGATATTATCTCTACCCCTTATTTTACATCTACTCCTTGTGAGTGAGGTGAGTGTGAGCTGGGGCTATATTATTCTTCCCTCCTTATTCCTTTCTTGAGGGCATCAACTATTCCATGGCTTGCCTGGCGGAAGGTCTCTGTGGCTGGCTGTGTGAGCGAAGCCATCTGTTGGCCGATGGTCTGGTAGAGGGGCTGTGTGTGTGCGCCGGCGTCGGACTCGCAGATGACTCGCAGTCCTGCGGGCACGATGCTGACCTCTATCTCGCGGGGTGCCTTCATGGGGTCGCCGTCGCAGTGTATCACGCCTGCCCTCTCGCGCACGATGCGCAGACGGCTGGTCTGGAACATGCGAATGTGCTTGGCGCCGTCTTCAAACTTGCCGCTGAACAGCCGGTAGGCCATGGCCATGGCTTCGGTCATGGGGAAGGGCTCGATGATGGTGACGTCCATCAGTCCGTCGGCCATGGAGGCGTAGGGGGCGATGTAGGCGTTGTTGCCGTACTGCGAGGCGTTGGCCAGGGCGATGGTGAAAGCCTTCAGGGTGAAGGATTGAAGAGTTGAAGAATTGAAGGATTGAAGATTCGTGATGTGGTAGGTCTCGGGCTTATACTTGGCGAGGGCTGTGATGGTGTTTTCGATATAGGTGCGCAGGCCGCGCTTGCTGCTGGCGGAGAAGCGGTAGCTGACGTTGGCGTCGAAGCCCATGCCGCAGGTGCAGAAGAAAGGGTGCCCGTTGATGAGTCCGTAGTCGATGCTTACGTTGTTGCCCTCGTTGATCATGCGGAGGGCCTTGCGGTAGTCGAGGGGTATCTGCAGGTGGCGCGCGAGTCCGTTGCCGCTGCCGCAGGGCACGATGCCGAGCACGGTGTCGGTGTGGACCAGGGAGCGTGCTACCTCGTTGATGGTGCCGTCGCCGCCGATGGCCACGACGATGTCGATGCCGTTCTCGGCAGCCATAGTGGCGAGCACCGCGCCATGGCCGGCATAGCGCGTGGGCCACACCTGGATGTCGTAGCGGGTGCGGTCGATGATGTCGTCGATGGCCTTGATGATGGCTTTCTTTGACGAGCCGCCGCTGATGGGGTTGACGATGAAACGGATGGTCTGCATGTGGGGGTAGCGGTTTGAGGGTGCAAAAGTAGCAAATTTTTATTTGAAATTTGAAATTTAAGATTTGAAAATTGAAAATTGTGGGCTGTCTCACTTTTTTTTTGTAATTTCGCGGCGTTTTTATAATTATATATAAGGTCAAAAGGAGTTCAAGGGTTCGAGGGTTCAAGAGTTCAAGGCGACTTTGTGACTAAGATAACAAATACTGCATCTCTGAATTATGGACGAAGAAGGTAACATAACTACGATATCTCTGATTGCCGATTATGAAGGTAATGTGGAGGAGATTTTTAATATTGGACTGAAGAGCGACGTGGTGCCTATCCTGCCGCTGAGGAACATGGTGCTTTTTCCGGGCATCGTGCTGCCGGTGTCGATAGAGCGTAAGTTCTCGCTCGACGTCATCAAGCGCGCCGTGGAGCGCAACGAGTATATCGGCGTGGCCTACCAGACTAACCCCGACACTGATGAGCCCCGCCGCAGCGACCTGCACGAGATTGGCACCATCGCCAAGGTAATGCGCATACTGGAGTTGCCCAACGGTGCGTACACGGCTCTGATACAGGGCTTCTGCCGCTTTGGCATCAGTGAGCTGATGAGGCGCGGCGGGGTCTATAAGGCTCACACCTACCCTATCTACGAGGAGAACTGCACGGAGCACAACAAGGAGTTCAGTGTGCTGGTCAACGCGGTGCGCGAGCAGACGGTGGAGCTGATGCGCATGAAGAATTTCTTTGGCGATGACGGCAGTTTTGCCATCAAGAATATCGGTAATCCCGTCTTTCTGGTGAATTATGTGTGCGCCAACCTGGGTATCTCGGTGTCGGAGAAGGTGGAGCTGCTGGCTGTCACGAATCCCGTGGAGAGAGCCACGCGGCTGCTTAAGCTGCTCAACAGGGAGATAGAGTTTGCATCGCTGAAGGCCAACATCCAGAAGAAGACGCGCGAGGACCTCGACCAGCAGCAGCGTGAGTATTTCCTGCGCCAGCAAATCAGCAATATCCAGGAGGAGCTGGGCGAGAGCGAGATGAACGACATCAAGGAGCTGGAGGAGAAACTGAAGGGGCTGACCATGCCCGATGCAACGCGCGAGACTCTGCGCAGGGATATTGAGAAGCTGGAGCATATCAATCCGCAGAACCCTGACTACCAGGTGCAACTCAACTACCTGCAGACGGTGCTGTCGATGCCATGGGGCAAGTACAGTCAGGACAATATTGACATTCTCAAGGCTGAGGCGACGCTCAACCACGACCACTATGGCATTGAGAAGGTGAAGGAGCGCATACTGGAGCATCTGGCGGTCATCAAGCAGAGGGGCGACTTCAAGTCTCCTATCCTGTGTCTGTATGGCCCTCCGGGCATCGGCAAGACCTCGCTGGGGCGCAGCATAGCCACGGCCATGGGCAGGAAGTATGTGCGGGTGTCGCTGGGCGGTGTGCACGACGAGGCTGAGATACGCGGCCACCGCCGCACGTATATCGGCTCCATGCCCGGGCGCATAGTGAAGAGCCTTATCAAGTGTGGCACTGCCAACCCTGTGTTTGTGCTCGACGAGATTGACAAGGTGACACAGCAGACTATCAACGGCGACCCTACCTCGGCGCTGCTGGAGGTGCTCGACCCTGAGCAGAACAATACTTTCCACGACAACTACGTGGACCTCGACTTCGACCTCTCGAAGGTGATGTTCATAGCCACTGCCAACAGCATCGGCACTATCCCCGCTCCGCTGCGCGACCGCATGGAGATGATAGAGATGAGCGGATACATCACCGAGGAGAAGATAGAGATAGCCAAGCGCCACCTGGTGCCGAAGGCCAAGAAGGAGGCGGGCTTGGAGAAGGAGAAGCAGATTCGCTTTACCAAGGGTGCGCTGGAGGAGATAGTGGAGCACTACACTCGCGAAAGCGGTGTGCGCGGACTGGAGAAGAAAATCAGCGAGGTGCTGCGCAAGATTGACTATAACTATGCCCGCGACGGCGTGTTTGCCACCACCAGCATCAAACCTGCCGACGTGAAGGCGTTTCTCGGCAAGCCGCTGTTCTCCCGCGACATCTATCAGGGCAACAGCTATGCCGGCGTGGTGACGGACCTTGCCTGGACATCCGTGGGCGGCGAGATACTGTTTATCGAGACGAGCGTGAGCAAGGGCAAGGGCAACAAACTGACGCTGACGGGCAACCTGGGCGACGTGATGAAAGAGTCGGCCACCCTGGCGCTGGAGTACACCAAGGCCCACGCTGACAAGCTGGGCATCGACTACCGCATCTTCGACAACTACAACATCCACATCCATGTGCCGGAGGGCGCTACGCCGAAGGACGGCCCGTCGGCCGGCATCACGATAGCCACGGCGATAGTGTCGGCGCTCACCCAGCGCAAGGTGCGCGACAAGGTGGCGATGACCGGCGAGATAACGCTGCGCGGCAAGGTGCTGCCCGTGGGTGGTATCAAGGAGAAGATTCTGGCCGCCAAGCGTGCTGGCATCAATACCATCATTATCTGCAAGGAGAACCGCAAGGATATCGAGGAGATACCGCAGATGTATCTGGAAGGCGTGAAGTTTGAGTATGTGGAGAATGTGAGCGACGTGCTCAAGATTGCCTTGCTGAAAGACAAGGTGGAGAATGCCGTGGAGTTCACTATAGAGGAGGAGAAGAAAAATGACGTTTAGCCTTCAGCACACAGACAATGGCGGCACCAATGCGCGCGCCGGACTCATTCAGACGGCCCACGGCCCTATAGAGACTCCCATCTTTATGCCTGTGGGCACGGTGGGGTCTGTGAAGGGGGTGCATGTCAGGGAACTGAAGGAGGACATCAAGGCTCAGATTATCCTGGGCAATACTTATCACCTATATCTCCGCCCGGGCACCGAGATACTGCGCAAGGCGGGAGGACTGCACAAGTTTAACGGCTTTGACCGCCCGATGCTTACTGACAGCGGTGGGTTTCAGGTGTTCAGCCTAACGGGCATACGCAAGCTGAAGGAGGAGGGCTGCGAGTTTCGCTCTCACATAGATGGCAGCAAGCATTTCTTCTCGCCGGAGAAAGTGATAGACATCCAGCGCGCCATTGGTGCCGACATCATCATGGCGTTTGACGAATGTCCGCCCGGCACCGCCGACTATGCCTATGCCCGCAAGTCGCTCAACCTTACCCACAACTGGCTGGAGCGCTGCGAGAAGAGATTCGGCGAGACGGAGCCCCTCTATGGCTATGAGCAGAGCCTCTTCCCCATCGTGCAGGGCTGTGTGTATAAGGACCTGCGCCAGGAGAGCGCCCGGTTTGTGAGCCGGTTTGGTGCCGACGGTTATGCTATCGGCGGACTGGCTGTGGGTGAACCTGTGGAGCAGATGTATGAGATGATAGAGGTGGTCAACGATATCCTGCCGCAAGACCGTCCACGCTATCTGATGGGCGTGGGCACTCCGGTGAACATACTTGAGGCTATAGCCCGCGGAGTGGATATGTTTGACTGCGTAATGCCTACGCGCAATGGTCGCAATGCGATGCTCTTTACCAGCCGCGGCGTGATGAACATGCGCAACCAGAAGTGGCAAGACTGCTTTGAGCCTATCGACGAGGAGGGCACCGCGTCTGTGGACACACTGTACAGCAGGGCGTATCTCCACCATCTGTTTAAGGCCAAGGAACTGCTGGCGATGCAGATTGCCTCGGTTCACAACCTGGCTTTCTACCTCCATCTGGTGGGCGAGGCTCGCCGTCACATTATCGAGGGCGACTACGCCGCATGGCACAAACAGATGATTGCCCGGCTCAGCCAAAGGCTGTAATTGCATTATGAAGATGAAGATAGCCAAGAAGATAGCGGAGCGCATTGAGCGCAAGCGGGAGGACTGGCGCAACAGTCCACCCGTCAATCGCATTGACCGCTATCTGATAAAGAAATTTATCGGCACTTATTTCTTCTCCATCATTCTCATCATAGCCATTGTCATAGTATTCGACTTTAATGAGAAGATTGACAAACTGACCACAGCCAACAAAGAGTTTGGCATCTCGTGGGGCAGAATCTTCGTGGATTACTACCTCAACACTATCCCCTACTTCGCCAATCTGTTCAGTTCGCTGTTTGTCTTTATCTCCGTGATTTTCTTCACGTCGAAACTTGCCGACCGCAGCGAGATAATCGCCATGCGCTCCAACGGCATGAGCTTCAGGCGAATATTGCGGCCCTACATCATCTCGGCGGTGCTGATAGGCCTGCTCAACCTGGTGCTGGGGGCTTACGTGATACCCCACTCCAACAAGATACGCACGGACTTTGAGAACCAATACATCAAGAAGCGCCAGATAACGATGGTGGAGAATGTGCAGCTGCAGGTTGACACGGGCGTCATAGCTTTCTTCTCGTCGTTCAATATCAACACCAAATCCGGCTCCGGCTTCAGCCTCGATAAGTTTCGCAACAAGAAGCTGGTAAGCCATCTCACCGCCCTGCGAGTGCAGTATGACACGATTGCTGACCGCCGATACCAGTGGCATATATACAATTACAGCATACGCGAACTCCACGGCATGCATGAGAAGATAACATCGGGCTTTGAACTCGACACCATCATCGTGGTGGAGCCCCGCGACCTGCTCTACACCCGCAACCAGCAGGAGACAATGACTACGCCCGAGATAAGCGAATATATCGACAAGCAGCGTATGCGCGGCTCGGCCAACGTGAGCACCTTCGAGGTGGAGTACCATAAGCGCTTTGCCTCAGCCTTTGCGGCCTTTATCCTGACCATCATCGGCGTTACGCTGTCGTGCGAGAAACGCAAGGGGGGCATGGGACTGTCGCTCGGACTTGGTCTGGCGCTGAGCTTCGGCTACATCCTGTTTCAGACCATATCAGCCTCCTTCGCCACCAACGGCGGCTGGCCGCCCATGCTGGCCGTGTGGATACCTAACATCATATTCTCAATCGTAGCCTTCGTGCTCTATAGGCGCACCCCAAGATAACCCCCCGCAGGCTGCGACAACCACTTAGAATAAGTAATAATACATGACATTTGATAAACTCAACCTGGACGACCGTCTGCTCGATGCACTCTACGAGATGCGCTTCAGCCAGTGTACGCCTATCCAGGAACAGGCAATCCCTCCCCTGCTTGAAGGGCGCGACCTCGTAGGTATTGCCCAGACAGGCACCGGCAAGACAGCCGCTTATCTCCTGCCTGTCCTTAACCGATTGTGTACAGGCCACTATCCCGAGGGTAGTGTCAACTGTCTCATAATGGTGCCAACCCGCGAGCTGGCTATGCAGATAGACCAGGCCCTCGAGGCTTTTTCCTACTATCTCCCCTTCTCCGGCGTGGCTGTCTATGGCGGCAACGATGCATACCGATACGACCGCGAGCTTAAAGGCATGAAGATGGGCGCCGACATTATCGTTGCCACTCCCGGGCGCCTTATCTCCCATCTTCAGCTGGGCAATGTTGACCTCAGCCGTGTCAGTTTCTTTGTACTCGACGAGGCTGACCGCATGCTCGATATGGGATTCCACGATGACATAGTCAAGATAGCCTCCTATCTGCCCGATGAGCGACAGACGCTGCTCTTCTCTGCCACCATGCCCGACGACATTCAGAAGCTGGCAGACTCTCTGCTGCGCAATCCCGTCAACATCCGCATCGCAGTCAGCAAACCGGCAGAGGGCATTGACCATAAAGCATATATCTGCTATGAGCCGCAGAAGATGCGCATACTCGAGGCCCTGCTGAGGTCGCAGGATATCAGGCGCGCCATTATGTTTGTCTCCAAAAAGACCAAGGTCAAGGACCTCGCCATAAAGATGCGCAAGCTCGGCGTGAAGCTGGCCCAGATGCACTCCGACCTGACCCAGGAGGAGCGCAATCATGTGATGCAGGACTTCAAGGCAGGGCGCATCAACCTCATCGTGGCTACCGACCTCATCTCGCGAGGCATTGACATCGACGACATACAGCTCGTCATTAACTACGACGTGCCCCGCGATGCCGAGGACTACATACACCGCGTGGGGCGCACGGCCCGTGCCGGCAAGGAGGGACGCGCTGTCACCCTCGTCAGCGAGGAGGACCAATACTATTTTGGCAAGATAGAGCGTTTCCTTGGCCATGAGATACCCAAGCTGCCGTTGCCGGACGGACTTAATGAGGTGCCGGACTATAACCCACGCCGCCAGCCGCCGACAAAAGGCCGGGGACGTTCGTCGCTAGGACAACGCAACAAGGGAAATCGCAGCAATGGCAACGACAAACGCCAAGGTCAGCACCGCCGCAATAACCGTAGACGCAACAGCGAGAAAAAGGTGATTGCGAAGAAATCAAGTTAGGGTAGTTAAGCCGAGTGGGTCTGTATGCTCCCCCCCCTAAGCAAAAAACTCTCCCCCTTGACTCTTGACTCTCGCCTCTTGACAATATGTATATTGTTCCCCTATTTCTTTACGACAATCTTTCCTACGTAAAAGAGCAGCACCACATTCATCATCAGCGCATAGATGATGGCCGGAATGGCAATGGCATTGTTGTTGAAGATAAACGG
The DNA here is from genome assembly GCA_017960825.1 of Bacteroidaceae bacterium. Lineage (GTDB taxonomy): Bacteria > Bacteroidota > Bacteroidia > Bacteroidales > Bacteroidaceae > UBA6382. Next base: position 2,856 of record JAGCYL010000050.1, on the reverse strand, counting down.
ACTTGACGCTATGGCAATAGCCTGGGCAGCATTCTGCATGCTTACCTCTATCACCACGGTGCGTCGCTGGCGGTAGCCCAGTCTGAAGAGCCGTGACAGCAAGGCAGCACCGCCGGTGGCGCACAGCAGTAGCAAGGTCACGCACACTCCCAGCAAGGCAATGTTGTCGGCGATAGTGCTGCGATGCTGGATAAAGTAAATAGTCGCCAGCAATATCAGCAGCGGGAAAGCAAGCTTTGACAGCACCCTCTCTATCTTTCCGGCCACCGCAGGCCACCAGCGCTTCACACCGATACCAATGAGGATAGGCAGAAACATCAGCAGCAGGTTCTGCACCAACAGATTGCCCACCGGCAAGGAGATTACTGACTGACCGTCGGCCATCGACCATTGAGTGGCCCACTCCAGTATCAGCGGCACGGTAAACAGGGTGATAATGCTGCTCATAGCCGTGAGCATCACCGACAGTGCCACGTCGCCCTTGGCCAGCATAGAGAACACATTGCTGCTGCTGCCTCCGGGACAACAGCCTATCAGCACCATACCGACAAAAAACTCTGGCGGCAATTTGAAGACCACGGCCAGTAGAAAAGCCAGCAGCGGCAGCATGACTATCTGCCCCACCAAGGCAATCACCACGGCACGCGGCTGCTTAAACACGAGACTGAAATCCCTTACCCTCAGCGTCAGACCGAGGTCAAACATCAACAGCGACAGTATCGGCAATACAATCAATACAGCATTCATATCCTAATCCTTAATACTCAAATCTCAACTTTTCTGAACATCGCGGCATATACTCCAATCACCATATAGCACACCAGCGGCACCACAAACCCCATAGCCACGCAACTTGCGTCGGCAATGCAGCCCATCAGCAACGGAGCGACAGCCCCGCCCACAATGGTCATGATAAGATACGACGATGCCCTCTTGGTCTGTCCCTCGGCGCCGCGCAAAGCCAGCGAGAAGATAGTCGGAAACATAATGCTCTCGCATAGATACACCAGGAAGAAGGCGCCCATCGACATCCACCCACGGCAAGTGATGATTACCACAGCGCCCACGGTGGCACCCAAAGCGTATGCCAGCAGCAACCTGTCGGCCCTGATGTATCCCATCAGCCAACTGCCTATCAGCCTGCCCACGAAAAACAGACCCATGCCGCCGAAACTAAGCCACAGGCTCGCCTCACCCTTGGAGATGCCCACATTCTCAGTAAAATAAGCCACAAAGTTACTGTTTACGCCCGTCTGCGCTGCAACGTAGAGAAACAGCGCCACCACTCCCATCACAAAGATGCGGGAGCGGAACAGTCCCCCTCCTTGACTCTCGACCCTTGACTCTTGCCTCTCGACCCTCGCCTCTTGACTCTCCTCGGGCTCCGGCAGTTTGCTGAACTTAAATCCCAGCGCAGCAAGCAGCACAAACACACCCACTATCACGTAAGGCGTAGCCACCGAGGCAATGCTTGTGGTGCCGCCCCCTTCGTCGCCGAAGAAGAACAGCCCACCCACCAGCGGGCCGCATATCCAGCCCAGACCGTTGAGCGACTGCGCCAGGTTGATACGCTGCTCTGCCGACCTCTTCTCTCCGAGCACCGTCACATACGGGTTCGCCGATGTCTCAAGGCACGTCAGTCCGCAGCCTATCACAAACAGCAGCCCAACAAATGCAGGGTAAATCATGGCAGGGTTGTCGGCCTTGGCGCCCCATACGCAGATAGGCAGAAACAGCAGCGCCCCCACCCCATACAGCACCAGTCCCGTCAGCACACCGCCGCGGTAGCCCCACCGACGTATAATCTTGCCGGCAGGAATAGCCATCAGGAAATACGCAGCATAGGTAGCCACCTGCACCCACGCCGCATTGGCATGATTGAGTCCCAGCAGATTCTTGAGGTGCGGATTGAGCACCTCCAGTATCGCGTGGGCAAACCCCCACATAAAAAACAAGCTCGATATGAGTAGGAACGGCATCAAGTACGATTTCCCGTCCTTAGTCGTCGTCAGTTTCATCCTTTTTTTTTATTAGTGCATAGTTTAGTTTATAGTTTATAGTGTATAGTGTATAGTCAGTTGAAATAGTTTATAGTTTATAGTGTATAGTTTATAGTTTTTTGCAGTCCGGAAACTTCTTAATAAGCCTGTAAGTCTGTTTCACCACTTCCTTTGCTTTCTGATAAGCAATCAAATTTCTATATCCAAATGTTTCCATACTATCAACTTGTCAACTCGTCAACTTGTTAACTCGTCAACTTGTCAACTCGTCAACTATAAACTATAAACTATCAACTATCAACTTTAAAACTACTATAAACTATCAACTATAAACTATAAACTTTAAAAAAATCTCAACTCAACCTCATCCTCGGGTTGTTGAGAAAATCCTCATACGCCAGCTTAATTCCGTCCTCCAGTTCGGTGGTGTACGTCCAGCCGAGAGCCGCAGCCTTTGATACGTCGAGCAGTTTGCGCGGAGTACCATTGGGGCGCGTCGTGTCCCATTCTATCTGGCCCTCGTAGCCAATCACCTTAGCCACCAGCTCAGTGAGCGCCTTGATAGTCAGCTCCTTGCCGGTGCCGGCATTCACAGTAGCCATATAATCCTGCTCCCCCCCGTCGTTGCTCTGGCCGCTGTAGTTGTTCATCAGAAACACACACAGATTGGCGAGGTCATCCACATATAGAAACTCCCGCAGCGGACGGCCGTCGCCCCAGCAAGTCACGCTCTTCAGCCCCGCCACCTGCGCCTCGTGGAAGCGGCGTATCAGCGCCGGCAGCACCTGGCTGTTCTCAGGGTGGTAGTTGTCGTTAGGGCCGTACAGGTTTGTCGGCATCACGCTGATAAAGTCCG
>JAGCYL010000049.1 GCA_017960825.1 Bacteroidaceae bacterium | reverse complement strand
GGCTCGTCGATGAAGAGCGTGGGCGAGGTCATGGCCATAGGCCGCACACTGGAGGAGTCCCTGCAGAAAGGCTTGCGCATGATAGGCCAGGGCATGCACGGATTTGTAGAAAACCATGAGATTAACATTCCCGACATATCCTCAGCCCTGCACGAGCCGACAGACATACGCGTCTTCGTAGTGTCGAAAGCACTGAAGACAGGCTATAGCATAGAGCAGATACACCGGCTCACCAAGATAGACAAATGGTACCTCTACAAGCTGCAGCATATAGTCAACATCGACAGTCAATTGAAAGAGCACTCGCATATCGCCGGGTTGATAGAAGACATGGACCGTACAGAGCTGCTTGAGATGCTGGAGGCCCCCGAGCTGTTCCCCCTGCTACGCGCAGCAAAAGTCTATGGCTTTTCAGATTTCCAGATAGCCCGTGCCCTTAGCGTCACACAGCGCATGAGCATGGAGCAGGCCACACTCACAGTGCGCCGATGGCGCAAAGAACTGGGCCTCATGCCACGAGTCAATCAGATAGACACCCTCGCAGCCGAATACCCTGCGCAAACCAACTACCTTTACCTTACGTATTTATAAATTGAACATTGAAGATTGAACATTGAAGACTTTACATTGAAGATGAAGAAAATACCCTTTACCAAGATGCACGGCATCCAGAACGACTACATATACGTCAACACGATGCACTGCGATGTGGCCGCCCCCTCAGCCGCTGCACGCATGTGGAGCGACCGTCACAAGGGTATCGGCAGCGACGGACTGGTGCTCATAGGCCACGCCACGGTGGAGGGAGCCGACTTTTCGATGCGCATATTCAACGCTGACGGTAGCGAAGCGCTGATGTGCGGAAATGCCTCGCGGTGTATTGGGAAGTATCTCTACGAGCGCGGATTGACCGACAAACAAGTAATACGCTTGCAGACACTATCAGGCATAAAGACACTGCAACTGCACATCGCCCACGGCATAGTCGAGAGCGTAACGGTGGATATGTTGGAGCCAGTGATGGAGGACCCACTGAGTTATATTCCTTCGCGAGGTCCGGCGCTGGGAACATTCGTGTCGATGGGCAACCCGCACTATGTAATCTTTACTAACGACATTGACCAAGTAGCCACAGCCGGTCCCACGCTGGAGCATCATCCCGCCTTTCCGCAAAGATGCAATATAGAGTTTGCGCACATACAGCCTGACGGAACCATTCGAGTGCGTGTGTGGGAACGCGGCAGTGGCATCACCATGGGCTGCGGCACTGGTGCATGTGCGACGGCAGTGGCTGCTGCTATCGCAGACCTGGCCGGACGAAAGTCACAAATAGTGATGGACGGCGGCACGGTCAGCGTAGAATGGCGCGAGGCCGACAATCATGTATATCTTACAGGCCCCGCAGAGTTTGTCTTTGACGGAGAAATTGAAGCCATCTGACAAAATGATAACCAAGAAAAAAGTATCCACATGGCTCGAATAAACGAAAACTTCCTTCTGCTCTCTCCAAATTATCTGTTCGCAGAAATTGCCAGAAGGGTTGAGGCCTACAAAGCGCTACACCCCGAAGCAAACATTATCTCGCTTGGCATTGGCGACGTAACCCAGCCGTTATGCCCTGCCGTAATCGAAGCCATGCATCGCGCTACCGATGAGATGGGTTCTCCGCAGACGTTCAAAGGCTACGGGCCGGAACATGGCTACAACTTCCTGCGCGAGGCAATAGTGCGCAACCATTTCTTGCCACGAGGCATACAGCTGTCCTTAGACGAGATATTCATCAACGACGGGGCAAAGTCAGATACGGGCAACATCCAGGAACTTATCCATCATGACTGCATAATTGGAGTCACTGACCCTGTGTATCCCGTATATGTGGATTCAAATGCAATGGCAGGCCGCGCTGGAGAACGCGTGGTATTTATGCCTTGCAATGCCGAAAACAGTTTTGTGCCTGAAATCCCCGATCGCCACATAGATGTGATATACCTTTGCTACCCAAACAATCCTACGGGGACCGTGCTCACGGCACAGCAGCTGCAGCAGTGGGTGGACTATGCGCGGAGTAATGACAGCATAATCTTTTATGACGCAGCCTATCAGGCATTTATCACCGACCCAAGCATTCCTCATTCCATTTACGAGATAGAGGGCGCGCGCCAGTGCGCCATTGAGTTCCACTCCTACTCAAAGACAGCCGGATTTACCGGACTGCGTTGCGGCTACACCATTGTGCCGCACGAGTTGACCGCCACCGACAGCGACGGCAGCCGTATTCCGCTCAACCACCTATGGGAACGCAGACAATGCACAAAATTTAACGGCACCAGCTACATATCGCAGCGTGCCGCAGAAGCAATTTACTCCGACGAAGGGAAAAAGCAGGTAAAGGAAACCATTGACTACTATATGCGAAACGCCCATCACATGCTCGCCACACTACGTTCGCTCGGCCACGAGGTATATGGCGGAGAGAACGCCCCCTATCTGTGGATGCGCACCCCCGGCGGATACAACTCATGGCAATTCTTCGACCATCTGCTACAGGAAGCACATGTGGTATGCACCCCCGGCGTCGGCTTTGGCCCATCAGGTGAAGGATATGTGCGCTTCACCGCCTTCGGCAACCATGAGGCTACCTGCGAAGCGCTGGAAAGAATGGAAAAAGTTGACGAATAGGAGTTAAGAGGGATCTCTTAAATATAGTATTCCGCAGAATCGATGAGACCGGCACGGAGAGCGTAGCGCGTGGCCTCGTAGGCGGTAGAGATATTGAGCTTGCGGAAGATATTCTTGCGATGAGTGTTGACGGTGTGGAAACTGGAGCAACGCTCGGCGGCAATCTCCTTTGTCGTACGCCCCTGAGCTATTTCACGCAGTATCTCGGTCTCGGTCTTGGTGAGGGCTACGGTGTGTGCCTCGCGACGCGACGGCACGCTGAGCAGCTGCTCCATCATGGAGTGGCAGACATAGCGTCGGTGAAGCGCAGCCTGGCGCAAGGCTTGGTCAACTTCGTAGGCGTCACTCTGCTTGCTGACAAGGCTAAACGCACTGCCCTCGGCTGAAACGCGCGAGATAAAGTCATCAGTCAGTTCGTCGCTGAGCAAAACCCAATGGACACGGCGAAAACGCTGCGCAGTCATCAGGAGTTCCTCCACGTCCTTGAAATCAAAGAGCGTGAAGTCGAGCACCACGGCAGCCTCCCCCACCCTGTCAAGCAGGGCGATGAGTTGTTGCTTAGTCTCCACGGTGCGTAGCTCAGCGCCCTCCAACCGCAGGCAGAGGGACTGCACGCCGAGGCTCGTCAGCGCTTGATTGTCCGCAAGGATATATAGCATAATGCGGCAAAGATACAAAAAAAAAGTGAGAGTGAAGGTCTTTCACTCTCACATTTTTTTACAGAGGATACTCTTCGAAAGCGTAGAGCACAGTGGAGAGGTATCGCTCGCCCGTGTCGGGCAGTATGGCCACTATGCGCTTGCCAGCATTCTCAGGGCGCTGGGCCAGAGTGCGGGCTGCGGCTACGGCAGCGCCTGCGCTGATGCCCACAAGCAGACCCTCGGTGGCCGCCAGCTGACGGCTGGTGAGGATAGCGTCATCGTTCTCCACGGTCAGCACCTCGTCAATGACAGCAGCATCGTAGGTCTTAGGCACAAAGCCTGCGCCGATGCCCTGTATCTTGTGGGTGCCGGGCTGACCGCCGCTCAGCACGGGCGAACTGGCGGGCTCGGCAGCCACCACCTTGACATTAGGATTGAGCTCCTTGATGCGACGGCCTGTACCACTGATGGTGCCGCCTGTACCTACGCCGCCCACGAGGATATCTATCTGTCCGTCAGTGTCGCGCCAGATCTCCTCGGCGGTAGTGGCGTAGTGAATCGCAGGATTGGCGGGGTTCTCAAACTGCTGCAGGATGACGGAGCCGGGTATCTGGGCGTTGAGTTCATTGGCACGGGCTATAGCGCCCTTCATGCCGTCCTTGCCCGGCGTAAGGTCAACGGTGGCACCGTAGGCCTTGACCAGGTTGCGGCGCTCCACGGACATAGAGTCAGGCATTGTCAGGATAAGCTTGTAGCCCTTGACTGCGCTGACAAAAGCCAGGCCCACACCCGTATTTCCTGAGGTTGGCTCGATGATGGTAGCGCCGGGAGTGAGGGTGCCGTCCTTCTCGGCTGCCTCAATCATGGCGAGGGCGATACGGTCCTTCACGCTACCGGCAGGATTGAAGTACTCCAACTTGCCTATAATGGTAGCGCCAAGGCTTTTGCTCTTATTGTAGGCGGCCAGCTCCAGCAGCGGAGTGTTGCCTACGAGTTCGGTGAGTTGTTTTGCAATTTTAGTCATGATAGTATTATGTTAAATTTGAAATGTAAAACGTAAAATGTGAAGATTTCATGAATTAACTCGTCAACTTGTTAACTCGTCAACTTTTGTTTAGATTTTATTAAACGCCTGGTCGAGGTCGTCGATGATATCGTCGATATGCTCCACGCCAATTGAGAGGCGCACGGTCTGAGGCGTGATGTGCTGTTCGGCAAGCTCCTCGGGCGAGAGCTGTGAGTGGGTGGTGGTGTAAGGATGAATGACAAGGCTCTTCACGTCAGCCACGTTAGCCAACAGAGAGAATATCTGCAGATTGTCAATAAACTTCCACGCATCTTCCTGCGTGCCCTTAATCTCAAAAGTGAAGATTGAGGCTCCACCATTGGGGAAATAGCGGCGATAAAGTTCGTGGTCTCTGTGCTCCGGCAGCGCGGGATGGTTGACGCGAGCCACCTTGGAGTGATTGGCCAGGTAGGCAACGACCTTGAGGGCGTTCTCCACATGGCGCTCTATGCGCAGCGGCAGACTCTCCACGCCCTGCAGCAGTGTCCATGCGTTGAAGGGCGAGATGGCTGCACCGGTGTCGCGCAGAATGACGGCACGGATGCGGGTAACAAAGGCCGCAGGTCCGGCTACATCGGCAAACACAGCACCATGATAGGACGGATCGGGCTTTGCAAGGGTGGGATATTTGTCTGCATTAGCCTTGAAGTCAAATTTGCCGCCGTCAACTATCACGCCACCGAGGCTGGCTCCGTGACCTCCGATAAACTTCGTGGCACTGTGGACTACAATGTCAGCACCATGGTCGATAGGACGCACAAGAATTGGTGCAAAAGTGTTATCCACGATAAAGAGCACGTTATGCTTGTGGGCCACCTCGGCTATCGCGTCAAGATTGAGCACATCTGAGTTGGGGTTGCCCAAAGTCTCGGCGTAAATCACCTTTGTGTTGGGCTTGATGGCTGCTTCCAAGGCCTGCAAATCGTTGACATTAAGGATAGTGTAGTCCACGCCCTGCGTGCTGAGCGTATGGGTGATAAGATTGTAGGTACCGCCGTAGAGATTGTCGGCAGCTACGAGGTGGTCGCCCTGCTGCAGCACATTCTGCAGCGCATAGGTGATGGCGGCTGCACCGCTGGCCACTGCCAATCCTGCCACACCGCCCTCAAGGGCTGCAACTCTCTCCTCAAACACAGCCTGAGTGCTGTTAGTCAGACGACCATAGATGTTGCCCGGGTCGCGAAGCCCAAAGCGGTCGGCAGCGTGCTGCGAGCTGTGGAATACATAAGAGGTGGTTTGATAGATTGGCACCGCGCGTGAATCAGACGTGGGGTCAGCCGTTTCCTGCCCTACATGGAGGGCCAGTGTCTCAACATGAAATTTTTTGTTTGCCATAAGTGTATAATTTTAATTAGTTGTTTGCAATCAAAAAGCCGCCGAGATGTCTTCAACTTTCGAATGCAAAGGTACGGCGACTTTCGCACCCCCACAATACCACATGCACGGCAAATTGCATACCACACTAATGGTATAGCGCCCGCACCGGCACGCGGTTTTACTATACCTTATTTATTTTACGCGCGTGGAGAGAAAAACAAAAGCCGCAGAGAAAATAAAAAGAAGCGTGGAGAAAACAAAAAAAAGCGCTCTCGCGTATGAAGTGAACCCCGAAAGTTAGACAAAAAACTTTTGGGGTTTATTATGTCAAAAAGGAAGAAACATGGTTATGCAGAGTGCTTGAAGTACATGCATATGCTTGAAGATGGAATGTCCATTAAATCTATCTATAAGAAGTT
>JAGCYL010000006.1 GCA_017960825.1 Bacteroidaceae bacterium | reverse complement strand
ATCCTTCGTTGCGCAGGAGGGTGTCCACAGCCAGCGTCTGCAAGTCGATTCGGAAGAGCGAACTGACCTCCGTGGGACGTCGGCCCAGCACACTGCCGCTGGTCATCACCAAGGCATAGCGTCCGTCGCGGCTGACGTCGGCGAGGTACGTGCGCGAGTGGCCGTAGGTCAGCGGCTGCATCAGCCCTGTTCGCAGGTCATAGACGGCCAAGTGGGAGCGTGAGCGCCATCCCGGCTGACGGTCGTCAGGCGTAAGAACCTCATAGACGCCGCTCTCACGTTCGGGGCCATCTTCGTATTTAGTGAGGATAAGGAATTCTTCGGTGGGCGACATAGTGAAGATGTCAAGAGGAAGGTCGGCACAAAGCACTTGCTCGCTGAAATCGGCAGGTGAGTAGCTGACGAGCTGCTTCTTGCCGTCAACGGTACGTACGCCTATGAGTCGGTCAGTCTTGGGCATCCAACGCAGTCCGCCTTGTGGTACGACGGTGGTGGTGCCACTGGCAAGGTTAATCAATTCGTTGCGACGCTGCTGCTTGCCCTCGTGGTCGTACCACCAAGTGCTGATGGTGGCGTAGTTGCCAGAAGGTGAGAGGCCTAATCCTGTGAGGTGCCTCATCTCCATAACGTCGTCAAGGGAGAAGGGGCGCTTGTCTTTGAGATTTGAAGTTTGAGATTTGAAATTTGAGATTTGAAGTTTGAGATTTGATGATTGTGGATCGGGCTCAAGGTTGATGGTAAGGGCGGTGGTGTCGGGGATGTATTTGATAACGACATCGTACTGGCCGCGCTGGTAGCCTTGGGAAGCTGTGGTTTCCTTGCCGTTGACAAAGATTTTCTTCTGCTTGGGACCGTTGGCCTTGATGTCCAGCTTTGTGTAGCGATCGAGGCTAAAGGTAAAGGCTGCCATAAGGAGCTGTCCGCGGAGGGTGGAGTCAGCATTAAGGTCGCTGATGGCCACCAGCCGTCCTTGCCTGGCAACATCTGTTGACAGATAGGTATCGAGTGCGTAGGTGTCTGAGAGTTTCTTCTGCTTAGCATCCACCGTGTCTATCATATATGGCTTGAGCACAGTGAAGGGGCCTGCCACTCTCACGGTGTCCACCTCATGGGCAGACATCGTTATACTGGCGGCTGCCATAATGACTGCCACCAGTATGGAGCTGAGTTTGTCCATATAGCCTAAGATTTTATTTCTTTGCCAGAAGGTCGCGAATCTCTCCGAGGAGCTTCTCTTCGTTGCTTGGCTCTGGTGCGGGAGCGGGCTCTTCTTCCTTCTTCCTGTTCATTTTGTTCATGCCCTTAATCATGAGGAAGATACAGAAGGCAATGATCAGGAAGTCGATGATGTTCTGAATAAAGTTGCCGTAGGTAATCTTGGCTGCATTTTCTCCCTCGCCGAGGGTTACGGCCAGTGTGGTGAAATCAACGCCACCGGTCAGCTTGCCTACGAGCGGCATGATTACGTCGTCAACCAACGAGCTGACTATCTTACCAAACGCGCCGCCGATGATAACACCGACCGCCATGTCCATCACGTTGCCTTTCATGGCAAACTCCTTAAATTCTTTGATAAAACCCATAGTTATGAAATTTGAAGTTTGAAATTTGAGATTTGAATTATGCTTATATTTAAAATGTAAAACATTTTTCTATAGTATGCTGTGCAAAAATAAAAACTTTTTCGTAATTTTGCACCGCTTTAGAGAAAACTTTCGCTAAAAAAAGCATTTTTCGTCACAAAAAATCACATAATCAAACAAACTAATAAACTTAAAATCTAAAAATTTATGGCAACAAAAGTTGGTATTAATGGTTTCGGTCGTATCGGCCGCCTTGCTTTCCGCCAGATGTTTGAGGCTGAAGGCTATGAAGTAGTAGCAATCAATGACCTGACAAGCCCTAAGATGCTTGCTCACCTCTTGAAGTATGACACAGCACAGGGTGGCTTCGCCGGCAAGTTTGGCGAGGGTAAGCACACTGTTGAGGCTACCGACAACTCCATCATCGTTGATGGCAAGGAGATTACTATCTATGCAAAGCCCAATGCAGCCGAGCTGCCTTGGGGCGAGCTGGGTGTTGACGTTGTGCTGGAGTGCACCGGTTTCTACACCTCAAAGGAGAAGTCAATGGCTCACATCCAGGCTGGCGCCAAGAAGGTTGTGATCTCTGCTCCTGCCGGCAATGACCTGCCCACCATCGTTTACAATGTTAACCACAAGACCTTGACTCCTGCCGACACTATCATCTCTGCAGCAAGCTGCACCACCAACTGTCTGGCTCCTATGACCAAGGCTCTGAATGATTTCGCTGCTATCCAGAGCGGTATCATGACCACCGTACACGCTTACACTGGCGACCAGATGATTCTGGACGGTCCTCAGCGCAAGGGTGATGTGCAGCGCGCACGTGCCGGTGCTCAGAACATCGTGCCTAACTCCACTGGTGCTGCCAAGGCTATCGGTTTGGTTATCCCCGAACTGAATGGAAAGCTGATTGGTGCTGCCCAGCGCGTTCCGACTCCCACAGGTTCTACCACCATCCTGCACGCCGTTGTTAAAGGTGAGGTAACTGTTGAGGGTATCAATGCTGCCATGAAGGCTGCCACCAACGAGTCATTCGGTTACACCGAGGAGAAGCTCGTCAGCAGCGACATCATCGGCATGAAGTTCGGTTCTCTGTTTGACGCTAACCAGACTATGGTCAGCAAGATTGGCGACGGCAACTCGCTCGTTCAGGTTGTTGCTTGGTACGACAATGAGAACAGCTACACTAGCCAGATGGTACGCACTATCAAGTACCTCGCTGAGCTGAAGTAAGCAAACCAACACGCTATTATAAGAATAAAAAGGCTTTTCTGTTTTGCAGGGAAGCCTTTTTATCTTAATTTTGCAGCGTGAACAGAATGATTACCATCCTTGGCCCAACCGCCAGCGGCAAGACAAGCCTTGCCGTGGAGTTGGCCGTCTGCCTGGACGCTGAGATTATCAGCGGCGACAGTCGGCAGGTGTATCGCGGAATGGACCTCGGCACCGGCAAGGACCTGAACGAATACACCGTCAGCAAGGATGGTATGGCCAGCGTAAGTATTCCTTACCATCTCATAGACATTGTGCCGGCCGGCAGCAAATACACCGTCTATGATTTCCAGCGCGACTTTCTGTGTGCGTATCAAGACATCACTTCGCGTAGCAAGAGGGTTGTCTTTTGCGGAGGCAGCGGCCTGTATGTGGAGTCGGTGCTGCGTAGCTACCGCCTTTTTGATGTTCCGGCCAATCCACCACTGCGCCACTCCCTCGAAGGCAAGAGTCTGGCAGAGCTGACTGAGATTCTTTCTTCCTTCAAGACTCTGCATAACACCACCGACGTTGACAGTCCACAACGCGCTATCCGCGCAATAGAGATAGAAACCTTCTATCAGCATATTCCCGCAGAGCAGCGCTCCTTCCCCACCCTGCCCAACATAACCTTTGGTATTGACATCCCGCGTGAGTTACGACGCCAGCGAATCACAGAGCGGTTGCATAGGCGACTGGACGAAGGAATGCTTCAGGAAGTGCAAAGCCTACTTGACAGCAGCATCAATCCTGAGGATTTGATTTATTATGGACTTGAATACAAGTATCTTACTCGCCACCTTATCGGTGAAATCACTTACGATGAAATGGTACATGATCTTGAGATTGCCATCCATCAGTTTGCCAAGCGCCAGATGACATGGTTTCGCGGCATGGAGCGGCGTGGAATCACTATCCATTGGATTGACGGCACTCTGCCGATAGAGGAGAAGGTAGAGCAAATCAGGGAATACTGTAGGGTCTGAGCCATCAACATATCCCATCGGCTTAGGAGAGAATCTAGATTGTTTCAAAAGAAAGTGGCGGGCACTAATGTGTCCGTCACTTTCTAATATATATTCTAAGTGAACAACTTGATTTGCCTATTTGCCACCGAACAGTCTGCGCAGCCACTTGACATTATCAATCCACTGCACGATAGGGCCTATTACAGGCAGGGCGCGGGCACCACCCCATCTGAGACGGTTCACCTCGTCAGGCAAAACCTGCGACACTGCCCTGTTGAGCTCCTGCTTGGCCATCGATTTGGCATACTCCTTCGGCATATCCTCGAGCTGCTTTCGCTGCATCTCCTTCACTTGTTCCTCAGCAGCTATGCGAGCTTGCTCTGCTGCCTGCTGTGCCTGCTCCATAGCTTGAGCCTGTGCTTCTTGTACAGTTTTTTCTGTCTGGTCCATAGTTTTATTTAACAATTTGATATTTCACTATTTGACAATCTAACCCATCGATACATTATGCTTTAGGAGCAAGTGCCAACTGCAGTTCATCGAGCTGCGCCTGGTCCACTGCAGAGGGGGCATCCAGCATCACATCGCGTCCGGAGTTATTCTTCGGGAAAGCAATGCAATCGCGGATGGAGTCAAGGCCGGCAAAGAGACTGACGAAGCGGTCGAGACCATAAGCCAGACCACCGTGAGGCGGCGCACCGTATTTAAAGGCATTCATCAAGAAGCCGAACTGCTCCTGAGCTTTCTCAGGCGTGAAGCCGAGAACCTCAAATATCTTTGCCTGCAGCACAGCATCGTGGATACGGATGGAACCACCACCTACCTCAACACCATTGCACACCATATCATAGGCATCTGCAAGAACGGAAGCAGGATCTGTGTCGAGTTTGGGTACATCGCTGGGCTTGGGGGCGGTGAACGGGTGGTGCATAGCCATCAGGCGCTGCTCCTCGTCGCTCCATTCAAACATCGGGAAATCAACTACCCACAGCAACGCAAACTTATTTTTATCCCTCAAACCAAGGCGTTCGCCCATCAACAGGCGCAGTTCGCAGAGCTGCTTGCGGGCCTTCATCGCATCGGGGCCACTGATTATGAGGATAAGGTCGCCGACCTCAGCCCCCGTCTTCTCAGCCAAAAGACTGAGCACCTCGGGAGAATAGAACTTATCCACGGAACTCTTGACGCCCTCTTCCGTAACACGGGCATATACAAGCCCCTTGGCACCTATCTGCGGACTCTTAACAAAGTTGGTGAGCTCGTCAAGCTGCTTGCGGGTATATACGGCACAGCCCTTGGCACAAATGCCACCGATGTACTCTGCCTCGTTGAAGACGGCAAACTCGCCCGTGCCCTTGAGCACATCCATCAGTTCTACGAACTCCATGCCAAAACGCATGTCTGGTTTGTCAGAGCCGAAACGAGTCATCGCCTCGATCCACGGCATACGCAAGAACGGCTGCTCACCGAGGTCGTAGCCGCGCACCTCCTTGAAGAGATATTTGGTCATCTCCTCAAAGGTGCGGATGATGTCATCCTGTTCCACGAAGCTCATCTCGCAGTCTATCTGTGTGAACTCCGGCTGGCGGTCAGCACGAAGGTCTTCGTCGCGGAAACACTTAACAATCTGGAAATATCTGTCCATTCCTGCCACCATGAGTAGCTGCTTGAGAGTCTGAGGGCTCTGTGGCAGAGCGTAGAACTGGCCGGGGTTCATACGTGAAGGCACGATGAAGTCACGTGCTCCTTCAGGAGTAGAGCCGACCAACACGGGAGTTTCTATCTCAAGGAACCCCTTGCTGTCGAGGAAATGCCTCACGGCGAGGCAGAACTTATGGCGCAGCTCCAGATTAGCCCTGACGTTGCTGCGGCGCAGATCGAGGTAGCGATACTTCATGCGGAGCTCGTCGCCGCCATCAGAGTTCTCCTCGATAGTAAACGGAGGCGTGAGACTGGCATTGAGAACCTTGAGTTCAGAGACAATAATCTCTATGTCACCCGTAGGCATCTTGGGGTTTTTGTTGTAGCGTTCGCTGACAGAGCCTACAATCTGGATAACAAACTCGCGCCCCAACTTGTTGGCCTCATCACAGAGAGCCTTATTGGTTTCCTCGTTGAACACTAACTGAGTGATGCCGTAGCGGTCGCGGAGGTCCACAAATGTCATACCTCCCATCTTGCGGGTTCTCTGCACCCAGCCCGCCAGGGTTACTTGCTGGCCCACATCACCGATGCGTAATTGGCCACATGTCTTAGATCTGTACATATATATAGTTGTTGTAAAGTGCTAACGTATATTATATTGCAAATGCAAAAGTAATAATAAATTATGAAAATCGCAAGAAATCAAGGACATGTTGTAAGGGGATTGGAGCATATCATGTCGCGCGTTATCCATCCAGTATGTTTACCATCGGTGCTGACAACCTTTACCCACTCTCCTTTCAAGGCAATCGGGTGGAAGTACATCTCCGATGTTTTGACGGTATATACTACCTTGCTGCCATTGCTGGGAGCGACACGCAACTTATGATTTTCCTCACCGCCGATGAGGCCGAATCCTATGCAGCTGTAATGCACCCAATAGCCCGAATTAGAACCGCGGAGGTCCATGTGGCGCCAATCGCCGTTCTCATCGGCATTATCAGGGTTGGCATCATAGTATTCTCCATCGGCGATTTGCCACCATCCATTGCGAGGACTATGCACATAAAAAACCCATTCTCCATCTACAGGGACCTGATCTACCACCTTGCCTTTAGGCGCACTGCGTATATTGGTGGGAGTACCGCTGGCATCGAGGATATACACTTCAATTGCATCACTTTGTGCTGCCGCAAAGAGAGAGCCGGTCAGCAAACAGAAAATAAAGAAAATATTTTTCATAGCTATCATATTTTTTCCATATCATCATTATTAATCCAACCCTTCTGGCCATCGCTAAGTGACACCTCGAACCATGTAGGAAGGGTGGTATCGCGAAGCGAAACTTTTGTGCCGCCATGCAGTGTAAAGAGGTTGGTGCCCGTTGTATCAGGAGTACTCATCAGTTTGGTGGTATTCATGATGATGGCAGAGGAATGGTCGGCATGCTTGCTGCGCTGAATGATTGCAAAGATAATGAATAGTATTATGCACACGGCAGCAAGCAGTATAACTGCAAAAGTAGTCTTCTTTATCCATCGCACATTGCTGAAACGCATCAAAAGGATTGCGGTCAACATCACGCCCAAAGCGACAGCTGAGAGCCATGCCCACCCTGCCGCACCAAAGGTATTGACAAAACTATTGAAGGACCACGCTATATCCAAGTCGGAGGAAGAATAAAACTTATCCTGCGTCTGTGCACGTGCTAGCGTAAGGTTATGACGGCAATCGCCATCTGAGGGATTGATCTTGGCTGCACGCTCATAAGCCAAGATGGCATGCGGCATATCCCTGAGCCTATAGTAGCAGTTACCCAGGTTATATAGCAGCTGTGAATTGCGGGGATGAGACTTAAGAAGTTTGGTGTATGCCTCGGCTGCCTCAACGTAGTGGTGCTGTGAGTAGAGTGTGTCGGCAGCTGCCTTAGACACAGCAGCATCACTCGACTGTACGGTGCAGGCAAGGAGCAACAAAAATATGATGTTCAGGGTACGCATTATTTCTTGGTTTTCTTAAGCAACGGGTTAAGTTTCGTTATTACCTGCTCGGCAGCATCATAGGTGCGCTGCATTGCGCCTGGGTCATCAGAACTAACGCCGTAGATATGTAACTCACAATCACTCACCACCTCACTATAGCGCATGCTGAGGTCTGAAGGTACGCCATATTCATCAAAGAGTGCGGCAATCTTCTCCTTCGTAACATCTGTCACTGGTAGTACAAGTTTGTCGGCCACAAAATCACGCAATGCGCCGAGCGTCGCAGCATAAAACTCCGACGATTTACCGTCCCGCATCATTCGCTGGGCGGTGCGTAGTCGTGCATTAGCCTTACTACCAGCCTTGCGCAGCAGTCGGCCCTGCACGTCGGCCCTGCGGCGCTGTCTCAGCTGGAGCACCTTGTATGCTACGATGAATAATATTATAAGCAACGCATACACCGATGCCACTGGCAACATACCGCCTCCGGCAGAGGCATTGTCGGCGGATATTGAGTCAAGGTGGATATGGCGGATATCGTTATTCTTCATACGCTGACGCGCTGCATAAGAATTGGGGTTACCTTTGGCTACCTTCACCACAATAGGTTTACCGGAAGATATGGTATGGTATGACCCGTCGGCAGGACTGAAATAGGTCAATTCAACAGGCGGGATAACGTACTGACCCTTGTGATTAGGAATAGCATAGTACTCTATCGCCAAATCGCCCTTCATCCCCTCGGGAGTGAGGGTTGTGTTTGCCACAGCCTTGTTGTCAAGCTGCTCAAAGTCGGCAGGAAAATGAACCTCGGGGGGCGTGATGAGGTCAATGTTGCCAGTACCGCTGACTTTAACCTTTAGTGTGATAGTCTCATTCTCGCGTGGAGTCTTAGTAGCCATGGCAGCTGTCACAGTGAAGTTATTGCCTACTGCCCCGGAGAAGGAGTCTGGCTTAGGCGGCAGCGGCTTGACGGTAATATCAAGGGCTGGTGCATGAACTGTGTGATTGATGCGAGTGGTGGCACTGGTGCCAAAGAAGAATGCTTCGATGGGGTCAACATTACGATTAGCGTAAGCTATAATGCCCTCAAAGGGAATAGATGGAATGGTTAGGCGTCCACTCTGCTGAGGGAACATCACATACTGACTCCACGTAGTTGTCTGCACAGTGCGCCCATTGCGATTGACGATTCTCAACTGCTTTTCATGCGGCAGGGACATCTCTTTTGCAACAAATCCTTTGAGGTCTGGCATCTTCCCCTGCAACTGCTCGAGAGCCTGTGTGGTATATACATTGTACGACAATAACACGGGCTCCTGCTCATACACTGTGCGCTTGTTAGCCGAAACCTCGATATACAAATCGCCAGGCCCCACACGCGGAGAGCTCTTGCCTCCTCCCATAGTCTGAGCAGGCAGTGGAGCTTGGGAGCTGCGTGTATTCTGTGAGCCGGTGGAATAGCCACTGCCTTTTACCACCTGAACTGAGGGGCTGTTTGACGTATAGCTGTTACCGTCAATTTTTAGTGTAATTGACGGTAGCTGATATTTACCTTCCTTGCGGGCTATGAGGGTGAAGGTGTATGTGGTGGACGAGTTCTCAGTAGTGCGGCCGTTGATCGAGCTTATGCTCCGACTCACCGAAGTGGCTGGTCCATATACCACATCAAAGCCAGCTATGCTATTAATATGCGGCTCACTACCCACATTAGCAGAATTGACCGTATATTGCAGCCGAAACTGCTCGCCCACTCCCACTGTAGGCGGTGCCTTGGCGGTGATGGTTACTGCTGCCTTTGCGCCCAGCGACGTGAGCAAGATGATCATATATATTATTGTGCGCTTCATAAAGCGGTCTTGCTTCTTTTTTACCAATTCTTCTCCAGATGCCTGCGCCCTGCGGGCTGCATCTTGCGCTTTAACTTATCCTGAGTTTCACGCTCACGCATCTGTACTGCCCGCAGCATCTGTTCGACATTCTGCTTTGACATCTGTTGCTGCTGTTGTTGCTTCTGCTGATCCTTATCCTGTTGTTGATTTTGTTGTTGCTGGTCCTTTTTATCCTTATCCTGTCCCTGCTTGTCATCTTTGTTCTGCTGCTGGTTAGGCTGCTGGTTAGGATTCTTCTTACGCTGGTGTTGACATAAGGCCAGGTTATAGCGAGTACGGTCGTCATTGGGATAGGCACGCAGTGACTTTTTGTATGCATCAATAGCCTGATCAAATTGCTGGGCGGTCTGATTGATAACACCGATATTATGATAAATGCCGGCCTTCACAAGACGCGAGGGGGATAATGCCGCACTTTTCTCATACTCGCGTAGCGCATCCTGAGCCTTCCCTTGGCGCAGATAGGTGTTGCCAAGATTATAATGTGCCTTGAAATTTGTGCTGTCCAGAGCAATAGCCTTCTGATAATGAATCACCGCGAGCGAGTCTAGCTTCTTGGTAAAGGAAATATTGCCCTTGTGAGTCTGTATCTTGGTGGCTGACTGACCGCTGGCTGCAATGCTCATGGTCATCATAAGAAGGAGCAACATAGCCTTATGGGTGCCGGTCTTTACGGAGAATAAGTTCCAGGAATCAAAGTAGTGACTCTTTCGTGGCTGTACCACCACCTCGATAGCCAGCAGCACCAGAGCTACAATAGCCAGCCATGGAAAAAGATCATTATATTCTTCGTATGCCGAGCCGTTGAGCTCGCTGCGCTGCAGATGATTCAGTTCGTCTACTAACTGATCCTGCGCCGAATTACTATTGTCCACATGGATATAGTTGCCGTTAGCAGCCTTAGCTATTTGCTGGCACATACTTTCATTGAGGCGTGTCACCACAATATTGCCGTCAATATCGCGCAGATAGTCATTGCCATTCTTTATAGTAGCCCCCTTAGTGCTACCTATACCGAGCACATATACATTGGCTCCCTTTTTCTTCAGTTCGGAGAGAGCATCCTCCACCCCGCCCTCGTGGTCCTCGCCGTCGGTGATGACCACCACGGCTCGCTTCACATCCTTCTGCGCCGAGAAACTATTGTTGCTAATTTTCAGAGCCTCAGCTATTGAAGTACCCTGAGTGGGAATCATGCCAGTGTTGATGGCATCCAGAAACATCTTGACCGATACATTGTCAGCCGACATGGGCATCTGCAAGAAAGCATTACCTGCAAATACCACCAGAGCTACTTTGTCGTTCTTCAGGCGACTACAGAGTGAGCTAACCACCTGCTTGGCCTTTGTCAAGCGATTGGGCTCCACATCGTCTGCCATCATGGAGTTACTCACGTCCATTGCCACCACTACCTCAATGCCGGAAACCGTGTCCGTCTTCATTCGCATACCCATCTGAGGACGTGCGAGAATAAGCACCACGATGGCAAGAGCGCCAATCAACAGAGCAAACTTAATCCATACCCTGGTCTCTGAAACCTCTGCCATCAAACGCCTGACATACTCTGCCTTACCAAGACGTAGCAGCCGCTTGCGCCCCGCCTTGCGGTTAAGCCCAAACAGCAACACCAACAGCGGCAATACTGTCAGCAGATATAAGTATTCGGGATTGGCAAATCTGAACATTTCGTCCTTTATGGTTATTGTATTTCTATGGTATCTTCTTTAGTAGTGTATTGCTGAGCAGTAGTTCCAGCAGCAGGGCTATCAGTGCGATGAGAGCAAAGGGATAGTATGCCTCATGGCGCTTGGTGTAATTAGTCACCATGATACGCGACTTTTCGAGCTTAGAAATATCTTCGTATATCTTCTCAAGCTCATCATTATTAGTAGCACGATAGAATTTGCCGCCAGTAACAGAGGCTATCTCCTTCAGCATTTTTGTATCTATCTCCACCGGCATACGCGTGTAACTAACTCCGCCGCCGGGCAAAGGATATGGGAAGGTTGCGGTTCCGTTGGTACCAACGCCGATGGTATAAACGCGAATGCCGAGCGTCTTTGCCATCTCTGCAGCAGTGAGTGGAGAAATCTCACCCATATTGTTAGAGCCATCAGTAAGCAGGATGATTACCTTACTCTTGGCTTTGCTCTCCTGCAGACGGCTCGCTGCATTGGCTATGCCCATGCCTATCGCGGTGCCATCGTCAATCATACCCGTGGCAGGGAGGTCGCAACTGATATTTGTGAACATCTGCAACAGTGCATCATGGTCAGTAGTGAGAGGACACTGTGTAAACGCTTCTCCTGCGAAGATGGTCAACCCGATATTGTCATTACGCTGACGCGACACAAAATCGGTGGCCACCATACGCGCAGCCTCCACACGGTTAGGTTTGAAATCCATTGCCAGCATGCTGGTTGACACATCCATCGCCAACATAATGTCTATACCCTCTACTTCGGAGTCGTTCCAGCTGTTGCTGCTCTGTGGCCTTGCGAGCACGACTACTACCATAGCAAAGGCAAGTGCTCTTAATGCAAAGGGCACCCACATCAGGCGCTGCCTCATCGACTTGGCAGCGTTCTGGTATGCCTGCGTGGAAGGTATCTTCATAGATGGCTCCTTCCGTCCCCTCAGCAGGAAGAACCAAATGCCGTAGGGAATAAGCAGCAATAGCAGCAATAGACATGCAGGATTGACAAATTCCATTTTTTGAGCGTGTGGTTAATAATACATATTATACATTGTCACTACAGACCATACGAAGAGGGTCAGACCCGCCAGTGCGACGGCCACATTAGTCGCAATGAGCAGATACCTCTGGCGACGACTGCGCTTAACCTTTGGCTCCTCCTTCAGTTTAGGCGCACGTTTCTTATCAGCCTCTGTTTCCTTGGTGGCGTTCACATACTCTATGGCTATTACCAGATTGCGGTCGTTTTCATCTATCGCAGTATTAAGACCTGCATATTTCACAAGGTCTGCTGCCTCAAACATCTCTTGCAGTTCAGCCAACAGTTTGGACTCGTTAGCATCCCTCAGTCGCTCGATAATCTGGGCAGAGGTCATTGCCGTTGCCTTGAAACCATAACGCCGCGCTATGTAAGTACGCACTATATCGGTTAGGTCGGCATAGTAGCGGTGAGCCTCCTCAGGAGCCTCGGGGCGATTAGTCTGCAGTTTGGCTATCTGGCGCATGGCCCATTTGTGGGGCGGTCCTTCGAGGTGGAGCTTTAGCTTGGGCAGAATGCGATGGTTATTCTTTATCTGTACTGCCATATAAGCTGCTGCAATTAGTAACAACACGCCCAGCAGCCACAGCAAGAACGGGCGTCGCAGGTCGCTCCAGTCGTAATAGACCTCGGCATTCTCCTTCGGACCGAAGAATTTGTCCACCTTTGTGGTGTCCACATCGGGACTAACCACTTTTAGGGCCATACCGCTCTTGCTCTTATACACGCTATCACCTACCTGTACCTCTATTGGTGGTATATAGTACAGCGCAGAGTCAAACGAGGTGATGCGATAGGCCTCCACTATCGTCTGGCGACGGCCAGCGTCAAGGCTAGCCGTACTCTCGCGGTAGTGGCCCAACACCTCTACACCTTCCACCAACACACTGTCAGGATACTGTGGGACGATGACAATATCGTTGCTACTGGCGCTTACCTTAAGTTTAAGCAGCACCTGCTCGCCGATGAAAATTTGGTTTGTATCCATCTTCACCGTCACGTTCACCTGTGCCATCACTATCGTGGCAACAAACAGACTTAGCAGCAATATTATCCTTCTTCTCATGTGCATATCTACTTATGCTCTGCTCCTACTGTCAAACAACTGTTTGAGGGCAGCTACATAGTCGTCCTCAGTAGTAAGGCTCACAAATTCGACTTTCTGGGCAGTGAACAGTTCCTTGAGTTTCTGCTCATGGTCGATCCAGTGCTTGGCATGAGCATGCCTCACTCTCTTAGAAGCCGAATCGACATACTGATCCTCCCCTGTCTCGCTGTCAGTCACCTTTATCATGCCTACATTAGGCAACTCAGCCATAAAGCGATCGTACACTTGTATGGCAGCCATCTCATGCTTTCGACTGGCCACCATGAGAGGCTTGGTATAGTTTGTGCCTCCCACGAAGTCGCTGATTACAAACACTGAGCAAGCCTTCTTTTGGGTATTGATCAGGAACTCCAGCGCATTGCCGAGATCGGTGCCATGACCTTCGGGCTCCAGCTCCAATAACTCGCGCAGGATATAGAGGATATGCTTGCGTCCCTTCTTAGGCGGTATGTATTTCTCTATGCGGTCGCTGTAAAAGACGACGCCAATCTTATCATTGTTCTGGATAGCAGAAAAGGCCAAAGTGGCAGCAATCTCACTCACCATATCGCGCCCCACTCCATTGTAGGCACCATAGTTCAGGCTGCCCGACACATCTACTAACAACACAGCGGTCAATTCCCTCTCCTCCTCAAACAATTTGGTGTGAGGGCGGCCGAAGCGAGCTGTCACGTTCCAGTCAATATCCCTTACGTCATCGCCCACTTGGTACTCTCTCACCTCGCTAAACGACATGCCCCTGCCTTTGAAAGCCGAGTGATACTCGCCTGCAAAGACATTATTGCTAAGCACCCGAGTTTTAATCTCCAGTTGCCTAACCTTTTTGAGCAGTTCGTTAGTGTCCATTTGTTTGATAATTGTGAAGTTCTGAATACTAACTGATCTTCACATTCTCTAGGATTTGGTTGATGATATCGTCAGCCGTGATGTTGTTGGCCTCGGCCTCGTATGTAAGCCCAATACGGTGGCGCAGCACATCATGAGCCATGGCTCTCACATCGTCTGGAATCACATATCCCCTGTGCTTGAGGAACGCATATGCCCTAGCAGCCAGCGCAAGATTGATGCTGGCACGTGGTGAGCCGCCAAAACTGATATTCTGCTTCATATCCTGGAGGTTGTAGCGATCAGGGTAGCGAGTGGCAAACACTATGTCGGTGATATACTTCTCTATCTCCTCGCTCACATATATCTGCTTCACTACCTCGCGAGCATCCACTATGTCCTTCACTCCAACCATCGGCTTTACCTCTTGGCTCTTGCCCTTGATATGATTGTCAACCACTGTGCGTTCTTCCTCTATCGAAGGATAGCCAATCACAGCCTTGAGCATAAAACGGTCAACCTGAGCCTCAGGCAACTGATAGGTGCCCTCCTGCTCTATGGGATTCTGAGTAGCCAATACCAAGAAAGGCTCAGGCAAGCGGAAAGTGTCGTTGCCTATAGTCACCTGGCGCTCTTGCATAGCCTCCAGCAGCGCACTTTGCACCTTGGCTGGGGCACGGTTCACCTCGTCTGCAAGCACAAAGTTGGCAAACACAGGACCTTTTTTTACCATAAACTCCTCACTCTTCTGGCTATACACCATAGTACCCACCACATCAGCAGGCAATAAGTCAGGTGTAAACTGTATGCGCTTGAAGGAGCCTTCAACAATGCCTGCCAATGTCTTTATCGCCAATGTCTTGGCCAAGCCAGGCACACCTTCAAGCAGCACATGGCCGTTGCTCAGCAGGCATACCAACAACGAGTCAATAAGATGGGACTGCCCCACTATGACCTGTCCCATACCAATCTTGATATTAGTAACGATGGCCGATTTACTCTCAATAAGTTCGTTCAAAGAACGGATATCTACGTTTTGTTCCATGATGGATTATTAAGTTTTAACGCTGCAAAATTACTCCATTCACTCCATTCCCACTCCTAAAAAAGTTAAAACAAAGCAAACAGAGTATAAAATAGAGCTATTTTTTAACTAAAGTGGGCAAAAACCCTAAGACCATCAGCCGTTTCAGCCGTAGCCGGAGTCAGCGGCAGACGCAGACAGTTGGCGCAAAGAGCCTTTGCGTTGAGCAAAGCTTTAATACCAGCAGGATTACCGTCAGCGAAAGCCAGGCGGTAGAGCTCCTGCAGTTCCTCGTTGATAGCAGCTGCCTCGGAGGAGCGACCGTCCAGCGCTGCCCTAACCATAGTAGAGAAAGTCTGCGGTATAGCATTACCCACCACTGAAATAACACCACAGCCGCCGCGACCAATAAATTCGCAAGCAAGCGAGTCGTCACCACTCAGCACGCCGAAGCCGTCAGGGGCGTTCTGGACAATAGTCTCCATCTGAGCCACGCTGCCGCTAGCTTCCTTTACTGCCACTATATTGTCCACCTCGCGAGCCAGTCGCAGGGTAGTAGCAGCCTGCATATTCACGCCCGTACGCCCTGGCACATTGTAAACCACCACAGGCAGTCCGGCTCTATGCGCAGCAGCCTCGGCCACGCACTTGAAGTGCTCGTATATTCCAAGTTGAGAGGGCTTGTTGTAGTACGGCACAACCGAAAGGATACCGTCAACGCCATCGAAATCGAATGACTCTATTTCTTCTGTCAAGGCACGGGTGTCGTTACCCCCCATACCCAGCAATATAGGCACCCTGCCGCCAGCAGTCTCTACTGCAAAGTCTTTCACCGACCTGCGCTCGTCAGCGCTCAGACAAGGTGTCTCAGCAGTACTGCCAAGCACACACAGAAAGTTGGCACCGCCGTCTATAACGTAATTAATAAGGTGGCGCAGTGTGCCGAAGTCCACTGCCCCCTTACCACCGGGAGTAAAAGGAGTTATCAGCGCGACACCCAGACCACAAAATATGTTTTTCATTGAGTTAATCAGTTTTGGGGAAATCAATAGTCGGATAATAATTTACGAATGCAAAATTACGAATTATTTTCGACATATCAAAGTACAAAAGCATTTCCCTGAAACTATGTGATATTTACGTCGTTCTCTTTCTGCTGCAGATAGTGTCCAAAAATACGAGAGGCACATCCCACAATCTCTTTGCAAGGACGCTTACGGTAATATTCGGGCGTACGCTCATCCGGCATTGTCGTTTCTTCAGCTTTGGCCAAACCGAGTAGTTCGCCACAGGTGATAGAGCCCATCTCCTTGCGGAACTCCTCGGCCAACTGCTGAACCGTCTGATAATTGTTAGCCTTCCCCTCACGATCCTTGGGGTCGGTGGTGCCAGTCTCCAAACCTGCGAGTATAAACATTCCGCATGCAGCACCGCAAGTGAGACGCATACGTCCTATTCCTCCGCCAAAACTACTACTGAGACGGAGGGCCATATCTATGTCCAGTCCGTAGTAGTCGGCCCATGCAGCCACCACTGACTGTGCGCAGTTGTAGCCCTCTGCAAACAGTTGCATGGCTTTTTCTGAACGTTCTTCTATCTGCCTATTTGACATCTTCACTATTTGAATATTTACATCTCTTCGTTATCGAAGAAAAGGCTAAGACATTCTTTACCCGTACTTCTGGCCTTATATACATAGCAGAAAGAAAGACCCTCGTCCTTCAGGCGCTTAAGGGAAACCGAGTTGCTTATCTCAAGCAATAGTTGCTCGCGTAGCTGGCTCTTGCCCAGGCGTATCATCTCCTCAGTGTAGAGGGAGTCATCCATTGTGTGGTAATAGACGAGAGTATTGGTTTGTTCATCGTATTTCAGCGAATCGAGCACCACCCCCATCGTGATATTGCGTGGCATACGGCGCCATTCTTTCTTTACCATCTCTGCACATTGCTCTTTCAGTGTGGCACGGTGGCAAGAGGATAGCAACAGTATGGCTATTGCCACATTGAACATTATACATTGAACATTATACATT
>JAGCYL010000048.1 GCA_017960825.1 Bacteroidaceae bacterium | reverse complement strand
TGTTAGTAGTTGTTGCTGTGCCACTATCTATATACCCGATGAAATGTCCTGTATATGAAGTTGCCGTTGTAATACTTCCGGTGAAAAGACAATCAGATATAGTTAATCCTCCTGTCTTTAGGCAGCCGGCAATACCAGAATAATGGTCATGTCCTCCGCTGGTTCCAACAATAGCAACGGAACACCATACATTTTCTATCCTTGCAGTACTCCGGGAATCAGATACGACGCCAGCAGTATGATATCCACAGGAGGTCATCGTACCATCGACATGTAGATTTTTAATAGTAGCCATCTTGATTTTTGCAAAAGTTGCACACAAGTAAGAGGTGTTTGTGACCACATAAGCTACAGTTAAAGTATGTCCTTGACCATCAAAAATACCTTGGTAATGGTATCTATCATCATAATTTGTTAGCGCATTCTTATCTCCAATCATTGTTTGGTCATCGCCAAGGTTGATGTCTGCTGTCATCTTTGCATTGGCAGCAGGATTCGTTCCGCTGTTGACCATTTCGGCGAAATTCTTCCAGTCTTGCACTGAGCCGATTTTGTAATAGCCGTTTGCATCTTGAGTAAGAGAAACAAACGTCTTCAGAATAGGCTGATTGGTAACGGGGTCTTGTACCCATATTTCCTCGCTGCGGCCATTTTGCAGCGCAGCAGTAGTGGTACCGTTGGAAAGCTGGGCATCTGTTACCTGCATGGAAGAGGGGATTGAGGCAGGATGCGTCTTGATATAGCAATTTGTCATAGTACCCACTGACACTGTACTCGAGCTGGAATCGAAATTAAATGTACCTGTAGACAAACAATTGCTTGTTGTTACTGAACCTTGATAAACAAGACCGGCTAAACATCCGTTACGAGTTCCAGTATTAGTGATGGAACCAGTAAACAGACAGTCTGTAATTGTTGTGTTGCCACAATTATTACACCCGACAAAGGCACCCCAATCAAGTCTTTCGCCAACACCTCCTGAGATATCTACAGATACCCACACATTCTGTATCACGTCACTACCTGCAGAGTTGCTGATTAGGCCACTTATGTGTGAAGCTCCGTTCGTCCAATTTGATGTGATTGTGCCAGCCACATGGAGGTTCTTGATTGTCGCGCCACTTGTCTGGCTAAAGGGAGTATGGAAAAGATTGGAACTATTATAATGAACCGTAAGTGTATGTCCTTGTCCGTCAAAAGTTCCATGATAGTGACGGTTTGAATAATCACCACGCCACGTTGGAGAGATATAGGTCTGGTCATCACCGAGGTCAATGTCGGCAATCATCTTGGCATTGGCAGCTGTGTTCGTTTCGCTATTGACAATTTCTGCGAAGTCTTTCCAGTCCTGTACTGACCCCAGGAGGTAGTAGCCGTTTGCATCTTGAGTGAGTTGAGCCCATGCCCCTGCAGCAAAGGCGATGAGCGCGAAAAATGTTAGAAGTAATGTTTTTCTCATAGTATTAAATTGATGTATTGGTTTTAGTGGTGCAAAAGTAATAATTACTTTTTGAACCACCAAAGATTTACGTTTTTAATTATAAATAAGGTAGGGGGGGTATATCACAACCTGATGACTTGGTCGCAATATTCGAGGATTTTCTCTCGGTGAGACACGCAGATGATGGTGCGGTCGGTGAGGGTGGTGCAGATATTGTTGAGTACTGCGGCCTCGGTATCAGGGTCGAGTGCGGAGGTGGCCTCGTCAAGCAGTAGCACAGGGGCATCCACTAGCAGTGCGCGGGCTATGCACAGGCGTTGTGCCTGTCCCTCGCTGAGGGCTATGCCGTGCTCGCCGCACTGGGAGGATAGTCCTTCCTTGAGTTTCAGGACGAAGTCGGCCTTGGCGAGGCGCAGTGCTTCGAGCAGCTGCTCGTCGGTGGCATCAGGCGCCGCGAGCTGTAGGTTGGAGCGTATGGTTCCGCTAAAGAGGGTGTTGCCCTGCGGCACGTAGGCGAAATAATGGCGCGTGGCGGGGGAGACGGGTGTGGAACCTATGGTGATGCTGCCTTGCCGTGGCTTGATAAGGGCGAGGATGAGGCGTATGAGTGTGGTCTTGCCCTGCCCTGTGGGCCCCATGATGGCTGTGCGGCTGAGGGGCGGAAAGTCGCATGAGAAGCAGTGGAGTATATCTCGCCCTTCCTTGTAGCCGAAAGTGACGTTGCTGAGTGTCACTCCTGTTTTTGCTTCGGGCAGGGGAGGGGTGAGTCTTTTTTCTCCGTTGGTCTCCTCGTCCATTTGCTTTATCTGGAGTATGCGCTCACCGGAGGTGAGGGCGCTGATAATGTCGGGTATGAACTTGACGAGGCTGCGTGCAGGCCGCTGTATCTGAGCCACGAGTTGCACGAAGGCTATGAGGGCTCCGTAGGTGATGAGACCTATCTTGAGGTGATATGTGCCCCATACGAAAGTGAAGAGGTAGGCTACGGTGAAGCCGAAATTCATTATGAGGTTGGAGGTGACAGAGTAGCGTGCGCGGTTGTGGACGAGGCGTACCATCTTGCCCTGCGTCTTGAGGGTGCGCTGTATTATCTCGTCGGTGGCACCGTGGATGGTCTTGATGACTACACGGGTAGTGATGCCTTCCTGATACTGCGCTTGCAGATGGCTGTCGGTCTGGCGTATCTGACGCGAGATGCGGCGCATGGTCTTGATATAGAGTTTGCCGATGACGAGGAAGAATGGTATGATGATTATTACGAACAGGGCCAGGGTGCGGTCCATGATGTAGAGGAAGACGAAGGCTCCGATGAACTGCGCACAGACGATGATGAAGGAGGGGAGGGTGTCGGTGACGAGGCTGACGATGACATTGACGTCTTTCTCTATTCGGTTGATTATGTCGCCGCTATGGAAACTCTTGCTGGCTATCCAGGGTGTGAGCAGTGCGCGACGAAAGATGTCCATCTGCATCTTGTTGCTGGCCTTGACTGACAGCATGGCGTTGACCCAGCTGCGGTATGCTCCGAGCAGCAGCTGCACAATGAGGGTGGCTACGAGCAGGATGATGGCTGTGCGGAAGGTGAAGATGGTGCTGGTGCCGGTGGCGATGTCGATGGTCTGCTTGGTGAGCCATACGAAGAGGAACTCCAACCCTACAATGAGCAGTCCGGCCACGGTGTTATTGGTGGCCTGCAGCTTATTGGCTTTTAGCTCTTGCCATACAAGGCGTGCTATCTGCTTGGTGGAGTATTTCATATTTTTTAGGAGTTATCGCTTCGCTCAGAAGTTATCGCAGCTTTGCTGCTCAGAAGTTATCGGAGCCTGCGGCTCCTCGAAGTTATCGCGCTGACGCGCTCGACGATAGTCGAATGTTTTGATTGAGGCTGGAGTATTGTCTTTAACTTCTCGCTTGCGGAGCAAGCGTTAACTTCTTGCCCGCTTGCGGGCATTAACTTCTTTAACTTCTCGTTTTTATCTTTTGTCTGCTCCCCAGAGCAGTTTGTTGCGCAGCGTGTCATAGAAAGAGTGGTCGTTGTGGCGCACTATCTGGAGTTTGTAGGGTGCAGCCTGTATGGTGATGGTGGTGTCTTCGTAGAGACTTTCGCTGCGCCCGTCAACTGCAAGCATAAAGTTATGGCTGCGGCTATGAACACAGAATTCTATCTTTACGCTGTCGTTGAGTATGATGGGGCGCACTGAGAGGCTGTGGGCAGCGATGGGGGAGAGCACGATGGATTTTGAGTCAGGCGAGATGATAGGTCCTCCCACGCTGAGTGAGTAGCCTGTGGAGCCGGTTGGTGTGCTGATTATCAGTCCGTCAGCGAGGTATGTGGCGAGGTAGTTGCCGTCAACGGTGGCATGGATACTTATCATTGACGAGTTGTCGTGCTTGAGGATAGCGACCTCGTTGAGTGCGAAGGCTCCCTCCAGGTCTCCACCGGTGGGGGACAGCTCATCCACTTGTAGTAGCGAGCGCTCCTCTATCTTGTAGTTGTCTTCGGCTATGTCGCGGAGTATATTGTCGGCATCTTGCGGAAGAATATCACTGATAAATCCGAGGCGCCCGGTGTTGATGCCTATGATGGGCATGTTGCGGTTGCCTACGAGTTGCGCAGTGTTGAGAAAGGTGCCGTCACCGCCAATGCTGACGGCAAAGTCGGCTGCAATGTCCTGATAGGGTGCCTGCTCAAAATATATGCGGCTGATGTCAACATGGCGGCGCAGGAATTCGGCGAAATCCTGCTCGATAATGATACGGCTGCCGGTGGCCGAGATGCTCTGCAGCACTTGCTTGATGTTGGCGGATTTCTCTGCCTGGAATTTGTTGCCGAAAATGGCAAAAGTCTTGTTTAGCTTGCTCACAATTGATATATTTTTCAGCAAAAGTAGTATTTTCTTTTTAGTTTGTGGCGTTTATTTGGTATTTTTGCAGTCAATAAGTGAAAAAGTTTGTTTTCATTGGCAGGAAATAGGCAAATAAGATGACAAAACTCAGTGTAAATATAAATAAGGTAGCTACGCTGCGCAATGCGCGGGGTGGCAATAACCCGGATGTGGTCAAGGTGGCTCTGGATTGTGAGCGTTATGGTGCCCAGGGCATCACGGTGCACCCACGTCCTGACGAGAGGCACATACGCCGCTCGGATGTGTATGCCTTGAAGCCGGCGCTGCATACGGAGTTCAATATTGAGGGTTATCCTTCTGAGGATTTCTGCAGGCTGGTACTTGATGTGAGGCCTGCGCAGGTGACGTTGGTGCCTGACTCTCCGTCGCAGATTACGTCGAATGCCGGTTGGGACACGGTGGCAAACAAGTCTTTCCTTACCGATGTGGTGGGACCGTTTAAGGAGGCAGGTATTAGGACCTCTATCTTTGTGACTGCCGAGGAGAGAATGGTGGAGGCTGCCGCTGATGCGGGTAGTGACCGCGTGGAACTATACACAGAGCCTTACGCTACGGCTTATGCTGCTGACCGTGAGGCTGCTATCGCGCCGTTCATTGCTGCTGCCAAGGTGGCGCGTGAGCTGGGGCTGGGCCTCAATGCGGGACACGACTTGAGCCTCGAAAACTTGGGATTCTATCATGAGCGTATTCCATGGACTGACGAGGTAAGCATTGGCCACGCATTGATTTGCGACGCACTTTACCTGGGACTGAAGGAGACGATAGCGCGCTATCTGGAAGAATTGAAGAATTGAAGAATTAAAATATTATTTGTTATGAAAAAAGCAATTGTTTTTCTCGCTGAGGGCTTTGAAGAAGTCGAGGCCCTGACCGTAGTTGATGTGCTCCGTCGTGGCGGAGTGGAGGTGACCACAATGTCTGTAACGGAAGACCCCTATGTGCTCGGCGCCCATGATGTGGAGGTGCTGGCTGATGCCGACAATGAGTACGATGTGTCGGAGGGTGACATGCTGGTGCTGCCTGGTGGAATGCCCGGTGCCCTCAATCTTCGCAAGTCGTCAGTGGTATGTGATGCCGTGGAGGATTTTGCAGCCTCCGGCAAGTTGGTAGGAGCTATCTGTGCTGCGCCATACGTACTTGGTGAGCTGGGCGTACTCAAGGGCAAGAAGGCTACGTGCTATCCTGGCTTTGAGGACAAACTTCAGGGCGCCGCTTATACTGCCACCCGTGTGCAGCGCGACGGCAATATTATCACCGGTAACGGCCCTTCGTCAGCGCTGCCGTTTGCGCTGGCTCTGCTTGCTGCCATCGCTGATGAGGACACAGCTCAGCAGGTTGCCGACGGGATGTTAGTATAATATTGAACATTGAGCATTGAGCATTTCAATTTTTCAATTTCTCAATTCTAATTGAAGAGTATGGACTATGTCATTATAGTTGCCGGTGGTCAGGGGCTGCGTATGGGTTCTGCTGTGCCCAAGCAGTTTATGTTGCTGGGCGGCAGGCCGATAATCATGCGTACTATCGACCGTTTTGTCGAGGCACTGCCTGACATACGCATAGTTGTCGTATTGCATCCTGATTATTTGGATAAGTGGCAGCAACTCTGCAATGAGCATAGCTTTCACATGGATGGCCGGGTTGCTCTCGGCGGCACTGAGCGCTTTCATAGTGTAAAGAATGGCCTTGCAGCTATTGACTCAGCGGTTGATGGTGATATTGTCGCCATCCACGACGCCGTGCGTCCGTTGGTCAGCGTGGAGGTGATACGTGCGGCCTTTGCCGAGGCTCGGCAGAGCGGAGCAGCGGTGCCGGCTCTGCCGTCGGTGGAATCGGTGCGGCTGATGGATGGCAGCGGTCGCAGCGTGGCGGTGAGTCGCCGCAGTGTGATGATGGTGCAGACGCCGCAGGTCTTTTCGTTGTCGCTGTTGCGTGAGGCCTATGCCCAGCCTTACCGCGAGTCGTTCACTGACGACGCATCGGTGGTGGAGGCGCTGGGCCATCCCATCCGTATCATCTCCGGCAACCGCGAGAACATCAAGGTCACCACTCCCCTTGACCTTCGTGTTGCGCAGCTGCTGATGCAATGATTTTTGCATATAAATATAATCAGCCCGCCACGATTCAAGGCGGGCTGATTAAGTGTAGAGGATGCTTTATGCTTCCTCCACTGCAGCCTGTATTTTCTTTTAACTGAAGAATCAGCTCATTGTTTCCACCCTCTATATCTTGCTAAGCCCTACAAATACAAAGGTGAGGAACAGCGCAAGGATAATGAATCTAATCCAGCAGATAATACTGTTTATTCTTTCAACTTTTTCTTTTTCCATAAATCCTCGGGTGTTTGATTTCGGGCTGCAAAAATAATCTCAGCATGTTACATGGGTGTTTCAATGGTATGACGGTGTGGTTACAAGCGTTTTTGTAACGGCATTGTAACATCCCGGTAACTTTGCCGTAACACCGATTCCATACTTTTGCAGCGTGATTTCATCTCACTGGGAAACTCTGCAGCGCCTCTGCAATAGGACATTACAGACCCCTCCCCGTTCCCCCATGAAGGAAAGACCCACCCCCGACCCCTCCCGTAGAGGGAGGGGAGAGAAAGTTGAGAGTTTATAGTTTATAGTTTATAGAGACAGACCCCCTCGGCTCTCCGAGCCACTCCCCCTGAACCGGGGCCCCTTTGGGGAAAGAAGAAATGGATTCCTCGCATAGCGAGGGGCTGGGGGTGGGTCTGCTCTTCTGAAATAATGACAATATGGAATTGATAATCAATGTATTTTCGTTAGTAGGTTCGTTGGCATTGTTCCTCTATGGAATGAAGACAATGTCAGAAGGACTTGAAAAGTTTGCAGGTGACCGTCTGCGCAGCATCTTGGCAGCGATGACGAAGAACCGCGTGATGGGCGTATTGACTGGAATATTCATCACGGCACTCATCCAATCGTCGAGTGCCACAACGGTGATGGTGGTCAGTTTTGTGAATGCAGGTCTGATGACGCTGACGCAGTCGATAGGAGTCATCATGGGTGCCAACATCGGCACCACGGTGACAGCTTGGATTATCTCAGCCGTTGGGTTTAAGGTAAACATTGCCGCCTTCGCTATCCCGCTGTTGGCCATCGGAATGCCTTTGATGTTCAGCGGCAAGGGAAACAGGAAAAGCATCGGCGAGTTTATCTTCGGCTTCTCATTCCTGTTCATGGGGCTATCATTCCTTCAGGAGGCCGCAACAACCATGAATATTGGCGACATGGTTGCTGCCATGCTGTCTCACGTGCCGCAAGACTCCTTCCTCACCATCATCCTCTTCGTTATCGTCGGCGCATTGGTTACCATGATAGTGCAGGCCTCTGCTGCCACGATGGCCATCACGCTGATGCTTTTCGGCATGAACATCCCCGGTTTTGGACTTGAAGAGGCAGCCGCACTGGCTATGGGCCAGAACATCGGTACCACCATCACCGCCTTGATGGCCTCACTCACAGCCAACACGCAGGCCCGGCGTGCAGCCCTTGCCCATATGCTATTCAATGTCTTTGGCGTAGTGGCCTTCCTCATCGTATTCTATCCCGCCTGCAATGCCGTCAGCTGGTTCGTAGAGAACGTGATGGGTGGCGGCAACGACCTCTTCAAGCTCTCCGCCTTCCACACCGCCTTCAACATCATCAACACACTGCTGCTCATCGGTTTCGTCAAGCAGATAGAGAAACTTGTATGCCGTATGTTGCCGATGAAGGCACAGGACGAGGACTACCGTCTCAGGTATATCAGCGGCGGTCTGCTCTCCACCGCCGAACTCAGCATCATGGAGGCCCAGAAGGAGGTACACCACTTTGGCGAGCGCTGCCGGAGGATGTTCGGATTCGTGTCAGAACTGATGCAGACGCACGACGAGGTAGAGTTCAACAAGCTCTTTTCGCGTATAGGCAAGTACGAGAACATCACCGACCGTATGGAGATGGAGATAGCCGCCTATCTTAACAAGGTGAGCGAGGGACGTTTGTCGGATGCCTCGAAGGCACAGATACAGAAAATGCTGCGCCAGATTACGGAACTGGAGTCCATAGGCGACTCCGTTTACAACCTTGGGCGCACGCTGAACCGCCACCGTCAGCATTGCCGGGAGGCTTTCACCCCAGAGCAGACGCAGCACATGCAGACCATGCTGCACCTTGTGGATGGCGCTTTGGCCGAGATGATGAACCATATAGCCCTGCCCCCTGCGCGGACAGGCATCATAAAGTCCATCAACATAGAGCATGAGATAAACAACTATCGCAAGCAACTGCGCAATCAGAACCTCCACGATGTGAATGCCGGACTCTATAGTTATCAGCTGGGAGTGTTCTACGTCGATTTTATCTCCGAGTGTGAGTATCTGGCTGATTACGTAATAAATGTAGTACAAGCAGGCCGGGGACTGAACAATGATGATGAAGACATGGCATATAATGGAAAAGGCTAAAAACGGGCAAGGGTAAAACTGATGGTGAGCCCTCCGCCAGGCGTTTGCTGTGCAGTCGTTGTCCCGCCGTGGGCAGCGACAGCATTTTTTACAATAGCAAGGCCAAGACCTGTGCCGCCAAGTTTCCGACTGCGACCTTTATCTACACGATAAAAGCGCTCGAAGAGGTGTTCCATGTGCTGCGCTTCTACACCAGGCCCGTTGTCAGCTACTATAAAGGCGTAGAAATGTCGTCCTTCTTCTTCCAGTTCAGAGCAGATGATGTTGAGGTGGGTGGCACCGTTGGCATAGGCAATAGCATTGTCGATGAGGTTACGGAAGATGCTGTAAATCAGACTTTGGTTACCCAGCACCTCTATGTGTTGCGGTACCTGAAGTTGGGGGACGATACCTTTGTCGTGCAAATCTAAGGCCGTATCGTCTATCGCATTCTGTATGACGTGTAGCACGTTCACTGGGCGGTATTCGATTTTTGAATTGCTGACATCCATCTCGTCGAGTTTGGTCAGCGCACTCATGTCAAGTAGCAGCTTGTTCATGCGCTCACTCTGGGCATAGCACCGCTCCAAGAAATGTTTTTTCTTATCCTCGGGCATGTTTGGATGGTCTAGAATGCTCTCCAGATAACCGTGGATGCTGGCGGCTGGCGTTTTCAGTTCGTGGGCAGCGTTCTGAGTAAGTTGGCGTTTGATACGCACCTTGTCTTCCTCAGAGTGTCGCAGTTTCCAATAGAGCATGATGATGGTGTGGCTAATATCGCCTAACTCGTCCTTAGGCAAGCGCTGTTCCAGTTCGCGATCCAGTTCCTCTCCTTCCTCGGCCTTGGCAGCAAATTCACGCAAATAACCGATATGGCGACTGATGCGGTGAGTGATTAGATAGAGCACGATACCCAATAGTAGGGTTAAGATGATTGAAAAGTAGATATAGGTATTGTCTGCTTGAAGTGAGCGTGTCAACTCTGTGGAATATGGAATGGCAGTGCGTACGATGACATTGCCGAAGCGTGTAGCAGAATAGAAGTAAGTCTCGTGGGTGGATTGTGATAAGCGCTTGATGTCGTAGCCGTTACCATCGCGCAGGGCATGTTGAATCTCGGTGCGCTGCAGATGATTATCGAGCGAGTCGAAGTTGGCATCGTAACTGTCGAGCACCACACGACCATCCTTGTCGATAATTGACACACGCAGTCCCTCCATCTGATGTCGCTCTACATAATCCCGAAACAGACGGCTGTTCGTCAGGCTGTCCTCGCCAAGAGTCTGCACCATCTCATAGTTGTACATCTGCAGGCGAGAATGCAGGATGTCAATCTTGTAATCCTTTTCGCGCTGATATTGATATATGCTGAAGCAGGCGGCAAAGAGCAGGAACACACCACCGATACTGAGCAGCAGATTACGCTGAAAAGAGGATTTACATTTCAAAATAGTAGCCATAGCCTACACGGGTTTTGATATGTTTTCCATAAGGGCCTATCTTTTTGCGTAGACGGGTGATGTTGACATCCACCGTGCGGTCAAGCACCAACACATCATGAGGCCAGCAATGCTTCAGCAGGTCTTCACGTGAGAAAACCTTATCGGGGTGCTGTAGGAAGAACGACAACAGCTCGAATTCTTGCTTGGTGCACATCAGTTCGCAGCCGTCCAGTGTTACGGTCTTGGCATTCAGGTTGATGAGTATGCCCTCATAGCAAATTTTGCAGCCATCAGACATTGTTGCGGTCTGGTGCAGATGATACTGGGCAGTTCTCCTGATGAGCGCCTTCACCCGGGCTTTCACCTCCTTCATGCTCAGTGGTTTGGCGATATAGTCGTCTGCCCCGATGTCGAGTCCCCTCACAATATTGTCCTCGCCATCCAGCGCCGTAATAAAAATGATGGGAATATGCGCTGTGGCAGCATTATTCTTCAGGTATCGCGCCATCTGGAACCCCGACATCTCACCCATCATCACGTCCAACACTATTAGCGTAAACTCTTGCAGTGACAGTCCCAGAGCCTCCTCTGCCGAGTTGGCCGTAATGACCTCAAAACCCTCCGCTTCCAAGTTATACTGCAGTATCTCGCAGATGTCCTGCTCATCGTCCACAACAAGTATCTTCATAAGTCATCGCTGTTTCAAACCACAAAGTTAGTGCTTTTTTTCGTAAACGGGGAGGGAATGATATGACAATGTTATTACATAATATAAGGTGACCATACGGCGCATTCTGACGCACAAAAGAAAAGGGACCTGCCCAAACGGACAAGTCCCTTTTCTAATTGTCAGTTTCGAGTCAGTTCGGCCGGGTGAAGTAGCCGGTGTCGGGATTGGCCATCGAGTCGTCAACCTTGTTATAGTTGTACGCCACGGCTCCCTTGAGGCTGGTGCAACCACTGAACATGTAGCTTGAATTCTCCACGTTCCATTTACGACCACAATAGATGGTGGTCAGGCTCGAACAGTCATAAAACATCATACTGGTGGACTTCACTTTGCTCATGTCGAATCCGTCAACATTGATTGTGGTCAGTTTTCCGCAATACGTGAACATATCAGCCATGTAGGTCGTCTCGCTGGTATTCAGATTCTCAATGCCCTCTACGGTAGTGAGCGCAGAGTAGTTGTAGAACCAATAAAAAAGGCTTTTGGGGCGCACGTTTGCAAAACTCGGGTCGAACACGATGCGGGCCACATTGCGCTGGAGATAGGAGTTATTCCAAACTGGCGCGGACGACCCGCTGTTAGTAATATCCACTGCTTTACCTTCTAAATAGGTGATGGTCTGTCCGTCCCACTTGTCGCCCTTCGCCAATGTAATATGGCTGTAGATGAAATAGAGCGTTGAGTTGCCCTCGCAGAAGAAGGCCTGCGCCATGGTCGTGGCATAGACGGTAAGGCATCTGATTTCGATAAACGTATCATGCTTATGTATTAGATAAAAAAGTAAAAGCACATGAGAATAAAAGCAATTGGACTTTCCTTTTCGATGTTAGCAGTCTTTTCTATGGCAGTTGCACAAAATCAACTGTTTCATTTCCTCGGTCTTGGCTTTAACGGAGGCGAACGACAGGGTGATTTTTCACAACCAAGAATGCACGTTGAGGGCGACAAGCTCTATGTCTGCACTTACCAAGGGCTTTTTGCCAAAGATCTGACGGTCAACAACAGCTCTTGGCTACTTGCAGGCTTCGATGGCATAGCGTTACAAGATTATGCGCGTCGAGGTAACGACGTACTGGCTTTCGTTAACAATTCAACGCCGGGTCTTTTGCTTGGTCATTGCCATATTTTTTTTATGCTTTTACTCCTATTCTTATCAAAGGACCACAAAAAAGAGACCTGCCCCAAAATGAAGTGAACCCCGAAAGTTAGACAAAAAACTTTTGGGGTTTATTATGTCAAAAAGGAAGAAACATGGTTATGCAGAGTGCTTGAAGTACATGCATATGCTTGAAGATGGAATGTCCATTAAATCTATCTATAAGAAGTT
>JAGCYL010000047.1 GCA_017960825.1 Bacteroidaceae bacterium | reverse complement strand
GATAGCCACTACGTCAGCGGTGTTGACATTGCCGTCACCGTTTACGTCAGCTGCCTCGCGAGCGAAGCCGCTGCTCTCACCCTGCTCGATGAAGGTGTAAACAGCCACTACGTCGGCGGTGTTCTTGTTGCCGTCGCCGTTTACGTCAGCAGGCTCACGGTCGGAGATCGGGTTCATATCGCCGTAGATTACGAGAGTCTTAGCAGTCTCTACGCCCTCAACCTCGCCTCTGTAAGTAGAAGGATCGATAACACCGGTCATAGCGCCGAAGCCGCCAGAGAACGGGATGAATTCCTTACCAGTGGAAACAGCAGTACCGCTGGGGAAGGAGATAGAGTGAAGACCACCAACCATACCATTAGCTACGAACTTGTGGGTGTGGTCAACGATGTCGCCAGTGGGGAACGGGATAACGAGGTCGAACTCCTCAAACGGAGCGTCATCCTCGGGAGACTCCCAGTCACCAAGACCAATCATGCAGGGCTCGCCTGCGTCGAAGTGTGCTTTCTCATAGAGCTCAACGGTGGTAACAAGCTGACCTGTCTCGTCGGTCTCCTGAGTCATCTTCTTTACAGCATAGGTGTGAACATCCTCGTTGTACTCAGCAAGGTCGTCAATTGCGAACGGCACTGCCATTACGTCGATGAGGTTGAAGGCAAAGATATTGATGGAGATAGCCTCCTGCTCTTCGGGATCAATCTCAACGAAGGTCCATGCAGAAGCACCGTCAACGGTAGGATGGCAAACTACGTCAGCCTCATAGCCCTCAGGCCAGATAGCGAGGTGAGTCTTGTTCTTAGGACCACGCGGGTAGAGCAGGAATCCGCCATTACCAGCGAGAGCAATCTCGTAAGGAACGGGAGTCTCACTTACGGGCAGGTTGATGTTGTCGCCTGCATAGTCGCCAAGATAGTAACCTGTGTAGAGGTTCTGGATAGCATAGAACTCGGTGCCCTCAACGGGAACGAAGCGCCACATTGCGCTCGGGTTGTTGTCGGCGCTGAGGCTCATGCTGGCCTCGTCGAAGAGACCCCACTTGGTGATGGAACCGTCAGCATAGTTCTTATTGAGGTAGATAGCGTTGCCCTGGCAGAATGCATCCTCTGCACCTGCCTCGCCTGCACGGTCGGTATCCATATTGGTGATGAAGTACCACTTGCCTACCTCGAAACTCTTGATACCAGCCAAGAAGGCTGCCCTAGCCTCGCGTACTGCCGACTCAGCAGCCTTAACAGTTGCGGGAGCGATAGGATCGGTGAACGCTGTTGCGCGAGCCTCGTCAATAGCATTCTGCAGAGCAGTAGCAAGTGATTCGTCAGAGAGCTGACCCATCTCGTCGCCGATGGTGATATTATCAAGCATAGCCTGGCTCTCAGCGATAAGAGCTGCAAGAGCGGTGGTGTCAGCATACATTTCCTTTACTCCGTCAAGGGCAGCCTGCATGGCAGCGATATCCTCGTCGGTAGCAGTGTTGTTGTAAACGGCTTCACGCATACCGGGCAGGATTGCCTGCAGAGCGTCAGCCTTTTCCTTCATGCCGTCAGTGGTGTAGTACTGCGACTTGGTCTCGTTAACCTTGGCCTCGTACATCTGGAACTCGGAGAGAGTGAAGTAGGAACCGCCGTTAGCGTTCTGGGTTACATAGAATGCTACACGGTCAACGGGCTTGCCGAAGTCGAAGGTGTAGGTAGCGGGCAGAGGCAGGTCGCCCATGTCGATACCGGTGCCGATAGGATCACCGAATACGGTGTCACCGGCTACGGTGTTGTAACCATAGAGGTTGATCATCTTCGGACGTTCGTTAGCACCCCAAACTTGCCAGTTAGGATTGCTGCCGTGTCCGGAAGCATCGCGCGTATTATATACAAAGGTAAGAACCTGCTTCGGCTCCTTGAGCACGATGCGGAGATAACCCTCACCCTGCATGTAGGTGGTGTCATCCTCATCGATGAGGAACTCATACTTGTCAGCGAAATCAACACCCTGCTTGCGGATGGTGGAGAAGGTGATCTGGTTGTCCTCTGCGGGATCTTCCTTAGCGCCACCGCTTACAGTAGTGATGAGCTTGTCAGTATAGTCAGGCTCGTAGGTGAAGAGCTTAGAGTAAAGCTCGGTACCCTCGCTAACCATCTCGTTGAGCTGACGGGTGCGCTGAGCCTGAGCCCTTGCCTCCTCGAAGCTGTCAATGGTGCTCTGGTCGGTAATCTTGCGCAGATACCAGCAGTCATACTGGTCTTCTACAGTACCGCCGTCAGACCACTGACCCCAGTTAACCAAAAGGCCTTCATTGTCGGCCGGAGTGCCGTTGCCGGTAACCGGAGTATAAGAAGTGCTGTGCTCGCTATGGCTACCCCAGAACCACTTACCAACGCACTTGCCTAAGTCGTAGTAGCGGATGTTCTGCGGCTCATCCTTGCCATAAGTAACAGGAATACGTACGCCGTACCAGTTGGAGGGGTTGCCTACGTAGGTGCCGGTCAGCAGGTGCTGAACCCACCATTCGTTCTCCTCGTCAGCCTTGGTAACCTCAAATACGAATTCTGCATTTTCGGGATCGAAGGTCTTGTAGTAAAGCCTCATATCATCGTTGGGAACGTATGCGGCCTTCTCAATACCGTACTCATTGAGATACTTCTCAAATGCGCTTACGAAGTAGTAGTAACCCTCCGTGATGGGCACATAAGCAGAAGAGAGACCCTTGTGAGCAGCCTTCAGCTCGTCAATCATAGCCTTGAGGGCTTCATTGTCAGAGCTGGTGATAACGAGCTCGAGAGCCTCCTGCATCTTGGTATTGTAAGCATTCACAGCTTCCTCGCTGTAGAAGCCAGGATCGGTGCCGGCAATATACTCGCCTTCTTCCAGATACATATCAATGAGAGTCTGGAGGTCTTCTTGATAATTCTCCTCATAGCTTACGCCATAAACATCCCACTGGTTGGTGTCGGTATAACCCCAGAACCAGATGTTGTCAGCGCTGTTCCAAGAACCGAGGTAAGCGAAATCGCTGTACATGTTCTCGCCAGTAGAGTAAACAAAACCTACAGAGAGGTCGGTAGCCTTCTTACCGGAGTGGTTACGCCAGCTGGCAATCTCCTTCTCGGTGTACTCAGCGTCATCGCGCATGATGTGGTTACCATCTTCGTCAACCATTGTATCCCACTCGTCAAAGCTGTAAGTGTTTGACCAAGGGATGTCCTTACCGCAGGAAATAATCTGCACGTTTGCAGCATTTGCTGGGTCAGGAGTGTAGGAGATGGTACCCCATCCGCCGTTGTACTTCATGTAACCGTTCATTCCTTCTTCGCGAGTCGGATCATCGAATGCGCGCTTCAGGTAAACGGTAGGAGCACCTGTACGGATGTCAAGCGGTCCCTCCTCAACAACATAGATGTTGTCATTGTTGATTATGCCTGCGGGCGACTCAGCAGAACCTGCCAAGAAACGGCCCTCAACATAACCGCTGAGGTTAATGAACTCCAGAACAATGGTATCGCCCACATGGATATCATCGGCTCCCTTCTGGTCACCCAGAATCCACTTAGCGTCAACATTGCTCCACATTGCTCCCATCAGGATGGTGAGCAGCAAAAGTAAATACTTTTTCATAGAGTTGATTTTAATAATAGGGTTAATAAAAAATTGAAAATAAAACTTTGAGTATTCGTTTGCGCATTTTATCCAGCGTGCAAAGATAATAAAATCTTTTTACATAACGTTAATAAAGTGTTAAAATATTCTTTTTTTGCATGCTCATACCCCTTTTTTCTGAATTTTCCCTTACTTTTGCACCGAAAAAGGAAATAATAACACAAATAACCCCAAAAAACAAACAACTATGATTGCACTTATCATTATCATTGCCATCGTTGTGATCCTCGCCATTTGGTGCGTGAGCATTTACAACAACCTTGTGCGCATGCGCAACAACCGCGAGAATGCCTTCGCAAACATTGACGTGCAACTGAAGCAGCGTCATGACCTCATCCCGCAGCTTGTGGCCACCGTAAAAGGCTATGCTGCGCATGAGAAGAGTGTGCTTGAGAACGTGACCGCAGCTCGCGCTGCCGCTATGAACGCTACAAGCATCAACGACAAAATCCAGGCAGAGAATCAGCTGACCTCCGCTCTGGCAGGACTCAAAATCAGCTTGGAGGCATACCCTGACCTCAAGGCAAACCAGAACTTCCTGCAGCTGCAAGGCGAAATCAGCGACATCGAGAACAAGCTCGCTGCATCACGCCGCTTCTTCAACTCTGCTACCAAGGAGCTCAACAATGCCGTGCAGACCTTCCCCTCAAACATCTTCGCAAATATGTTTGGTTTCCACACCGAGCCCATGTTTGAGGTTCCCAAGGAGGAGCGCGCCACTTACGACAAGGCACCTGAGATTAGCTTTTAATGAAATACGTAGGACTATACAAACAGCAGCGGCGCAATAACCTGCGCTCCACCTTATTATTACTATTGTTTCCGGCGGTGGTGATAGGCTTGGTGTTGGCATTCAGCTACATCATGGCGTATATTGAGACTCATGACAGTTCATTCTACAGTTCCAGAGCCATACACACCATCGCCGGTGACTATTTCATCAGCATTGTGCCATGGGCAGTGGGTGTGGTAGGCATTTGGTTTGTGATAGCCTACTTCGCCAACACCAGCATGGTGCGCCACGCCACTCGCGCCGTGCCACTCCAGCGCCGCGACAATCCGAGGGTGTACAACATAGTGGAGAATCTGACGATGACCTGCGGAATGGACATGCCTGAAATCAACATCATTGACTCACCTGAGCTCAATGCTTTTGCCTCCGGAGTTGACCGCAAGTCGTACACCGTCACCGTCACCACGGGCCTCTGCGACACGCTCAACGATGAAGAACTGGCCGGCGTGATAGGGCACGAACTGACGCACATCCGCAATCGTGACACGCGCCTGCTGATTGTCAGCATCGTTTTTGTAGGCATCATGGCTGCACTGACGAGCATAGCCCTCAGAATTGTATGGAACACGTTCCTCTGGGGCGGCGGAGGACGCAGTCGCAGCCGTAACAGTCGCGACTCCAACGGTGGAGTAGCCATAATCGTAATATTTATCATTGCAGCCGTGCTGGCAGCCGTAGGCTATTTCTTCACCCTGCTCACGCGCTTTGCCATCAGTCGTAAGCGCGAGTATATGGCTGACGCCGGTGGAGCGGAGCTCTGCGGCAATCCCTTGGCTCTGGCCTCGGCACTGCGCAAAATCAGCGAGGCTCCGTATGCTGCCCGCGCAGGGCATGAAGATGTGCAGCAGCTCTTTATCATTCAGCCGATGGCACTGAAAGGTGGCGGCATGGGCAGTTGGTTCCGCAACCTGTTCAGCACTCACCCCTCAACAGAAAGCCGAATAGCCTTCCTCGAACAGTTGTAAGTCCTACGGCGAACGCTGCAAAATCTAAGAATACCCTTTTGTCGCTTACTATTGCGCGGCAAAAGGGTATTCTTTATTCTATCTGTCGATGTCAGGGGGCGGTGGCACGGAGGCGGCGCGGCTTGAGCCACTCGTGGTAGACGATATGAGCCACAAAGAGCAGGATGAGGACGGAATTGAGCCCGATGCGCAGCCATGTCGGCCAAGATTTGGGCATGAAAATCATCGCTGCAGTGAACAACGCCGCAATCAGCACATAAACAGCGATGGAGCCGAGGGGATAACGTATGGGGAACTTGCGCTGGCCCACAAAATAAGAGAGCAGCGTGGCTGTGCCATAGCCGGCAACGCCGCCCCAGGCACACGCCATGTAACCAAACCTGGGAATAAACAAGATATTTACCGCTATAAGCACCAGACACCCCGCCACCGAGAACCAAAGTCCCCAGATGGTGCGGTCGGTCAGCTTATACCAGAACGAAAGATTGAAGTACACGCCCATAAGTATCTCGGCAACCATCACCACAGGCACCACGCGGAGTCCCTCCCAGTAGTCGCGTCCGATAATATATTTCAGCACATCGAGCCAGCCCACCACAACGAGGAAAGCCAGCAGAGTAAAGACAATAAAATACTTCATCGCCTTGGCATAAGTCTCGCGACTGTCGCTATCCTTGGCCTTGCCGAAGACGAAAGGTTCATAAGCGTAGCGGAAGGCCTGTGTAATCATAGCCATCACCATCGCAATCTTGACGCATGCGCCGTAGATGCCCAGTTCCACCTCGCCCTGCAGACCGGTACGCACATAGGGATAGATAATCTTATCAGCAGCCTGATTAAGAATACCCGCTACTCCCAATATAAGTATAGGCCATGAATAAGAAAGCATCTGACGCATCAGCCGAGGACTGAAACTCCAGCGTATCTTTATCAAATCGGGAATAAAGAACAAAGTGACAAATGACGTGCATACCAGATTGATGCTAAACACATAGAACACGTCAGTCTTGCCCAGCACAATGAAATACAACACATTGATGCCGATATTCAGGACAATGAACAGCAATTTAAGCGAGGCAAAACGCACAGCCCTGTTCTGAAACCGCA
The DNA here is from genome assembly GCA_017960825.1 of Bacteroidaceae bacterium. Lineage (GTDB taxonomy): Bacteria > Bacteroidota > Bacteroidia > Bacteroidales > Bacteroidaceae > UBA6382. Next base: position 14,896 of record JAGCYL010000047.1, on the reverse strand, counting down.
AGAAAGAAAAGGGAATTGCCTGCAACGCATCGAGAGCCACCACCGTCGCCATCATCAGCACCAAGACCTGACGGTCGCCATAGCCGATGAGCTCACCAATTTGTCCGATGAAACCGAAGATAATTACAAGGAAGACGGCCGTGAGAATCCACACAATGAGCATTGCCGTAGAGAACACTGTGTCAGGTTTCTCGCCCTCCTTATTAGCGAAGCGAAAAAGAGTCGTCTCCATGCCAAAGGTAAGAAGCACAAGTATCAGCGCGGTGTAGGCATAAAGATTGGTGACCACGCCGTAGCCACCCGAAGCAGCAGATATCTTAGCCGTGTAGAGCGGCACCAGCAGATAGTTAAGGAATCTGCCCACTATACTGCTCAGTCCATAAACAGCCGTGTCTTTGACCAGTGACTTGAGATTAGCCATTCTTTTCGCCTTTTACGGCGCGAATTTAATCATTTTCTCGTGTATGCCCACAATTTCACTCCTTTTTTCTACATGAGAATGGTTTAAAAAAATCTTAACGCGCGCGAACATTATTATAATATATTATAAGAAAAATGGGAATTTGGGTCACTTTATTTTGCCGTGTCGCAGAAAAGGTGTACTTTTGCGGAATAACAGAAACCAACGATTAGAATGGAACAGAAGATAACCTAGATTACAGGCGGACGCGTCTTTACCCCACAAGGTTGGGTGAAAGACGGCACCATAGTAGTGAAAGACGGCAAGATAGCCGAAGTTAGCGGCGGCAACATCGACGTAGCCGGTGCCGAAGTGATTGACGCCAAGGGTATGGACATAGTGCCCGGCGGCATAGAGCTGCATATCCACGGCGGAGGCGGGCGCGACTTCATGGAAGGAACAGAAGACGCCTTCCGCACTGCCATTGCCGCCCACATGAAATACGGCACCACGAGCATCTATCCCACACTCTCCTCATCATCAGTGCCTATGATTAAGGCAGCACTCGCCACCTGCGAGAAGCTGATGGCCGAAGAGGGGTCGCCCGTACTGGGTCTACACCTAGAGGGCCCTTATTTCAACCCCGGCAAGGCAGGAGCTCAGATGCCCGAGTATATCACTCCGCCCATCCCCGCCGACTATGAGCCCATCATCCTCGGTTCAAAGGCGCTGAAGCGCTGGGACGAGGCTCCGGAGCTGCCAGGCACCACTGAGTTCGGTCGTTTCTGCACTGACCACGGAGTGCTGGCCGCCATTGCCCACACCAACGCAGAGTATCCCGATGTGAAGCGCGCGTGGGACGCAGGTTTCCGCCATGTCACCCACTTCTACAACGCTATGCCCGGTTTTCACAATGTGCGCGAATTTAAGCACGAGGGCACGGTAGAGAGTGTTTACACTTTCCCCGAGATGAGCGTGGAGATGATTGCTGATGGCATCCATGTACCCCCGACTATCCTGCGTATGATTTATATGGTGAAGGGCGTAGAGCACACTGCTCTCATTACCGATGCCTTGGCTTGCTCCGCCAGCGACAGTGATGTGGCTTTCGACCCGCGCGTGATACTGGAGGACGGAGTATGCAAACTGGCTGACCGCTCTGCTCTGGCCGGCAGCATAGCCACCATGGACCGCCTCATCCGCACCTGCGTGCAGAAGGCCGAGATACCGTTGGAGGACGCCATCCGTATGTCGTCGGAGACTCCCGCCCGCATCATGGGCGAGCTTGGACGCAAGGGTACGCTGGAGGCTGGCAAGGATGCCGATCTTTGCGTCTATGACAGCGATGTGCAGCTCCATTTTGTGATGCAGCAGGGCAACATAGTAAGGAATGAGCTGTAGGCTCCTCGTAGATATAGGTAACAGCGGCGCGAAATACTCATTTGCCATCAGCGGAGAGATTGAGAGCCCCAAGCGTGTGGCCGGCGGAGAGCCGCTGACCACGCTCTGTGATGATGCCAAGCGTCGCGGAGCAGACAAGGCGATTATCAGTTCCGTAGCAGGCAAGCCCGCCGACCTGATAAGTGCGCTCAAGAAGCAGGGAATAAAGGTGACCCTTTTAGACAAAGACACACCTCTCCCATTTGCGACAAGCTACAAGACGCCTGAAACCCTCGGTGCAGACCGCGTGGCCGCCGTAGCCGGCGCCTCGACTCTATGGCCTGGGGAAAACCTGTTGGTAGTTGACGCCGGTAGCTGCATTACCATGGAGGCGTATGTTCCCAACACCTATATAGGCGGCAACATCGCGCCCGGACTGCGGATGCGACTGCGCGCCATGCATGAGCACACCGCATTGCTGCCCGAGGTGGAGCCCGACGGCGAGCTGCCCCTGTTTGGCAGCACCACGTCTACGGCACTGCGCTGCGGAGCACTGCGCGGCATACAATATGAGATAGAGGGATGCGCCCGCGCGATGGAGCTACAATACGGCAGGCCGCGAGTAATACTCACCGGCGGAGATGCACCCCTAATTAACAAAATCCTGAATATTGAGGCTACCGTGGACCGCTCACTGGTGCTGCGGGGTCTGAACCACATACTGCAATATAATGAAGACAAGATTTAGAGGAGGCAGACTGCTGCTGGCCATAGCTGCCACAGCACTCGCACTGCAAGCCACCGCCCAAAGCAGCGGCACCAACTCGCCTTATTCACGTTACGGCTTTGGCATACTGAACGATGAGGCCATGGGCTTCAACAAAGGCATGGCTGGAGTAGCCATGGGTATGCGCGACCCTAATATCATCAACCGTCAGAACCCTGCCTCCTATTCGGAGATGGACTCACTGCGATTCCTTTTTGACGTAGGTGTGTCGCTGCAAACAAGCCGCTTGCGCGAGAGCGGCAGAACGGTCAACGCCAACAACTCCACGCTCGACTACCTGGCTGCCGCGTTCAGGCTCAGGAAAGACCTCGGCTTCTCACTGGGGCTGCGCCCACTCACCACAATAGGATATGACTTCAACTCCACTACGGATATGGCTGATCTTGACGGCCTCGGTGCCCAAACCACCACATCTACCTACAGCGGCAACGGCGGTCTGCACGAACTATACGGCGGCCTTGGCTGGCAACCACTGAAGGGAGTGTCGATTGGTGGCGACGTGAAGTATATATGGGGCGACTACAGCCACAGCTCTTCTGTGACCTACAGCGAGACATCAATCCAGACACTTAGACGCAGCTACAGCGGCCGCATCAACTCGCTGAACTTCGACATAGGCGTGCAGGCGTACCGCAAGATTGGCAAGAAGGACCGTATCGTTGTCGGCGCAACCTATGCTTTCGGCCACATGGTGAACCAAAGTGCCACATTCATCAATACGCAGAACAATACCTCCAGCACCAGCAGTGCCGACACCGTGACATTGAAGAATGCTTTTCGCTTGCCCTCCAGCGGCGGCATAGGAATAAGCTGGAACCACGATTATCAGTGGACTGTGGGCCTCGACTACACCCTGCAGCGATGGAGTAGATGCAAATTCCCCGAACTGCGCGAGCGTGGCGGCACCACCAGATACATCGTGGGCAACGGCAGCTTTCAGGACCGCCATCGCATAGCCGCCGGCGTAGAGTTTGTTCCCAATCCGCGCGGCTTGAAGGTGAGAGACCACATCTGCTACCGCGCCGGTGTGGCATATTCTACCCCCTATGCCAAAGTCAACGGCGAGAAAGGCCCCAAGTCATTCCTCGTGAGCGCAGGAGCCGCCTTCCCAATAGTAAACAGATACACCAGCCATTCGGTTTTGAACGTGTCAGCACAGTGGGAGCACATGCAGGCTTCCACCACGGGTGCCCTCAAGGAGGACTATCTGCGCCTATGTGTGGGCCTCACATTCAGTGCACGCTGGTTTGAACAGTGGAAGGTGAGATAGCGTACACCGCCATGAGGAAACTCCTTATTATATTGTGCGCACTCGCCAGCTTTGCCTTCACAGCCTGCGGCGACAGCAAGCCCCCCTCGGCCAACGCTGTGAAACAAAGAGACTCGTCGTCAGTAATGACCTCCTACGGCGTGAGCAAACTGATTTCCGACTCAGGCCTTATCCGCTACAAGGTGATTACTGAGGAGTGGCGCATATATGACCGCACTAATCCCCCACGCCATTCTTTTCCCAAGGGCTTGCTGCTGGAGCGCTTCAACCAGCAGTTTCATATCGAGATGTTTGTTACCGCCGATACCGCCTACTGGTACAATCAGAACCTGTGGGAACTGCGCGGACGCGTAAGAGTCTGGAACATGGACGGCACAATATTTGATTCGCAGTTGCTTTATTGGGATATGAGCACACATGAGTTCTACTCCAACGTATATTCCCATATCAAGACCCCAGATAAAGAGGTGGAAGGCACGAGTTTCCGCTCCGACGAGCAGATGCGCCACTATACAATCAACAATTCTCGCGCGGTGTTCCCCATCCCCGATGAGACTACCGACGATACCGCCGATTCGATAAAGACCATAGAGCAGAACGAGACTCCACAGCCTACTGCAGTGGTACCCTCGCGCACTCCGCAGAAGGCTACCGCCACGCCGAGCAAAGACCTGCCACCGGGAGGTCACTTCAAATAAAACTCTGCGCACAGAAATATGACATTATTGCCACACAACATGATATTATCACGGCCTTTGCACACCATTTTTCTTATTATTTCGCAAAAAGTAATGCAAAAACATTAAGTATATGCAATCTTTTTTATAATTTTGCAGCTTGAAATGACGCAAAGTCGCCGATTTCCATACATTAACAGACTATAAAAACAAAACAAATAACAACATGGCAGCTATTCAAGGAATTAGAAAACACGGTAAGTTGCTGATTGCAGTCATTGGTATTGCACTCCTCGCTTTTATCACTGAGGAGTTCTTCCGCGCTACCGAAGCTCAGAGAAATCAAAACAGTGGTGTAATCTCCACCATCAATGGAAAGAAAATCCACTCGCAGGAGTACAGCCAGCTGATTGAGGCCTACAAGTCCTACATCTCTATGACGCAGGGCAAGACCACTTTCACTGACGATGAAGACGGCGCTCTCAAGGAGCAGGTATGGCAGAGCTTTGTCAGCAACAAGCTGATTGAGGCAGAGGCAGAGAAACTGGGCCTCACCGTCACCGACCAGGAGATGCGCAATGTGCTGGCAGACGGCAGCAACCCGATGCTTGCGCAGAGTCCCTTTATAAACCAGCAGACAGGACGCTTTGACGCCAATATGCTCAAGAGTTTCCTCGACGAGTACAAGAAGATGCAGAATGGCACTTCGCAGATACCCGAGCAGTACCGTGAGCAATATGACAAACTCTACAGCTACTGGCAGTTCGTGGAGAAGACTCTGAAAGAGAACCTGCTCCAGCAGAAGTACAACGCCCTGCTTCACATGTCAATAACCTCCAACCCCGTGGAGAGCAAGCTCGCCTTTGAGGCAACCTCCACCAGCAAGGACGTGCTGCTTGCAGCAGTGCCCTACTCCTCCATCAACGACAACGAGGTCAAGGTTAGTGACGAAGAGTTGAAGGCTAAATACAATGAGTTGAAGGCAAACTTCCAGCTCAATGCAGATGCAAAGGATATCAAGTATGTAGCTGTCACCGTGAAGGCCAGCGATGCCGACAAGGCCGAACTTGACAAGAAGATGGCCGAGTATGCTCAGGAGATAGCAACTACTGATGACGTTGCCGGCTTGGTACGTCGCGCTCAGTCCTCCGTTATCTATGTGGATGTTCCGCGCACCGCCAACGCATTCCCCGCTGACATCAGCACTATGCTCGACTCCATGGGCGTAGGTGCCGTAAAGGGTCCCTACTACACCGTATCCGACAACACTCAGAATATTATCCGCCTGCTTGCCAAGACTCAGGCTCCCGACTCCATCCAGATTCGCCAGATTCAGGTGGGTGGACAGACTGTTGACGAGGCTCGCAAGCGCGCCGACTCCATCTATATAGCTCTCAAGGGCGGTGCTGACTTTGCGGAGATAGCAAAGAAGTACAACCAGACAGCCGACTCCACATGGCTCGTAAGCAACATGTACGAGAACGCCGCTATGGACGAGGACAATCTGGCTTTCATAAACAAGGCCCAGACTATGGCCGTAGGCGAGATGACCAATATCGACTTCCCGCAGGGTAACATCATCCTGCAGGTTACCGACCGCAAGAATATGGTCACCAAGTACAACGCCGCCGTCATCAAGTGTCCTGTAAACTACAGTCCTGAGACTTCCAAAGCCGAGTACAACAAGTTCAGCAAGTTTATTGCAGAGAACAAGACCATTGAATCTATGGAGAAGAATGCCGCCAAGGCCGGCTACAATGTGCAGACCCTCAACGGCATCACCACCGAGGACTTCTTCTCAATGCAGTATTTCTCGCAGCCCGGTATGGACCGCCACATGATGCGCTGGATTAGCAACGATGCCAAGAAGTGGATCTTCGATGAGGCTGAGGACGGCCAGATTTCTCCTCTCTATGTATGCGATAACGGCAATCACCTGTTGGTAGTTGGTGTTACCAAGTCTCATGAGAAAGGCTACATGACTCTTGACGATGTCAAGGATATGGTTAAGGCCGAAGTGCTCCGTGACAAGAAGGCCGAAATGCTTCTTGGCAAGCTCAAGGGTGCCAAGTCCGTTGAGCAGGTAGCAGCAATGAAGGGCGCTGTGTCAGACACTGCGAAGAAAGTGAACTTCTACGCAGACAATCAGTTTGACCCCGTGATACTCGGCTCTATCAGCAAGGCAAAGGTAAATCAGTTTGTTGGTCCTCTCAAAGGCCGCGACGCTGTGTTCGCCTATCTGGTTACCAATGAGACAAAGGATCCCGAGGCAAAATATGATGAGCAGCAATACCTCACAGGTGCCGCCCGCTCTCACGCCAGCATGGCCCTCAACCCACGTCAGTACTACGGCGAAAGCCCTGTCATCAGCTATCTGAAGAAGAAAGCTAAGGTATCTGACAGCCGCTACCTATTCTATTAATAGCGCGCGCAAATAAATCTGAAGCGAAAGTTTCTTTCATAATTTGTGACCGGCATTCAGCTTTACGCAGAGTGCCGGCTCACTTTTTAGATGCGAAATAACAGGTTGCCACTCGCAATAGATGATAAATAAATAGCTAAATCTTAGAAGAAGTGTTAAAATTGTGCTAACTAATGCAAATAAAACCACTAAAATATTTGGGTTCCTTGACAAAATAAGCTATCTTTGCGACAGAATAAGACTCAAGGGAGCAAGCGCATCCCCACGGAACAGAATAATAACCTAAAAACTTAAACGATATGAAAAAACTGTTTTTATTACTCTCCGTTGCCCTTGTGGCAATGATTGGTTTTAGTTCCTGCAACAGCGATGACGAAAACGAGGCTCGCGTACTCTCCGGCGAATGGGAAGGCAACTGGGGCATGTGGTACGAAGACGAAGACGGCTATGTCTACGATGCTGACTACACATACATCAAACTCGTGCCCGACCATAGCAACGCAACTCACGGCGTCGGCTACCAGGAAGACTACTACAGCTGGGACACAAGCCACCGCGTGAAGAGCTACTACCGCTACCTATGGTACAAGTTTAATTGGGAAATTCGCAATGGCATTATCTATCTTACCTATTGGGATGACCTGGATCTTGACACATTCATCCGCGACTACAGTCTTGACAACAACTATTTCAGCGGCTACTTCGGCAACAGCAACAACCGCTTCCGTATGACAAAGCTTACTGACTACTATTATTGGACACCCACAATGTATATTGAGAGCGGATGGTACGGCTACGATGTCTATTATGACGACTACTACTCCAAGCAGTACGAAGGCACAGCCAAGTCCAAGTCCGCAAAGAAAGCTCCCGCAATCATTAAGCGCGGCAGCCACTTCAACGAGAAATAGGCACATCACCTACGCGTGCATAGAGACTCTAACTTAATTTCACTAACCACTCAAAAACCTGACCATTATGAAGAAGATTGTTTTGGCAGCCATTGCTGCCCTGCTCAGCCTCAACATGATGGCTTTGAGCGAATCGAGAATCCGCGAATATGCCCGCTTCTTAAGCGACCGTATGGCATACGAGCTAGACCTCACGCCCATGCAGTATGACGACTGCTATGAGATAAACTACGATTTCATCTACTGCGTTGACCGCATAATGGATGATGTAGTCTTTGGTTACGTTGATGCAATAGACCGATACTATGAGTATCTGGACGACCGCAACGAAGACCTGCGCCATGTCCTTGACTTTGTGCAGTACGAGCGTTTCCTGAATGCGGAGTACTTCTTCCGTCCGATCTACACCACTCGCACCGGATGGAACCTACGCATCTACAATGTTTACACCAACCGCTCGTTCTACTACTACGACCGTCCAAGCGTATACTATGTCTATCGTGGAGCTCATGCCCGCATACACTATCCGTCCGGCTATTACAGCAGCCGCTACGCTGTTGACCGCCGCTATCGCGCTGAAGTGCGCATCCGTTCCTCACGCGATTTTGAGGCTCGCCGCCGTTCGGACTTCGGAGCAAACGTGCGTCCGCGTACTCCAGTCGAGAAGCCGCGTCCCAACTACTATCGCAATCGCGACCAGCAGAACCGCACTTCCGACCCGCGCTACCGCAACAATAGCCACAACGTGAACAGTCCGCAGATTAACTCGCGCAATCAGAGCAAGCCTGAGCCGCGCACTGCACCAGCTCCGCAGCAACCACGCTCCAACGCACAGCCGAAGAACAACACACCGCAAACTTCACGCAGCAGCGGAGGTGGAGGCGTTGTTCGCTCAGGGCGCAGATAGAAAATCTATATAAAGATAACAAAAAGGCCATGTTTGGTTGACAAAAGTATACCAGGCATGGCCTTTTTCTTGTATTTTTGATATTTTTCTTAGATATTGACAAAAAGTATGAGCAGAATTACCGAACTTTGCATTTCACTTAATTATTTTGCCTGATTATGACCAAAATAAAACTACGCAGTAGCGTGTGCACCGAGGGGCGACGCATGGCTGGAGCCCGCGCCCTATGGGTTGCCAACGGTATGAAACGCGAGCAGTTCGGCAAACCAATCATTGCCATCTGCAATTCTTTCACTCAGTTTGTGCCCGGCCACACACATCTCCACGAAGCAGGTCAGATAGTCAAGGCTGAGATTGAGCGCCTCGGTTGCTATGCCGCAGAGTTTGACACTATTGCCATTGACGACGGCATCGCCATGGGCCACGACGGTATGCTCTACAGCCTGCCCTCGCGCGACATCATTGCCGACTCCGTAGAATACATGGTCAACGCCCACAAGGCTGATGCCATGATATGTATATCCAACTGCGACAAGATTACCCCGGGCATGCTCATGGCAGCCATGCGGCTCAACATACCCGCCGTCTTCGTCAGCGGAGGTCCAATGGAAGCTGGCAGCTATAAGGGCGAGAACCTTGACCTCGTAATCGCTATGATTAAGGGCGCTGACCCCACCGTGAGCGATGCGGACCTTGCCGAGATTGAGAACCGCGCCTGTCCCGGCTGCGGCTGCTGCTCAGGCATGTTTACCGCCAACTCGATGAACAATCTGACGGAAGCCATCGGCCTCTCTCTGCCCGGCAACGGCACTATTCTGGCCACTCACAAAAACCGCGTAGAGCTGATGAAGGCTGCCGCCCGACAGATAGTGAAGAACGCACTGGCCTACTACGAGGATGGTGACGAAAGTGTGCTGCCGCGAAGCATTGCCACACGCACGGCCTTCCTCAACGCTATGACTCTGGATATCGCCATGGGCGCAAGCACCAACACCGTGCTCCATCTGCTAGCCATCGCACAAGAGGCAGAGGTTGACTTCACCATGGCTGACATCGACGCTCTCTCACGCAAGACCCCCTTCCTCTGCAAACTGGCTCCCAACAGCCAGAAATACAGTGTGCAGGAATGCGGTCGCGCCGGCGGCATGCTCAATCTGCTGGGCGAGCTTGCCAAGGGCGGCCTTATTGACACGTCCGTAAAGCGCGTTAACGGCGCCACCCTTGCCGAGGATATCGACAAATACTCCATATTAAAAGAGAATATAGACCCCGAAGCCAAGCGCATCTACTCGTCGGCACCGGCCGGCAAGTTCTGCACAGAACTTGGTGCCCAGGATTGCACCTACGACACCCTCGACACCGACCGCGCCAACGGCTGCATACGCTCCATTGAGCACGCCTACACAAAGGACGGCGGCATGGCCATCCTCTTTGGCAACATCGCCCAGGACGGTTGTGTAGTTAAGACCGCAGGTGTGGACGAAAGCATCTGGCGTTTCTCCGGCCCTGCCGTGGTGTTCGACTCGCAGGAAGATGCCTGCGAGGGAATCCTCGGTGGCAAAGTCAAGAAAGGCGATGTAGTAGTCATCACTCACGAAGGTCCCAAGGGCGGCCCGGGTATGCAGGAGATGCTTTATCCCACCTCCTATATTAAGAGTATGCACTTAGGCAAGGAGTGCGCTCTCATCACCGATGGCCGTTTCAGCGGCGGCACCAGTGGCCTGAGCATTGGCCATATCTCTCCCGAGGCAGCCAGCGGCGGCAATATCGGCAAGATTATCGACGGCGACATTATTGATATCGACATTCCCAACCGCACCATTAACGTGCGCCTCAGCGATGAGGAGTTGGCCGCACGTCCGCAGCAGCCGCTCAAGCGCCATCGCATTGTATCCAAGGCTCTGCGCGCATACGCCCAGAGCGTGGCCAGCGCCGACAAAGGTGGAGTAAGAATACTTAAAGAAGAATAACATTACCATTATGCCAAATAACAAGATTACAGGTGCAGAGGCATTGATGCGCAGTTTGGAGAACGAAGGCGTTACCACGCTTTTCGGTTATCCCGGCGGAGCCATCATGCCGTCCTACGATGCACTCTACGATCACCGCTCTACGCTCAACCATATCCTTGTGCGCCATGAGCAGGGAGCCGTACATGCAGCCCAAGGCTACGCCCGCGTTAGCGGCAAGGTGGGCTGTGCCATCGTCACCTCCGGCCCGGGTGCCATGAACACCGTGACCGGCGTGGCCGACGCAATGATTGACTCCACTCCTCTCGTAGTCATCTGCGGACAGGTGGGAGCCGCATTCCTCGGCACCGATGCTTTTCAGGAGGTTGACGTTATCGGCGTCACACAGCCTATCACAAAATGGAACTTCCAGATACGCCGCGCCGAAGACGTAGCGTGGGCCGTAAGCCGCGCCTTCTACATTGCGAAGTCCGGCAGGCCCGGTCCTGTAGTGCTCGACTTCACGAAGAACGCACAGACCAGCCTCGTTGACTACGAGCCCAAACGAGTGGACTTCATCCGCTCCTATTTGCCTGTGCCGCAGATGGACGAAAATGCCATCAAGGCCGCAGCCAAGATGATCAATCACAGCGAGCGTCCATTCATGCTTGTCGGTCAGGGTGTAGAGTTGGGTGATGCCCGCACAGAGTTGCGCGAGCTTATTGAGAAGGCCAACATCCCCGTGGGCTGCACCATGCTCGGTCTCAGCGCCCTGCCCTCCGACCATCCTCTCAACAAAGGAATGCTTGGCATGCACGGCAATCTTGGTCCTAATGTGCTCACCAACCAATGCGACCTGCTCATCGCCGTCGGCATGCGCTTTGACGACCGCGTCACAGGCAATATCAACACCTACGCACGCCAGGCCAAGGTCATCCACTTCGAGATAGATCCCTCCGAGGTCAACAAAAACGTACACGCAGACCTCGCTGTCCTCGGCGACTGCAAGCAAACCCTTGCCGCGGTTACCAAGCATGTGCAGCCTGCCGACAACAGCCTGTGGATATCCCGCTTCACTCCTTACGAGCAGCAGGAAAAAGAGAAGGTCATTGAGCCGGCAATCCACCCGAAGGAAGGTCCTCTCCTCATGGGCGAAGTGGTGCGCCGCGTAAGCGAATTGACACAGAACAAGGCTATCCTCGTAACCGACGTAGGCCAAAACCAACTCTTTGGCTGCCGTTACTTTAAGTTCACCGAGGGACGCTCAGTGCTCACTTCCGGAGGCTGCGGCACCATGGGCTTTGGTTTGCCTGCGGCCATCGGTGCTACCTTCGGCGCTCCCGAGCGCACCGTCTGCCTGTTTGTAGGCGACGGCGGCCTGCAGATGACAATCCAGGAGTTCGGCACCATTATGGAGCAGCACACCCCTGTCAAAATTATCCTGCTCAACAATATCTACCTCGGCAACGTGCGCCAGTGGCAGTACCTCTTCTTCCGCAAGCGCTACTCCTTCACCCCGATGCTCAACCCCGACTACGAAAAGATAGCCGAGGGATATGGAATCCCCGCACGCACCATAGTCGAGCGTGCCGAACTCGACTCTGCGATTGACGAGATGCTGCACACCGATGGCCCCTTCCTGCTGCAATGCGCAGTGATGGAGGAGGACAACGTGCTGCCCATGACACCCCCGGGAGCCAATGTGGACGAGATGATGTTAGAAATAAATTAGACTGCAAAACACCATGACACGATACAGCAACAAAGGCGGCCATTGCGGAGCCTGCGAAACTTGTGGCAAGTGCGATGCCCGCGACATAAGCAAATGTCCCGAAAGCATCATTCCCTACACCATCATCACTTACTCCGAGAACTTCGCCGGTATCCTCAATCAGATAACAGCCGTATTCACGCGCCGTCAGGTCAATATCGAGAGCCTTAACGTATGCTCCAGCAGCACTCCGGGCGTACATAAGTACACCATCACCTGCTTCTGCACCGAGGAAACCGTGCAGCTTATCACCAAGCAGATAGAGAAGAAAATTGATGTGCTGCAGGCTCGTTATTATGTCTCTGACCAAATTTATATTCAGGAGGTAGCGCTCTTCAAGCTCAGCACCCCGCGACTGCTGGAGCAGAGCGACATCTCGCTCACCATTCGCCAACACTCTGCAAAGATAGTGGAAGTAAACGAGACCTACAGCATTGTCACGCTCACCGGTCTGCCCGGGGATATCGACTCGCTCTTTGCGTCTCTTGAGTCCTTCGACTGCGTTCTGCAGTTTGTGCGCAGCGGAGCCATCGCCGTTACCAAGAACAGGCGCGAGCTCCTCGACGAATATCTGGAGAATTTAGGAATAGACCACTAAAATCACTAAAACTATTATAAAATGGCAAAAATCAATTTCGGCGGCGTAATAGAAGAAGTCGCCACAAGAGAAGAATTCTCACTCGACAAAGCACGCGAAGTGCTCAAGAATGAAACCATCGCCGTGCTCGGTTACGGTGTGCAAGGTCCGGGCCAGGCATGCAATCTACGCGACAACGGCTTCAACGTTATCGTAGGTCAGCGCGAAGGCAAGACCTATCAGAAAGCCATAGAGGACGGATGGGTTCCCGGTAAGACCCTCTTCTCCCTTGAGGAGGCAGCCGAGAAAGGCACCATCGTATGCATGCTGCTCTCCGACGCAGCGCAGATTGAGGTATGGCCCCGCATCAAGCAGTATCTCACCCCCGGCAAGACCCTCTATTTCTCACATGGCTTCGCCATCTGCTGGAACGACCGCACAGGCGTGGTGCCTCCCGCAGATATCGACGTCATCATGGTAGCTCCCAAGGGCTCCGGCACCTCGCTGCGCACCATGTTCCTTGAGGGCCACGGCCTCAACAGCTCTTACGCTGTATATCAGGACGCCTCCGGCAATGCCAAGGAGAAGGTGCTCGCCTTTGGTATCGGCATCGGCTCCGGCTATCTCTTTGAGACCACCTTCCAGCGCGAGGCCACCTCTGACCTCACCGGCGAGCGCGGCTCGCTGATGGGCGCCATCCAGGGACTGCTCCTCGCCCAGTATGAGGTGCTCCGCGAGAACGGCCACACTCCCTCCGAGGCATTCAAAGAGACAGTAGAGGAACTCACCCAGTCGCTCATGCCGCAGTTTGCAGCCAGGGGTATGGACTGGATGTACGCCAACTGCTCCACCACCGCACAGCGCGGAGCTCTCGACTGGTATCCACGCTTCCACGACGCCATCAAGCCCGTGATGCAGAAACTCTACCAGAGCGTGAAGGAGGGCACCGAGGCACAGATATCCATCGACTCCAACTCCAAGCCCGACTACCGCGCCGGTCTGGAGCAGGAGCTCAAGGCCCTCCGCGAGAGCGAGATGTGGCGCACCGGCGCTGTAGTTCGCCAGCTCCGTCCGGAAAACGACTGATCCATATCATAATAAACAGAAAAGAGGATAGACGCAAATCTATCCTCTTTTTTCTATTCTGTCAGTTCCCTATTCCTTGCTCTCAAGCAGCTCGTCCAGCTCCTGCTGCTCCTCCTTGGAGAGCGACTTGTTCTTAAGGTCGCGCTTGTGCTGCTCCTTAACGGTGTGCTGCTTGGCATCGCGCTTGATGGTGCCTGTGTTCTTGTACTTCACTCCCCTCTTCGAGCCTTCCAAATCTCTGAATGACTCGGCCTCGTTGTAGTCCTCAGGCTTCTTGCCGGAAGTCTTTACTTTCAGAAAGCTCTTCCAGCCGCCCTGATACATCTTCTTGAGCTTGGAAGTCCACTTCCGCTCTTTAATTTCTCTTCTTTCTCCTCTTTCCATAACAAATGCGTTTAAGGGTTAATAAAGAAGTTCACTATTGCCAGCAGACGCTTCCGCCGACAAAATACATCCATTGCAAATATAATCATTTTTTTCAGCGCCGCCAACTTTTAAGGCAAAAAAATGATGTTTTTTCTAAATAATATCTCAAATATATGCAAGAACATTACTGGCGCAAGCCCATACACACATGCAAAAGACGACAAGGAATCTTTTCTGCCATTTTGCAGAGAAGGACAGGCAACCAGACGCCAGCAAGGACATTGAGTACAAAGAACGGCAGCACTAAAGCTCCAGGGCAACCGAGATGTCTCCACACTATCAACTCCACAAAGGCCTGAAAAACTACACCAAAAATATAAATCTGAAAAACAT
>JAGCYL010000046.1 GCA_017960825.1 Bacteroidaceae bacterium | reverse complement strand
TACGCTCTCGCGGCTCCTTAACGCCAGACCGCACCGATGGCGCGACCACTGGCGAGCCGCTTGGGGTTACCGTTTTACTCTCGAACTCCTTTTTTGTCAGACCGCGCAAGCGTGACCACTGACGGAGTTCTCGTGACCCGCTTGGGGTTCGAACCCAAGACCCCATCCTTAAAAGGGATGTGCTCTACCTACTGAGCTAGCGAGTCAACCGACACTAATCATACAAAGGAAAATGCCTTTGTCGCGATTGCGAGTGCAAAAGTAGGTGTTTTTTTGTAGATAGCCAAAGGTTTTTGTGCTTTTTTGGTGTTAAGGGGCTATTAGATGTGTGTTATTTGGCTCGTAAGATGAAAAGTTTTCGTAAATTTGCAGCTAGGAAAATATGGTTTACTGCTTACCGTTTAAACGAATAAAGGTCACACAGATTACAAATGCAAGCAATAATTCTCGCTGCCGGGATGGGCAAGCGCCTTGGTGAATACACCTACGACAATACTAAATGTATGCTGGAGGTCAATGGCATAAGACTCATTGACAGGGCTTTGGCGTGCCTTAATGACATCAAGGTATCCAGGGTGATACTCGTGGTCGGGTACAAGGGGCAGAAGGTGAAGGACTACGTAGGGAACGACTACAAGGGGACTCCGATAGTGTATGTTGACAATCCCGTGTATGACAAGACGAACAACATCTACTCACTCTTCCTTGCGAAGGACTATATGCTTGAGGAGGACACTATCCTGCTGGAGTCTGACCTCATATATGAGCCTGCCGTGGTGAGCAAGCTGCTCGACGACGATTTCCCGAACATTGCCCTGGTGGACAAGTACGAGAGCTGGATGGACGGCACGGTGGTGACGATGGACGAAGAGAACCGTATCACCCGATTCATTGATAAGGACCAGTTTAAGTTTGAGGAGATAAAGAGCTACTACAAGACGGTCAACATATATAAATTCAGCAAGGAGTTCTCGGCAAAGTATTATGTTCCGTTCCTGGCAGCGTATAGCACTGCCCTTGGCAACAACGAGTACTACGAGCAGGTGCTCAGGGTGATTCTGCACCTGCCTGACGCCCCACTGAAGGCCCTGCCCCTCACGGGGGAGACATGGTATGAGATTGACGACGTGCAGGACCTGGACATAGCCTCCGCCATGTTTGCTCCCTCCGACGATGAGCACTTCAAGGCGATATCGTCGCGCTACGGCGGTTACTGGCGCTATCCGCAGATGCTCGATTTCTGCTATCTGGTCAATCCATATTTCCCGCCTCAGAGGATGATAGACGAGATAAAGGCCAGCTTCGAGACGCTGATGCGAGAGTACCCGTCGGGGATGCGCGTGAACTCTTTGCTCGCATCTAAGAACTTCGGTGTCAAGGAGGAGTATATCCTTGTGGGCAACGGTGCCGCAGAGCTTATCAAGGCTTACATGGAGAACTGGGCAGGGAGAACGGGCATCATCCTGCCGACCTTTGAGGAATATCCCAACAGAAAGGACTGCGACAGCGTGGTGCAGTATGTGCCAGAGGCTGACGGATTCAAATACACGGCAGAGGATATCAAGCGCCACTTCGCAGATAAGGAGATAGACTCCTTGCTACTCATCAACCCCGACAATCCTTCGGGCAACTATATTCCGTTTGCAGAGGTGATGGGCCTGATAGAATGGACGAAGGAACAGGGGCTGCAATTCATTGTCGATGAGTCGTTTGTGGACTTTGCGCAAGTGGAGGGACAGTTCTCTCTCTTTGACAACGGCATACTGGCTGCGAACCCGCACCTGACTGTGGTGAAGAGCATCAGCAAGTCCTATGGAGTGCCGGGACTCAGGCTGGGAGTACTGGCGTCAGGCAACACGGAGGTTATTGCCAAACTGAAGAAGCAGGTGGCGATATGGAATATCAACTCGTTCGGGGAGTTCTACATGCAGATATACGAGAAATATCATAAGGACTACGACAAGGCCTGCGAACTGTTTAGGGCCGAGCGGGCCTTATTCAAGGCTGAGCTTGACGAGGTGCCTTTCCTGAAGGTCTATGACAGTCAGGCCAACTATTTCCTCTGCAGGGTTACGGAGCGGTTTACATCGCACGAGCTGGCCCTGACACTGCTGAAACACAATATCCTGATTAAGGACTGCGGAGCAAAGAAAGCCTTTAATGGCGGCAAATATATACGGCTTGCAGTACGCAACAGGGAGGACAATCATTACCTGACGGAGACGCTGAAATCCATTTAGAATGAAGATAATATCCCAAAAACAAATACGCAGTCTTAACATAAGTCCGGCCACCTGTGTGGAATGGATACGGGAGAGTTTTGCCATAAAGCAATGGGCAGAACTTCCGGCCAAGATAAGTGTGCACCCCGAGGACGGAGAGTTTTTCACCTCTATGCCCTGTCTGCTGCCCACTCCCACAATTCATGAGGGTATCGTGAGATTTGAAAGGCGCTATTTCGGGATAAAGGAGATACATAGGCTGAACGACTCTGTGCCCAGCCTTGGCAGCGACATGATGCTGTATGATGCAAAGACGGGCGAGTTGCTTGCGCTGCTGGATACAGACTGGATAACAACCATGCGAACAGGGGCTGTGGCTGCGGTAGCGTCGAAGACTCTCAGAAAGAGCAATGCTGAGAACTACGGTATCGTCGGGTTGGGAAATACTGCCCGTGCCACGCTGCTCTGCATCCTGGAGCAAGAACCGGACCGACACTTTCCCGTGAAACTGGTAAGGTATAAAGATCAGGCGGAGCGGTTTGCCGAACGTTTCAGCGAGTACAGGAATGTGAGCTTTGAAATCGTAGAGAGTGCTGAAGCCATGGCCGGAGAGGTGGATGTTTTCATTAGTTGCATTACCAATGCTCAAGGTTTATTGGTTCCGAATGAACAGACCTTCAGGCCCGGCGTCACAGTGATACCTGTCCACATGCGCGGACTCCAGA
Organism: Bacteroidaceae bacterium; assembly: GCA_017960825.1. Taxonomy (GTDB): domain Bacteria; phylum Bacteroidota; class Bacteroidia; order Bacteroidales; family Bacteroidaceae; genus UBA6382. Next base: position 10,422 of record JAGCYL010000046.1, on the reverse strand, counting down.
ACTGTGACACTACCTTCGACAGGGTGTTTGGCGACGACACTGCCCATGTACGCGGATTCAAGTTGTTTGACAAATGGCACGACTATAACGAAATAGGAGAAGTGCTGGCTGGGCATGACCCAGGCAGACTGTCTGACGAACAGCGCATTATTGATTACAACTACGGACTGGCACTGCACGACGTGGTGTTTGCTGCCAAGATATACGAGAGACTACAGGACAACTGCCAGGAAATAAAACTGGAGAGAGAGACAAACAAATACTTTATCTGACTATCTCACTATTTTACAAATATACTCTCACTCTCAATAAAGACAAATGATTCTAATCACTGACAGCGGAAGTACGAAGGCGGACTGGGCCCTGGTGGACCAGGGGGTGTGCGTGAGCAGGGTAAAGACCTGCGGCTTCAATCCGTATATGCAGACGGCAGACGAGATGGTGTGCCGACTCAAGGACTCGGCTCTGCAGAAGATAGCAGACAACGGTGTGGAGGCCCTCTGGTTCTACGGCGCAGGATGTACGCCGGGCGAGAAGAGCGAGAGCGTGGCCATGGCACTGAGGGCTGTGTTTGGCAGAGAGTGTAAGATACACGTGGAGTCAGACATGCTGGGGGCTGCACGGGCGCTGTGTCAGGACAAGGAAGGCATAGCGTGCATACTGGGCACAGGGAGCAACTCGTGTCTGTATGACGGGCGAAAGATAGTGGCACAAGTGCCACCGCTCGGATATATACTGGGTGATGAGGGCAGTGGCGCTCACCTGGGCAAGCTGCTGGTGGGCGACATACTGAAGAGACAGATGCCAAGGGAGATAACGGAGGCTTTCTTCGACGAACTGGGCATGACGATGACGGACATCATAGACAAGGTGTACAGGCAGCCGTTTCCTAACAGATGGCTGGCATCGCTGTCGCCGTTCATACACCTCCACCTGGCCAACGAGGCGGTGAGGGAGATGGCGATGAGAGCGTTCACGGCGTTCTTCACACGCAACGTGTGCAACTACGATCGCCCCGACCTGCCTGTGGGGCTGGTGGGCTCTGTGGCTTACTACTACCAAGAGGTGATAAGGGAGGCGGCCGACAAACTGGGGCTGACAATCGGACAGGTGAGGCAGACCCCGATGGAAGGACTCATCTTGGAATTAGAATTGATAATGGATAATTGATAAAGTGCTGTTTCAAACACAGATTGACACAGATATTGTTAAACAAAACCTCTACTTATGGACACCACAAAATATACTAACGAGGCAGTGGAGCTGCTGAAGACTTTGATAGGGATTCCTTCGGTGAGCCGCGAAGAGAAAGGGGCTGCTGACGCCCTGTGTGCATATCTTAAGGAGAAGGGGATTGCCTACGAGAGATATGGGAACAACATAGTGTGTGAAGGAGATAAGTGGAGCGAGGACCGCCCCACCCTACTGCTGAATGCACATATCGACACGGTGAGGCCTGCCAACGGATGGACACGCGACCCCTTCACGCCGACGATGGAGGGCAACCGCCTATACGGCCTGGGCAGCAATGACTGCGGAGGAGGACTGGTGAGCATGCTACAGACCTTCTGTATCCTCAAGAAGGAAGAGACACCCTACAACATAGTGTACGCCGTGTCGGCAGAGGAGGAGGTGACGGGAGCAAACGGCTTCGCCATGCTGCTGCCTCACCTGCCGAAGATAGATGTGGCGATAGTGGGCGAACCGACTGGCATGCAGCCTGCTGTGGCAGAGAAAGGACTGATGGTGGTGGATGTGACGGTGAAGGGAAGAAGCGGTCACGCTGCACGCAACGAGGGAGTGAACGCTATATACAAGGCCATAGAACAGATAGAGTGGCTACGCAAATACCGCTTCGCGAAGGTGTCGGACACCCTGGGGGAGATGAAGATGACGACGACCATCATCAATGCCGGCACACAGCACAACTGCATACCCGACCAGTGTACATACACAGTGGACATACGCACCACGGACTGCTATACGAATGAGGAGGTGCTGATATTCCTGCAGAAAAACTTGGACGCGGAGGTCAAGGCTCGCTCCACTCACCTGGGCTCGTCGGCCATCAGCCTTGTGCATCCTATAGTAAGGAAATGTATTGAGATGGGAATGTTGCCCATCGGTTCTCCTACACTCAGCGACCAGGCACTGATGCCATGGCCCTCCATGAAGCTGGGGCCGGGCGAGTCGGCACGCTCGCACTGCGCTGACGAGTATATCACCACCGAAGAGATTGACAAGGCTATCAATACTTATGTCAGTCTGATTGGATAGACAGACCCCCACAGACCCCCTCTAGTCCCCCTGAAGGACAGACCCACCCCCGGCCCCTCCCGTAGAGGGAGGGGAGAGAAAGTTGAGAGTTTATAGTTTATAGTTTATAGAGACAGACCCCCTCGGCTCTCCGAGCCACTCCTCGCGTTGCGAGGCAACCATATCTATCTTCCCCAAAGGGGCCCCGGTTCAGGGGGAGAGCATTGAACATTGACGCTTCGCTCTTGACTCTTGACCCTTGACTCACGACTCTCGACCCTTGACTCTCGACTCACGACTGATTACTACCAGGAAATCATCTGGCGAGCCACTGCTCAGGATTGAGGGTGGCGGACTCTTTGCGGAGCTGGAAGTGGAGGTTAGGCTTGCCTGAGGCATCGGCAGCTACGGCACCGAGTGTCTGACGAGCCGAGACGCGCTGTCCCTGACTGACAGAGACAGAGCGCAGATTGCAATAGATAGAGATATAGCTACCGTGGCGCACCATGACATTCTTGAGTCCGCTGACGGTAAAGACGGCGGTGACCTCACCATCGAAGATGCAGCGCGCCTGTGCTCCAGCCTGCCCTGTGAGGTTGATGCCCTTGCTGTCGAGGCGCACATTCATTCCACTCATGGTGTAGCTGCCATAATGGGTGGAGATAAGGTAGGAGCCTGTGATAGGCATAGGGAAGCGTCCCTTGTTGGAGGCAAAGTCGGCAGTGAGTTTGTACTCCTTATCATTGGGGATATAGCGTGGAGCAGGCTCTACAGGCTTAGCAGTAGAAGCCGATGATTTGGCAGTATTCTTTTCATTAGTTCCTGCCTTGGCAGAAGCAGTATTGGCCACTGACGATTGGCCACTGGCCGCCTTGGCCTTATTAGCAGCCTCTTGCTGTTTCTTGCGCTCTGCGGCAGCAGCTGCTTCGCGGGCCTTACGCTCGGCAGCCTCACGGGCCTTGCGCTCTGCCTCCTCACGACGCTTACGCTCCTGCTCGATGGCGAGTTTGACATAATAGTCTATCTTGGAATTGAGAGAGGCCATCTCTTTGCGGTCGGAGGCCAGGGCGGCCTGCAGACTCTTCTGCTGCTTCTGCAGGGTGTTGACAGTGGCCTGCTGCTCACTCTGCTTCACGGCCAACTGACGGTTCTCGTTCTGCTCCTGCGCCAGGAGCTGGGCATGACGGTCACGCTCCTCACTGAGCTTGGCTTTGGTGTTCTCCAACTCGGTCTGCTTGCGCTTGACCAGCTCGCCCTGCACACGCTGGTACTTGGAGTACTCTTTCATATACTTATAACGGCGTGCCATCTGGGTGAAGTCGGAGGCCGAGAGGAGGAAGAGCATCTTATTGGTGGACTTGCGGTTCTGGTAGAGATAGAGCATAGAGCGCGAGTACTTATGGCGACGGTCCTTGAGCTGAGCAGCGAGGACAGTGATATCGCTCTCGAGCTTGCCTATATTGGTGTTGACGGTGTCGAGGGTGTGCTGGATGGTACCGATATTGCGTCGATGCTGGTCGATCTGCGCATTGATGACCGCAAGGTTGCTGAGCTGAGTCTTGACATCCTTGCGGGTCTTGGAGAGCTGCGCCTCCGACTGATTGATTTTCTTCTGCAAGGCGTCGCGCTGACTGCGCAGGGTATTGACGGTGGGCGTGGAGACCTTGGTGGACGACTTGCCGGCAGACTTCTTCTTGGTAGTCTGCTTCGTAGTCTTCTTGGCCTGCGGCTTAGCGGATTTGCGAGTCTGTGTCTTGGTGACCTTGCCCTTGGTCTGCGCCACTGCCATATCAGGCATTGCGACAGTGAGGGCCAGCATCAGCAGCAATATTTTCGGTAGCTTCTTCACGGCAAGGGTTTGATTGAGGGTGTGGTTAGGGTATTATGCTTCTAAAGAGCCTGTCGGCATCCATCGGCGTATATTTGGACGACAACTGGGTGCGTGTCTGCCAGTCGGAGTTGGTGGCAAGAGAACTGAGCGAGATATCAAGGCCATAGTTCTGCTTGTCACCTGCAAAGTTGAGTTGCATGTGGGTGGGGAAGCGCCCTGAACTGAACTTAGCGAAATCGCCATAGGAGCACACGAGATTGCTGGTATCGGTGACATTCTTGGAGGAGATGGTCACGCGGTCGAGCAGCGCACTCTCTGTGATAGTGAGGAAGGCGTAGTCGAGCTTGGGGGCTGTGGTGAGGCTGAGCAATGTGTGGGAGCCTGCCGACGAGATGGTGTATTCACCGAGGTGCTCCTGCGCGGAATTGCTGCCGGGGTAGAATATCTCATTCCAGAAGATAGACTCCAGTGCGCTGAAGTCGAGGTTGGCAGAGCGCAGGAAGTCAATCTTGTCGTAGTCGGTACGCACATAACGCGAGTTGATACGGTCGACGATGAGCACGTCAGTATTGGTGAACTCCATGCGGCATACCTCGCCCACGAGGGGGAAGGTCATAGACAGCTGGATGACATCACCACGCTTCATGCGGAGGGAGCCTGAGAGGGATATGTTTTTGTCACCCATGGCGAGGTTGACCTTCATCTTGGCAGTGAGCACCCTGGACTCGATGGCGTTGGACAGCACTTTCTTAGCATAAGAGGCCTTGGGGCCGTCGATTCCCGGCGTAGGGCCGGAGTGTGTTGTCATTACATTCTTGGTGCTTTTGCACCCTGTGGCAGTAAGTGCTACGAGAGCCATCAGGAGCAATGCTCTGGAGAGAGTGTGTTTCATAGATGTAAGAAGTAGATTATTCTTTAAAGTATTTCTTGTTTGTTACCTTTTTCTTTATGATGGCAGAGTCGGGTTCCATATCCAGTGCCTGGCGCCAGTAGTCCAGTGCCTCGGTGGTTAGGCCGAGGTGGTAATAGATATCGCCTGCGTGGTCATAGAGGCTGGAGTTGTCGCTGTCGGTGTGGTCCTCAATATGAGCCAGTGCCTTGTCGATATACTCACGGGCTTTTTCGTAGTCACCCTTGAGGAAGAGTATCCACGCGTAGGTGTCGAGGTAGGTGGGCTGTTCGGGATTGGTCTCCACAGTATAGGCGCTCATGCGCTCAGCCTTGTCGAGCCGCTCATTGTCGAGGGCAAGGAAATAGGCGTAGTTGTTAAGGCACATCTCGTTGCCATTGTTATAGACGAGGGCAGAGTCGTACATGGCATAGGCCTCACTGTTGCGCCCCAGTTGGTGGAGAGCATCGCCGTAGCTGCCGTAGTAGCTGGACACGAGCTCTGTGTTGGTGGTGTTGTCGATATGGGCGCGACCACGCTCGAAGAGGCTCAGGGCCTCCTCGTACTTCTTGGCTACCATCAGTCCTGCGCCACCGAAGTAATAGAACAGGGGTTGGGTGGCATTCTCCTTGAGACCATCGATGCAGAGGCGCTGCACCTCCTCATAGTCGTCGTGGCGCAGGGAGTATTGCATGAGGTTGATGCGCGAATACTCATCGGCAGGGTTAATCTCGAGGAGCTTATTGAACAGGGGTATGCGCAGTGAGTCGTTGTCCTCGCCCTGCATCTGCGACAGCATGGTGATAAAGAGAGCAGGGTCTTCCTCGGGCAGTGGCAGCAGCATAGACAACAGGGTATCACGCTTGGAGGCATAGCTGCTGTCGGTGGAGGGGCCGAGGTATTGCACAAGAGCAGCCTCACGGGTATGCATAGCCATATCGGGATTGACAACGATGTCCTTGAGCACCTGCGTCTCAATGGCCTTATTGCCATTCTTCACGGCATATTTGTAGAGCATTATCTGCGCTCCGGGAGTGGTGGTATCGTCAGCGGAGAGGGAGTGATAGAGAGCCAGGGCCTCGTCGTCGCGATTGAGACCGAGGAGTATCTCACCCTTCACCATCTTATACTGGGTGGCATTGTGAGGGCGCAGGGCCATCAGTGTGTCAGCTATGAGCAGACCGTCGTCAAGGCGCCCGAACTCCATGGCAGCATGGAGCTTCTGGGTGTAAAGAAACTCATCGTCGCCCTTGATGTGGCCCCACTGTTCGAGAGTACGACAGATGCCTTCGTAATCGCGACGCCAAGAATAATAGTTGCATAGCTCACCATAGATATCGTCGCGACGCTCCTCGTCGCCCAACAGTGTATGGAGGAGGGCGACACCCATTGAGTCTGCATTGGAGAGCAGACAGCAAGCCAGCTCGTAGGTGTAGTCCTTGTTGTCAGGACTCAGGCTGTGGGCCCGCTTGAAATAGTCGAGCACCTTGGCGCTACTGTCCTTCTGCATCATGGCAAGGTCGAAGCAGGCCTCTGCCCCATTGGGGTTGACCTTGAGGGCACGCTCCAAGAGGCGATACTGCGCCACCTCGTTGCCTGCCTCGCGCTGACATACAGCTTCAAGGTAGAGCTGCTGATAGCGACGCTGCACGGGGTCGGTATCATTGCCGTCCGCAAAGAGCGGAAGGCTCAGCGCCAGCATGCAGAGAAAGACGACTATCTTATTCATCCTGAAAAAGCATTGGGGGTTACAGACCGGTATGACCGAAGCCTCCGGCACCACGCTCGGTCTCGTCGAGGGTCTCCACCTCTATGAAGTCGGCCTTGCCGTATTGATTGAACACCATCTGCGCTATGCGCTCACCATCGTTGACAACAAACTCCAGGCCGGAGAGATTGACCAATATCACGCCGACCTCACCGCGATAGTCAGCATCAATGGTGCCGGGAGTATTGAGCACAGTGATGCCCTGCTTCAGGGCAAGGCCTGAGCGAGGCCTCACCTGAGCCTCCCATCCCTCGGGCAGGGCGATATAGAGGCCTGTGGGGATAAGGGCACGCCCCAGTGGAGGGAGCACCACGGGTTCGTCAATATTGGCGCGCAGGTCCACACCGGCACTGAGGGGAGTGGCATAGGCCGGCAGGGCATGCTTGGAACGATTGATGATCTGTACCTTCATAGTGTGAGAAAACAGTTTTTGTGCTACAAATTTATAACTTTATCGCCGCAAAGCCAAATTTCTTTGCATCGTCTTTAATCTTTTAAGGTAAAATAACGTACTTTTGCACTACAATAATGCTATTATGACAGTACAGACCCCTATGGAGTGGCAACGCCTCATCTCCTCCAAGCGCCTTGGGCGCCCCGACACACACACCGATTTCACAGAACATCGCTCAGAGTTTCAGCGCGACTACGACCGACTGATTTTCTCCGCACCCTTCCGCCGACTACAGAACAAGACACAGGTGTTCCCGCTGCCGGGGAGCGTTTTTGTGCACAACCGTCTCACCCACAGCCTGGAGGTGGCCAGCGTGGGGCGCTCCATGGGCAATGACGCGGCACGCATACTGGCAAAGCGTTACCCCGAAGCAACACCCGGCCTGTTTGCCGAACTCGGCACGATAGTATCAGCGGCATGCCTGGCCCACGACCTTGGCAATCCGCCCTTCGGTCACTCGGGAGAGAAAGCCATAGCCACATTCTTCTCCGAAGGCAAGGGGGCGCAGTTCCAGCAGATGATAAAGGACGAGGTAGGACAGGAGAAGGCCGACATAATATGGGAGGACATAACGCGCTATGACGGTAACGCCAACGCCTTCCGCCTGCTAACACACCAGTATGAGGGACGCCGACAGGGAGGCTATGTGATGACCTACAGCACACTGGCCTCGATAGTGAAATATCCCTACAGCTCACTGCTCAGTGGGGGCAAGAGCAAGTTTGGCTTCTTCTACAGCGAACTGCCTTTCTTCCGCGAAGTGGCCGAGCACCTCGGCATCATCAATATATGCAACGACGGATACAAACTGCGCTATGCACGCCATCCGCTGGCATACTTTGTGGAGGCTGCCGATGATATCTGCTACCAGATAATGGATATCGAGGATGCCTACAAGCTGCAGGTCATCACTGCCGAACAGACGCGCGAGTTGCTGCTCAACTTCCTGGACGACGAGCAGCGCAAGACTATCGACAGCACATACCCTGACGTGACAGACCGCAACGAGCGCATCATCTATCTGCGCTCATGCGTCATCAACGCCATAGAGCAGGAGTGTGTGAAGGTGTTTACCGACAACGAGGACAAGATACTGCGCGGAGAACTGGAAGGAAGCCTCATAAGCCATGCCGAGCCACGCATACGCGACGCATTTGAAAACTGCGCCAAATTCTCACTTAAAAATGTATATCGTTCGCGCGAGGTGCTGGACGTGGAGCTGGCGGGCTACAAGATAATCGACACACTGCTCGAACTATTCACCGACGCCATACTACGCCCCGACAAGGCATACTCCAAGCGACTTATAGACAGGGTGTCGAGCCAATACCAGATACACGCCCCTACCCTGCACGAGCGACTGATAGGAGTGATAGACTATATCACCGGCATGACCGATGTCTACGCCCTCGATCTGTATCGCAAGATTAATGGAATGTCGTTGCCGATTATTTAGGAGACCCTCTCCCATCCCCTCCCATGTAATGGAGGGGAGCATTTACTGTCCTCTACAAATATTCGGGCAACTCAAAGAGGCGGGTGCCGTTGCTTCCTTTAATTAATATAAGGTGTCCCTCAATGGGATGGTCCTTCAGTTGGGCTTTTACCTCCTCCGCATCAGCAAAGGTGCGGAAGGGCGGATTGAGGCGCTGGAAGTTCTTGCCCACCAGCCAGACGGGCTTACCATTGAACATTGTTTTGATTTGTTCTATCACGCTGGCATGTTCGCGCTCCGACACCTCGCCCAACTCGCGCATCTCGCCAAGGATGAGCATCTTGGTGGTACCCTCGGGGGGAGTGATGAGAGCGAAGTTCTCCAGTGCCGCCTTCATGCTTGAGGGATTGGCATTATAGGCATCCACGATGAGTACATTCCTCTGGGTGCGGCGCATCTCGGAGCGGTTGTTGGTAGGCACATACTCTACCAACGCCTTGTTTATCTGCTCCGGCTCCACACCAAAGTGTATGCCCACGCTCACTGCCGCCAACACATTATCTATATTATATGCACCGATAAGGTGGGTCTGGACTTCGTAGGACATTGAAGATTGAACATTGAACATTGAAGACCATCGGAGTTTGAGGAAAGGAGCACACTCGAGGACTTCGCCCTCCACGTTGTAGTGGGGAGTGCGTTGGCCGTAGGTAAAGGGAGTGAGACCCTCTGCTATCTTGGTAAGGTGAGGGTTGTCGGCGTTGAGGAAGATGTTATAATTACCGGGAGCTTCGTCCTTGCTCCTCAGATAATCATACAACTCGCCTTTGGTCTTGACCACACCCTCGAAGGAGCCGAAACCCTCGATATGGGCCACGCCCACATTGGTGATGAGGCCAAAGTCGGGATCGACAATCTCTGCCAGTGTCTTTATCTCACCGGGATGATTGGCGCCGGTCTCGATTACGGCGATGTCATGGTCAGGCGTGAGGCGCAGCAGTGTAAGCGGCACACCGATATGGTTGTTGAGATTGCCCTGAGTGTAGAGCACATTATACTTCTGCGAGAGAACGGTGCTGACAAGTTCCTTGGTTGTGGTCTTGCCGTTGGTGCCGGTAATCTGGATGACGGGTCCGCGGAAATGCTCGCGATGTATGTGAGCCAACTGCTGGAGTGTGGTCAGCACATCGCCGACAAGGATGTAACGGGAGTCATTATGTTTGTGCGGTTCATTGACTGGCTCGTCGATTACGGCGTAAGCACAGCCGTTCTGGAGAGCGGTGGCAGCGAAACGGTTGCCATTGAAGGTGTCGCCCTTGAGGGCAAAGAAGATGGAGCCCTCGGGACAGCGACGACTGTCGGTAGTGACCTGCGGATGGCGCAGGAATATTTCGTAGAGTTGCTCTATAGTCATGGCGGAGATATGATTGTTTGTGCAAAGATAATATTTTTTGGGGAGAAAGGGAGTAAAGGAATAAGGAGAATGTTTTTTTCTCCAACAAAGGGCGCGTAAGATTGGACAAAGTCTGCGTAAGATTTTGTGATAATTAAAGAAACAGGGGAGCGCTGATGCGCTCCCCTGTATGATGGAGACTTCCCGTCTTCCCCCTTTAGGGGGATGAGAGAGGGTCTTTTTTTAGTACTTAACGGTCTTACCGCCTACTACGTAGATCTGGCCCTTGGCGGGAGAAGCTACCTTCTTACCGTCAACGGTGTAGATGGTCTTGCCAGCGGCAGCAGCGTTTGCTACTACGCTCTGAACAGCGGTCAGCTTGCCGTCCTTGATGCT
>JAGCYL010000045.1 GCA_017960825.1 Bacteroidaceae bacterium | reverse complement strand
GAGCGGGGCTACACCTCCATAACCTATACCACAGGACACATAGAGCAGTCCTTTATGCACAACGACACTGCCCGGGTCGATTTCGAGACGCGCGGAGTCCTGCTCCACGAACTGACACATGCCCTGCAGCACAGCCCTGCAGGACGGGTGTACAAGGAAGGGACCATAGGATGGGAGATAATAGAGGGAGTGGCTGACGCAGTGCGAGTGGCGTGCGGCGGATTCCACGGCGAGGCAGACCGCCCCAAGGGAGGCAGCTACCACGACGGCTACCGCCATATCGGCTATTTCTTCAATTGGCTGCGAGAAACCAAAGACCCCGACTTCATACGCAAAATCAACCGCTCCTGCATCGAGGTCAGCCCCTGGTCATGGAACGGCGCCCTCACCTACGTCCTCGGCCCCGGCTACGACATCGACACGCTCTGGCAGCAGTACCTCAAAGCCATGGGAGACTAAAACTAAAGCCACTCTCGCGCAAACTAAAGCCGCTCTCGTGAAATCTAAACGCACTCTTGCGTTCCTGAGAGTGGCTTTAGATTTTCTAAGAGTAGGGATAATTTTCACGAGAGAGGACTTTCTGGAGTAGAGAGCGAACATTATTTTTCATCCCTAAAACGTCCAAATAACAAACGTCCAAACGTCCAAACGTTTTGGACGTTTTTACTTGTTTGGGCACTTTTTTACGATTGTTGGGGTGAGAAATTCTTGTGTTGTCAGAAAAAAATCGTAACTTTGAAGGCAAAAAAATAACAAGAAATAAGATTGTAAGAGGAAAGAGGCAGGATTTTATAGAATTTTGCCTCTTTTTTTGGTAGTTATTATAAAAAAGGTTAATTTCGCTCACAGAGAGAGTCCAAACAATAGCAATAACTTTAAAATTGTACGATATGAAAAGAATCTTTACTTCCTTTTTGTTCATGATGGCAGGAGCCTTCATGACCACTGTGCTGGCCGACAGCTACAATATTTGGGTAGGCGACGTGCAGGTAACTGATGCCAACAAGAACGACATCAGCCCCTCAAGCAAGACAGCGGGAACCATCACCTTCAGTGGTTCCACTTTGACCTTCAATGGTGTAACGATGAGTTGTACAAATACAGCTTGTATAAACATCCAACAGGAAGGCATAACTGTCAAATTCTATGGCACGAACTTGCTTACCGCCGGTGGTAAGGCCAATACTATCTATTCCACCGAGACGATAACTTTGAACGGACCTAAGTCCTCAGAGGGGGCAGCTGCTCTTGTGACATTAAGAAACACAGCATCCGACACCGATGGTAGTTATGCCGGCATATTTTTGAATAATGACGACGCCTACCTGAATATATGGAACATATTCCTCACTGTGTCGTCCAACCATTATGGCATAGTCGGCAAGAATGGTGAGAAATGCGGACTTTCCACTTCATGTGCAGATATCGATGTCATCGCTGGCGACGGGTTTGCTGCTGTTTCGACGTTTAACTTCTGGAGCATGAGTGACTATGGTATGCTACAGGGCGACAGACAGTATGATGCTTCTCAAAAGCGCACAGAAAACGCAGATGGCAGCGTTGCTACACAAATCAGTTTTGTGAACGGCCTCTATGTGGGAGGACTGCCGGTTCGCGCTTCTGCTACGACCCCTTGGTCTGTAGCCCCCTCCGGCAAAACGGCAGGCACTATCAAATACTCTAACCACAAGCTGTCGCTTGACGGTGTGACTTACAGTTCGACCAACATATTTGTAGAGAATTACAATGTAAAAGACCTTGAGATTGAGTCCACCGGCACCAACGACATTACCACCAATGGTACCGGTATCCCCGTGATGCAGCCTCGCGTCGACACCAAGCTGACGGGCAGTGGCACACTGAAACTTACGTCCAACGGGGGAGCCGCCATCTCTACCTACAACGATTGCGGCGTTACCATCCAGATGGCTCTCCTCGAGGCAAAAGGCAGTAACTATGGATTCTGGGGAGAATACAGCGGCACACTCACCCTCAAGAAATATGCCGACAACACCATCTATAAGTTCGCAGGAGGAAGTTCGGGTAATGTCTATACCGGCAACCTCGTGATGGACAATATGGATATATGGACCAACAACACCTATTTCGATCCGACTAGCCACTATATGATGGTTAATTCAGACATAGCCAAGGCTAGTGGCATTACCAATGGTACTTGGTTTGAGAGTACGGATAAGTTTACCTATTATCCTATCTATGTCGGCGGCACGCATGTAAGCACCCGCAACGAAAACGATGTCCACAGCCCATACATCACCTCGGGCAAAGTAAGCTACAGCACCTCCACCAAGACCCTCACCCTCGACGGTGTGCAGTTTGAAGCCACAGGCGACGATGCCCCCATTGGCATCGACCTACGGTCGACCATAGGTGAGGCTACCCTCAAGTTCACCGGTGCTGATCAGCACTGGACCGCCGACAACGACGTGTTTGCCTTCGCCAACTCCAAAACCACAATCACCGGCGATTGTGCTCGTGTGTACCTCACCTCCAACAAAGAGAGCGGCATCAGCACCCGCGGCGGGGCCAGTGTCACTCTAAATACCACCGGATACTTTGGCTGCAAAGGTGCCAAGTATGGCTATTGGGGCAACGGAGCAACTAATGAAGTGCTCACGCTCTCAAAGACGACTGAGGACGATTTTGGCTACAACTTTGAAGGCGCACAGGGTGCCATCTACAATGTCTATGCCTTAAATCTCGACAACATGGACTTCGGCTACATAGATGGCAGAACTCTGCCAGGCTGCTACTTCGATGCAACGAAAAAATGTGTGGCTCAGAACGGCGGAGAGATGGCCAAAGGCGCGGTGACCTTGTCCTCCATCAAGGAAAAGCTGCCCATCTACGTGGCCGGCAAGCAACTGAACAATGTTTACAATGTTGATTATGCCCCTATCTACGTGGGCAGCCCCTACATCAGCAGCGGCCCGATGAGCGTGAATTATGTGCCCTCCACCAAGACTCTTACCCTCGACAATGCCACAACCGTGGAGCATGGCAACACCGGCAGCGTCCTCACCTGCGGCATAGCAGTGGTGGGCGAGGGCGTAACGATTGACGTGGTTGGCACCAACAACATCACTGCCGGCAACTACGGCATCTACGCCACCAAAGACCTCACTGTCAGCGGCTCGGGCAACCTCAATGTAGTATCCACCGAGAAGGGAGCTCTTGGGATAAACGACAGCGGCAACGAGCGCACCCTCACGCTGGCGCTCTCAGGCGGCGTGCACACATTCCAAGGCAAGACCTACGGCTTCCTTGGGTGGAACACCGGCTCGCTCGCCATCAAAAAGGAAGGCAGCGGTGCGCTCTATAAGTTTGCCGGCGAGACAGCCGACATCGGTACTACAAAGAACGTGGTCCTTGGCGACGGCGTGAGGCTGCACAGCAGATATACGTGGTTCAATGAGGAAGAGAAGGCGATGTATCGCTATCACGAGATATGCAAGAACTCCGACATCGCCGAGGGCATTTGGATTCGTAGCGATGTGGAGTGGATAGACTATCCCCTCTACGTTTGCGGCCATCAGCTCTACGGTGCTTATGTGGACGGCAATCTCAAGGGTCCCGCCAGCGGCTTCTGCTGCAAGGAGTTCACTGGCACAGGCATTTCTTACAACCCCGAGAGCAAGACCCTCACCCTCAGCAATGTCAAGATTGACTCTGAAGACGTATCCGACGCGGTGAAGAACGAAGGCATTGACGATCTGGTAATTGAATTGACAGGCGAAAGCGACATAAAGGTTCGCGAAAATGTTTTCCAACTTTGCCGTAACACCACTATCACCGGCGACGGCACCCTCCGTGGAGAGGCGACAGCCGACGACGGCTATGGCATATGGATGAGTGGCGGCGAAGATCCCGAGCTCGTGCTGGACGGCCCCACCTTCGAGTTCAAAGGCCAGGCAGCGATAGGCGGACAGGGTCAAAACAATCTTTCCTTCAACAAGGGTAAGCTCACCTTTGAGCCCAATGACAGTCCGTCATCCGTCTCTATTGTCAATCTCGCCAGTGTAACCTTTGCTGATAACCTGATTTTCACCGAGCCTGAAGGTGCATACTATAGCGAAAGCTTGAAAGCCGTAACCACTGACGGCGAAAATATTTACAGAGGTTCGATTGTTGTTGAGGAGGTAATACCTTATGCCCTGACAATCGCCGGCGTTGGCGTCAACTCCACCAACTGCACAGACATCCTCCACGACGGAGTGTTCGCCTACGACCCCGACAACAACACCCTCACCATCAACGGCGACTGCACCAACAACGACAAGTTAGTGGAAAACCGTATCGAAGACCTCACCATATTCGTGAATGGCAACAGCACGCTGACGACGATGCATCCCATGGCTAAGATAATATATCTCCTTGCCAACACCACTATAACTGGCGGCAAGTTGACGCTGAAGAATGGGTCTGGTCAATATAAAACTACAGGCATACATTATGCAGATGCAGACGGAGGAACCCTCACTGTTAAGGATGCCGAGATAGAAATGGTTGGCGACGGCTTCTGTTACGGCATCACTGGCAATACAGGAAGTTCACTCATAATCGACAACTCTGATGTTTCAGTATCTGCTCACGATAACGGCTGCATCAGCGAATGGAGCGGCATCACGCTCTCCAACTGCTACATTGAGCAGCCTGAGGCGTCGGTTATCAAGCCTTTCGGCATCTATGGCATTGAAGACCACCTACTTGGCTCCAGAAATTACACCGAGCCCCTCGTCATTAAGGCCGGAGAACTCACAGGTATCAACAATGCTAATGCTGATGTTAATGCCAATGACAGCAATACCTATTACGACCTCAACGGCCGCAAGATAATTACCCCTGAAAAGGGCAAGATCTACATCCTCAACGGCAAGAAGGTAAAGAAGTAGGATGTGAGATGTATGATGTCTGATGTGAGAACATCGCATCTCCCGCGACGATAACAACCAAGAGAGGGATGACACACCGTGCCATCCCTCATTTTATTGCCTATAGACCCCGTCGCTATTCTCCCTCTTTGGTTCCCTCTACTTTGAGCTTGGGTAGGGAGAGATGGTACTTCACTGCCAGCAGGCGCATGATGATTACTGATGCACCGGCTATGACGGCTGTGATGTTGTGGTCGAGGCTAAGCTTGTGGCAGATGGCGAAGACGATGCCGCCGAGCACACATGCAAGGGCGTAAATCTCCTTGCGGAAGATGAGGGGCACCTCGTTGATAAGCACATCACGCAGGATGCCGCCCGCAGCACCGGTCATGGCTCCCATGATGACGGCACACCACATGGGCAGACCGAAAGCAAGGGTCTTCTCTATTCCCACCACGGTGAAGAGGGCAAGGCCGATGGTGTCGAACAGAAACCATGTGTTGTCCTGACGCACAAGGTGGCGACGAAATAGCACCACCCATACCACTGCTATGCCGGAGCAGATAAGGTAGAAGGCGTTGGTCATCCAGAAGGGCTGGGTGCCGAGCAATACATCGCGCATAGTGCCGCCACCGATGGCGGTGGTAACACCTACCACGTAGGCTCCGAAGAGGTCGAAATGCTTGGCAGCTGCCAGGCGTGTGCCGGAGATGGCAAAGGCGAGGGTGCCGATGAAATCGAGTATCTGATAAAAGGTGGGGAGTTCGAAAGGCATAGGGATTATGCTGTTTAAGATTGAAGAATTGAGGAATTAAAGAATTGAAGAGTTTAAGAATTGAAGCTCAATTCTCTTACATTTCACATTTCACATTATTTATGGACTTGCCGCTGATGAAGGCGCGGACATTGTCGATGGTTATCTGCATGAGTCGCTGGCGTGCCTCCAGTGTTGCCCACGCTATGTGGGGAGTGGTATAGGCATTGGGCGCAGTGAGCAGGGGATTGTCTGCCGTGGGTGGCTCGCTGGAGAGTACGTCGGCTCCGAAGGCTGCGAGCTGACCGCTGCGGAGAGCTGCAGCTACGGCTGCTTCGTCAATGAGCGGACCGCGGGCGGTATTGATAAGTATGGTTCCGCGCCGCATGAGGGCGAGGGTGTCGCTGTTTATAAGATGGCGAGTGTGGTCAGTGAGGGGGCAGTGCAGAGTGACTATGTCCGCGGAGGACAGTAGGGTCTGCAGGTCAACGCTTGTTATGTAATCCGGTAGTTCTGTCTTGCTTGTGAGTGCCATGACGCGAAGGCCCATGGCATGGGCTATGGTGGCTACGGTGAAACCTATGTTGCCGAGACCTACGATGCCTATGGTTTTACCTGCAAGTTCTATGGTGGGGTAGTCGATGTAGCAGAAGTCGGGACTCTCCGCCCAGCGCCCCTGGCTGTTGAGCGCAGCGTAGTCGCTGACGCGGTTGGCGATATGCAGCAGGAGCGCAAAGACGTGCTGAGCCACGGAATGGGTGGAGTAGGCGGGGGCATTGCATACTACTATGCCATGCTCCTGAGCGGCTTTAAGGTCTATGATATTGTAGCCTGTGGCGGTGACGACGATGCACCGCAGCCGAGGCAGTCGGGCGAGCAGGTCGCTGTCGAAGCACACCTTGTTTGTTATGACTATGTCGGCGTCTTTGGCGCGGGCGTAGGTGAGGGCGGGCTCAGTGCGTGGGTATATGCTGAGGGTGCCGTACTGCTCCAGGGGCTGCCAACTGAGGTCACCGGGATTGAGGGGATGGGCATCGAGGATGGCGATGTGTATGTTTGGCTTTTTCACTTTTTGCGGGTTTTCTTTAATTGTATCTGCGCTTCCTTGTATTTGGACAGGGTAAGGGTGCCGGCTATCATCTCGTCGGGGGTGAGGGTGCCGCTCTTGATCTTGTGGTCGAGCTCAGTTATCTTGTCGCTGACCACCGCGAGGGCGAGGTCTGCTATCAGTTTCTCGGCGTTCTCATAGAGGTGGTCGAGTATGCTGTCGTCATTGACGCCTATGGTGGAGCCGCTGTCGGTGGCCTGCGAGAGGGCGTAGTTGCGTATTGCGTCGTCGGGGTGGGACAGGAGGTAGTTGAGTGCGGTGAAGTGGGGCTTGTCCTTGTTGGTGAGCAGCTCCTGCAGTATGGTGTTGTAGAGGGGTTGGGTGAAGGTGAGGGCATCGCTTTTCATCGCTTCGCTGACGTACTCTACAAAGGTCAGGGGACGGGTGTTGCCCGCCTCGTCCTCTGTATCGCCGATGGCTTTTTCTCCATAGCGTATCACATACTTCATGATGTTGGCCGCGGCGCGGAGAGTTGAAGGGTTGCCGCTTCGCTCTCGCGGCTCCTTAATGCCAGCCTGCGCCGATGGCGCGACCACTGGCGAGCCGCTCGCGACCCCTGCGGGGTTGGGGGATTGGACATTGAACATTGAAGATTGAACATTGACGCTTCGCTCTTGTTGCTCCTTAAGTTTGGTTAGCTTCATGCGGTTGCGCGTGGAGTTGACGGTCTCGATGATGTCTTGTTCCCTGACGCCGGTGAGGGTTGCGCACTCTGCTATGTAGAGGGAGCGCGTGATGGTGTCGTCGATGCGCGATATGCTGTCGGCTATGTTGTTGATGACGGAGGCTCTGGCGTGTATGTCGCTGCCTGCGTCGCGCAGCAGCAGGTCGGTCTTGAAGCGTATAAAATCGACTTGGTGCTGATTGATATAATCTATGTATTCGTCAGCTGTGTGCTTCCGGGCGAAGGAGTCGGGGTCATCGCCGTCGGGCAGGAGCAGCACCTTTATATTGAGGCCATGCTCAAGGAGCATGTCGATGCCTCGCATGGAGGCCTTGATGCCTGCGGGGTCGCCGTCGTAGAGCACGGTGAGGTTGGTGGTGAACTTCTTGATGAGGCGTATCTGGTCGTGGGTGAGGGCGGTGCCGGAGGATGCCACCACATTCTCTATGCCGCACTGGTGCATGGAGATGACGTCGGTGTAGCCTTCCACGAGGTAGCAGCAGTCGAGGCGCTGTATGGCCTGCTTAGCGAAGTAGATGCCATAGAGTTCGTTGCTCTTATAGTAGATGGGTGATTCGGGGGAGTTGACGTATTTGCCTACATTGTCTTTCTTTTGCAGTATGCGCCCTCCGAAGGCTACTACTTTGCCGAGGTAGTTGTGGACGGGGAAGATGACTCGCCCGAAGAAGCGGTCGCGCAGCTTGCCGCCGTTGGTGCGTATGCAGAGGCCTGTCTCTACCAGGTTGTCCTCACTCATGTGGTTCTTGCGTGCCGCGTCGCCCAGACTGTGACCCGACGACGGACAGTAGCCCAGCTGAAATTTGCGGATGATATCGTCGCGGAAGTTGCGGGTGCGCAGATAGCTGAGTCCTATGCCTTGGCCTTCAGGTGTCTCCTGCAGCGTCTGCTGAAACCACTCGTCTGCCCATTGATTGAGGGCGAGCAGTTCCTCACGGTGCTTGCGCTCAGCATTGGCTTTGTCGTCAAATCCTGTCTCGATGACTTCAATACCGTATTTGCGTGCCAGCCAGCGTATGGCCTCGGGGTAGGTCATATTGTTGAGTTCCATCAGAAAGTTGATGGCATTGCCGCCCTTGCCGCAGCCAAAGCAGTGGCAGGTGCCACGAGCCGGACTCACGACGAATGAGGGTGTCTTCTCATCGTGAAACGGGCAGAGTCCTTTGTAATTGACGCCTGCCTTGCGTAGCGACACAAAGTCGCTGACTACGTCCACTATGTCGGTGGCCTGATATACTTGGTCGATGGTCTTGCGGTCAATCATTGTAGTAGACTTTCTTTACCCGTTCGCTGACGGAGGTGAGGATTTCGTAGGGTATTGTACCGAGCAGGTCGCTGAGCACAGTCACTGGCAGCTGTTCACCAAATATCTCCACGCTGTCACCTTCGTGACAGTCGATGTCGGTTACGTCTATCATGCACACATCCATGCAGATGTTGCCCACATACGGAGCTTTCTGTCCATTGACGATGCAGTAGCCGACGCCACGCCCAAGGTGGCGGTCGAGCCCGTCGGCATATCCTATGGGTATGGCGGCTATGCGGCTTGTGCGTGAGAGCTTGCCCCAGCGGCTATAGCCCACAGTGTCGGTGGCAGCCACCTCTCGTATCTGGAGGATGGTGGTGCGCAGTGTGGAGACGGTGTTAATGACGGTGTTGTCGAAGGGGTTGATGCCATAGAGGCCGATGCCGAGGCGCACCATGTCAAGATGATATTGTGGGAAGCGCTCGATGCCTGCAGAGTTGCATATATGGCGCAGTATGCGGTGGGGAAAGGCTTGCTGGAGCTTACGGCTGGCTTGGTCGAAGACTGCAAACTGCTGCTGGGTGAAATCATCGAACTGCGCTCCGTCGCTACCCACGAAATGGGAGAATACCGACACGGGCTTTACGGCCGATACACTCTGCTGACCACGAAGTATCATGATGAGGCGGTCAATATCGTCTATGGGGTGGAAGCCGAGACGGTGCATGCCAGTGTCAAGTTTTATATGTATCGGGAAGTTGGTGACGCCTTCATGATTGGCAGCATGGATGAGCGATTGAAGAAGTCTGAAATTATACACCTCCGGCTCCAAGTGGTATTGAAACAGGTCGTGGAACGCGGTCATCTCCGGATTCATCACCATGATATGGCTGTTGATGCCAGCCTGGCGCAGGGCCACTCCTTCGTCGGCTACGGCCACGGCCAGATAATCCACTTTGTGGTCTTGCAGGGTCTTGCTCACTTCTATGCTACCGGCTCCGTAGGCGGAGGCCTTGACCATGCAGACTATCTTAGTGTCGGGGCGCATGAGCGCGCGGTAGTGGTTGAGATTGTCAACTATGGCATTGAGGTTAACCTCAAGTATGGTCTCGTGTACTCGCTTCTCCAGCAATGCGGTTATCTTGTCAAAGCGGAATATGCGTGCGCCCTTAACCAGCACTGTGGCATCGTGGAGGGTGTAGAGCAGATTGCTATGTAGCAGTTGGTCGGTGGTGGCGAAGTGGTGGTAAGGCACGGTGAAGTTGGGCAGGTAGGGCTCTATCTCCTTGCC
The DNA here is from genome assembly GCA_017960825.1 of Bacteroidaceae bacterium. GTDB lineage: Bacteria > Bacteroidota > Bacteroidia > Bacteroidales > Bacteroidaceae > UBA6382. The sequence continues at coordinate 30,179 of JAGCYL010000045.1, read as the reverse complement.
TATGGCTATCAGCAGGTCGATGTGCTGTGCTGCCACAAGTTCTGCCACCTTTGCGTAGAGCTGCTGCTTGTTATCGCTGCTTTGCAGTATGTCGCTCAGGATAAGTATGTTTTGCTCTTGCTGCGTGGCGAGACCGTGGCTGCGGCGCCCCATGAAGTCGAGCGCTATGCTGAGCGAGTTGACATCGGAGTTGTAGGAGTCGTTGATTATAGTCAGGTTGCGCTGCCCTTCCTTCACTTCCAGTCGCATGGCCATCGGCTCCAGTTCAGGCATGGCGGCAGCCACGGTGGCATGGTCATAGCCCAGAGCTACGGCGGTGGCCAGACAGGTAATACTGTTTTGTATTGAGGCATTGTCAATGAAGGGGATGGTGTAGGTGCCTTGGTCCTGCACAGTGCTGTAGGCGACCAGGCTGCCGCTCCCTCGTGTCTCTATATGGGAGATATAGAGCGGAGCGCTTTTGTCCTTCTTTGACCAGCCGAAGAGTCTGTCGGCGGGGATAGCCATCTCGGCAATAGTCTCTGCTATCGTTTGGTCGTCAGCGGGATAGACAATCTTGCTGGCATTGCGTGCCAGAGTGAGTTTCTCTCTTGTCTTTTGCCTCAGGTCGAGGAAGTTCTCTTGGTGTGCGCTGCCGATATTAGTCAACACCACCGTTTGGGGTAGGATGAGGGGCTCCAGTCTCTCCATCTCGCCAGGCAGGGAGATGCCTGCCTCAATCAGTGCCAGCTGGGTGTCGTCCTGTATGAGGATAAGAGAGAACGGTACGCCTATCTGCGAGTTGTAGCTGCGCGGTGAGCGCACGGTGGGTTGCCGGTGGCCTATGAGCTGATAGAGCCACTCCTTGACGATGGTCTTGCCGTTGCTGCCCGTGATTCCTACCATATTGAGATTGGTGTGCTGACGACGGTGATAGGCGGCGATGCTCTGTAGTGTCTCCAAGGTATTGCCGACAAGGAAGATGGCGTCGGGCATGGCCTCAATGTCAATGGTCTCACAGCTATCCACGGCAAAGGCTCTCACTCCTTTGTCATACAGTTCGTCAATATAGTTCAGACCGCTGCCGTGCGCGGTGGTAATGGCGAAGAAAAGGGTGCTCTCCGCACTTAGCAGCGAGCGGCTGTCGCAGAGCAATGTGTCAATTACTCTGCCGGTATCGTTGCCGATAGTCTCGCAGCCGGTAATGCGGATGATATCTTTGATAGAATACTTCATTAGATTATATAATCGAAAATTAGAATTATATTTTCATTTCAGGGAACTGTTCTTTGACCTGCTGTATCTTTGAGCTCAGCATATTGTCCAGCGCCTCCTGGGCCGCAGGGTTTTTGGAACGGTGCGCTTTCATCTTTAGCACGGGAGCCCATTCGCGTATGAACTGCTTCAGGCAATCGTTCATATAGTGGTCGCAGAATGTTTGCCAGATATATTCCTCAGCCGTCTCGGAAGGGTGCACCATGTCGGCAGCATAGAAGCGGTAATCGCGCAGCTCGTCATTCATTATCTCGTAAGCGGGGAAGTAGTGCACCTCGCTGTGGCGCTTCTGTATCTCATCGGTGGCCAGCAGCAGCCGCGCCTTGCTCAGTTGGCTGGTATGGAGGCCGTATTTCAGATATCGGTAGGGGCTGATGCTGACTATTATCTTCAGCTCGGGGCGCAGAGCCGTGAGTCTGCGACAGGCCTTGTCGAAGCGGCTCACTATCTCGTCAGTAGTCATGATGCGCTCCTCAAACATGGTGCTGGGCATCTTGTGGCAGTTGGCTACCACATGGTTGTCTTTGAGGCTGTAGTAATGGTCGGTGCCAAAGGTGAGCATGAGCACGGTGAGGTTATTCAGTCGCTGTGCCGTAAGCTGCAGGGCGTAGGTCAGTGCGCGGTCACACTCCTCGCGACTGTTCCCATGCACTACGGATGCGGCCATCCAATTGTACCACCTACCGTCGTTGCCCTGAAAGGTAAGTCTTTTAGCCTGCTGCAAGGCATCGTTATGTCCTAGGGCGATATCCAATGCAGTGTCGAGGGTTAGGAATATGCTCTCAGGATTGTACAGCACGCCCGTAGGGTTTACCACGATGTTGAGACGGTTGTCGGCCATTCGTTGGCCCATCACCTGCGCAAAGCATGAGCCCAGCGCCAGCATTTGGTCGTCGGCACTCAAGGGGAACGTGGCCCCAAACTCATGTATCGCGGTAGTAAATTGCATAGGAGTGTTCAATTATATTAGTACCAATCGATGTTTGTGCTATAGGAGGAGCGTTTCTCCCATTTCAGCACGTCAGCCAGTGTGGACATCTTGGCACGGAAGGTGAAGTTGAACGACGTGTAGGGCATCAGCACTATGGAGCACGACATGGAGAAACAGTGTAGGTCGCGCATCAGCGATGCTGTGGTGGTTGACAGTTTCTTGAAATTAAAGTCGTAGCCCGAGGCATAGTTGATGTTCCATCCCTCCGACAGGCGCACATTGCCCGAGAAGTTGAGAGTGTGGGTCAGCTTGTAAGGGTAGCGCATATTCTTTTCCCGAATGCGTGCCGAAGTGTTCTCGCGCATCGTGATACCGTAGGACACGGTAAGAGTCCACGGAATGTTGAAGCGCAGGTAGCCAAACTCGTCCACCTCGGGGCGCTTGCTACTTTGCTTGGGTTTGTAGTTCATATTCTCCGACAGCTCGGGGTCGATATTTGAGTCCTCGTAGTCCTCGTCCTCATCTTCGTCCGCCATCTCTTCCTCTGCTTTCTTCTTCTTCGAGAAGGTGGAGTTGGAGAAGGTGTAGGAGAAATTCTGCGACATACCCTGGAACCTGCCGAACCTTCCGTAGCTCCACTCGGTGCGGTCACCAACCACCACATTGCCCTTCTCATCAAACTGGTATGCGTAAGTGGCCCACACGGCGCTCATGCTGAAGGTGTAGCTCTTGCTCAGCTTCAGGCGCAGCCTGGTGGTGAGGTCGCTCCATTTGCGCGTCTTGGCCGCCATGTTGTAGCTAAGCGAGCCGCTCAGCTCGTCAATGAGCGATATCTTGCGTTCACCCGTAGAGTCGCGGTCACTGCGTATCTTCATCTCCAGATTGTTGCTTAACTGCATCGACACACTACCCGTACGTCCCCTGCCGGGCACTCCGTAGAGCGAGTTGGCAAACGGCGAGTAGTTCACTGTGCTCACGGTGCCGTCAGCGTCGGTGCGCACATAACTTTCATAATAGCCGTATGAAGAGGAGCCGAAGTCGGGTGCATAGCTGAACGACACACTCGGCTTTAGCACATGGCGCACGGCAATTATCTTGTTGCCGAACACTGATGGCGACGGCTTGTAGAATCCGTACAGTGTGGTGTTGGCAGACAGAGAGGCATTCCAGTCATATACGTTGTAGAATCCGTACAGCGTGTCCTTCTCCACGGCCTGCATCACGGGGTCCCAGTTTTGCATCACCTTGTTGGTGTACATGCGGTCGTTGAAGTTTAAGGTCGGCGTGATATTGATATACTTAAACAGGGAGAATGTCGCGCTGATGGGAATGCGGTGTTGCAGGCCGTTGCGCCAGTCCTTTATGAGGTTGGAGTGGAGCAGCTTGTCCTCCTTGGTGTTTATGCTGTTCGACAGTTTGCCTGTGTAGGACATAGATATCTTCTCATACCATTTTTCTTTGCCTCTCAGCTTCTTGCGCTTGAGGGGATAGAAGCGTGCCAGCGTAATGTTCAGGTCGGGCAGCGTCATGGCTATCGTGGAGTCGCGCATGTTCTGGCTCAGGTTGGTGGAGCTTGCCAGGGTGAGGCCAATGGAGGGCCATGTGTAGGTGTAGCTCACCGAACTGGTGCGCGTGCTCTGCGAGTAGGTCAGGGGGTTGTAGAGCGAACTCAGATTCTTCTTCTCAAACGACTCCGAGGCGTAGTTGACGCTGGCGGAGAACGACGAGTGCACCGATGCTTTGGGGTCTTGGTGATGAGTCCACAACACCTTGAGGCTCTTGGTCACCATATAGTCGGGCATATTCTTCTCGCCCTCTACGGTGTTAAGGTAGTTGATGTAGAAGTTACCACCGTACTTGTAGCGCTTCTTGTAGGTGGAGGAGGCATTGAGACCCCACGACCCCTTGGTGTATATCTCGCCCAGCAGCGTGAGGTCAATCCTGTCGTTGATGGCGAAGTAGTAGCCGCCGTCCCTGAGATAGAAGCCTCTTATCGTCTCGCTGCCGAACGAGGGCATCATGAAGCCGCTCGAATATTTGTCGCTAAAAGGATAGAAGCCAAACGGCACAGCCAATGGCAGTGGCACTCCCTCCACTACGAGGTAGGCGGGGCCGGAGATGACCTCCTTGCCGGGATACACCTTGGCTCTCGACAGTGCGATATGGAAGTGGGGTGGGTCGGCGTCGCAGGTGGTGTAGGTGCCGTGCATCAGGTTGATTACTCCGTCGGCATCGCGCTTGCTGCTCTCGCTCTTGATGAAGCCGTCGCCCTGCTCCGTGGTAGTATTGAGGATGTAGCCTTTCTTCGTCTTGAAGTTGTAGGAGATCTTGTCCATCTCGTAGGTGTCGTTGCCCTGCTCAAACACGGGGCGCCCCGTCTGCACACCCATCGAGTCGGTCATGTATGTGGCGTGCACCAGGCTGGAGTCGGTGTTCATCCTGATGATGTCCGCCTGCAGGTTCATGTCCTGATAACTCACCTCGCTGTTGCCGTAGAGGCTGATGTCGTGGTTGAGTGCATTGTAGGTCATAGAGTCGCGCGCTGTGTACTTCACGGGCTGGTCGAGGCCGCTGTCCTTTTTCTTTACTGTGTCGGCCTCAAGGGTGTCAGCCTTGGCGGCAATGCGCAGAGAGTCGAGAGGCTTGAGATAAACGGAGTCGGGCGTGACGGCAAACAGCGAGTCGTCATCCACCACTATTGTATCGCGCACACTGATAGGCAACGTTCCCTTTTGGATGGAAGGAACATAGCGCACACTACCGCCCACCGCCGTTATGCAGACGGTGACGATAAACAGTAATAAAGCCCAAATACACTTTCTCATTTGCGCGCGCATACAATTAGCGGCGCAAAATTACGAAAATAAACGCTAATACGTCCTCTTTTTAATCTTTTTTAGGTAAGAAAAGACCTTGCCGTCATATTCCTTATTCACTTTGCCCCATTTTTGACACTTCACATTCACACTCACCTTCACATGGGGGAGAAGAACACAGCCCTCTCCAAACGGAGAAGGCTGTATGGTAGATGTATCAGTGGTTAGGGATAACCGCTGGTCTATATTGCTTAGTCGTCGATCTCAATAATCTGGAAGTTCCGATTGAATTCTATGTCCAGACCGTTGCTCAGCTTGATGTCGTAACCGCGGCGGTCACGGTCAATCTTGATTATCGTGGCTCCAGGGTAGGTCTGCTTAACGACTGCCTTAATTTGCTCGGGGATAAGGTCTGTGGGCACGGCGGATGTCTTGCAGTTAATCTCGCGCCAGTTGCCTTTCTTGTCAAACTCTACCTTCTCGCCGCTCTGGTACATCACGGTGTAGTCATCCAGGTCAACGGTAACAATCAGAGGCACTTTTTCAGCAAAATACTTCTTCAGCATCGTCTGAGACTGTGCAGGCAGCTGCTCGAAGGTTATCACTCTGTCATTGTCGGCCATCATGGGGAGGCTCAGTGTCAGCACAAAGGCTAACAGGATAAACATTGTCTTTTTCATAGTCTTTGTTGATTTATGGGGTTATTGTTTAACGGTTATTGTTTTTCAGTCGTCAACATCCACGATGGCTCCGTCGCTGTCAAACTCCAGCTCCATGCCGTTGTCCAGCTTTACTTCATAGGTCTTTGAGAGCCCATCGTTGTCCTGCTTCACAATCAGAATGCTGCTCTCAGGGAAGTGCTGCTGGATGTATTTCTGTGCGGTTTTGGGTAGGTCTCCAGCGGTGACAGCCTTTTCGCCGCATGCAGTCAATGTCAGTGCCATAAAAACTATGGCAGCAATAATGCTTGAGATGCTTTTCATCGTTTTTGTTCTTTTGATGTGTTTTGGCGGTGCAAAGATACAAAAATATTTTAATTCAGATGTAGAAGGTTCATAAAAAATAGCACAGCGGCGATGCGTGGTTCTATTCCCTCCGCCTTACCAATCTGCGAGTTATAGCGATCGCGTATCACGCCATTGCTCTCCACCTTACCAATTTGCGAGTTGTAGCGGTCGCGTACCACTCCATTGCTCTCCACCTTACCAATTTGTGAGTTATAGCGGTCGCGTATCACACCGTTGCTCTCTATCTTTCCCACTTGTGAGTTGTAGCGGTCGCGTATCACACCATTGCTTTCCACCTTGCCAATCTGTGAGTTATAGCGGTCGCGTATCACACCGTTGCTCTCCACCTTGCCAATTTGCGAGTTGTAGCGATCGCGCACCGTCTGGGCTTGGGCAACATTGAACATTGAGCATTGAGCATTAAACATTATGGCTAACAATAGAAGTTTGAATAGCTTTTTCATAATCCGTTATTTTAATAGGTTAGTAGTTGTCAAATCAAAACAGTGTGAGTTCTTCGAGGTCGAATTGTTTTGAGGGTTTCTCACGGTCGAGGGCCACTATAGTGGTGAGGCCATCGCCAAGGGCGCGCATGGCAGAGTCAAGAGCCAGACTCGGAGTGTTGTTCTGTTCACTCAGGTGGCATAGCCAAATCATCTTGAGGTGCTGACAATGACGCGCTATGACCTCGGCGGCCTGCGGGTTGGAAAGGTGTCCGTTGCCGTTGCGTATGCGGTCCTGTAGAATCAATGGGTAAGGGCCGCTGGCCAGCATGTCGGGGTCGTAGTTGGATTCGAGCACCAGATGGGTAGCCTGACTGACGTAGCGCTCAATCTCATCTGTCCAGTGTCCGCAGTCGGTGACTATGCAGAGGCGTACGGAGCCGCGGCAGATGAGGAACCCCGAGTTGTCTCTTGAATCGTGAGGTACGCCAAAGGGTGTTATGTCCATGTCGAGCAGACGGAATGTGTTGCCTTTGTAGATAGTGGTGATGCTCTCCAGCCGCGGTTTCTTGGTGATATGGCGATTGAGGAAGATGCCTTTCTTCGTTTCTTCAGTCATATACACTGGCAGTCCGTCCTTCTGGCTGAGGATGCCCAAGGCGCGTATGTGGTCAATATGGTGGTGGGTGACGAGGACAGCAGCCACCTTGCCTATCGACATACCGTATTGGTGTGTCTGCTTGCGGAATCGGCGTTCTGCTATGCCTGCATCTATCAGCAGGGCCCCTGCATCTGTGTGCAGATAGTAGCTGTTGCCGCTACTCCCGCTCCCTATTGATTGAAAACTGAACATTGTTTATTGCATTTATTTTAGTAGTTATGTCGATAGTTTATGTTATTTCACTATTTCCAGTAATTGCGCTGGTGTTTCTGCAATGGTTGTTGCTCCGTGTTGTATCAGGAACTCTTTGTCGCGGAATCCCCATGTGACGCTGATGCAGGGCAGGTGGGCAGCCTTCGCCGTGAGGATGTCCACATCGCTGTCGCCGACAAAGACAGTATCAGTCTCTGTGGCTCCCATCAGACGCATGGCCTGTAGCAGCATGTCGGGCTCGGGCTTGCGCCTCAGTTGCTCTGTCTCGCCTACGGCGACGGTTATGTCGGGGGCGAAGAACCGCTGATTGAGTTCTGATACTGCCGACTGCAACTTGTTTGACACTATGGCCATGTCTATGTTTCTCTGCTTAAACGCTACGAGCATGGATTGAATGCCGGGGTAAGGCACTGTGCGGTCAAGGCAGTGGCCTGCGTAGTGGCGGCGAAAGAGTGTAAGGCAGCATTCCACCTCTTCGGCGGTAGTGCCGGCAGGCACAGCTCTCTCTATCAGTTTGCCCACGCCGTTGCCGACAAACTGGCGCACTTCCTCACTGCTCCTGGCAGGGAAACCGCATGCCTGCAGGGCGTGGTTGGTGCTTGCCGCCAGGTCGTCGAGAGTGTTGAGCAGAGTACCGTCGAGGTCGAAGATGATATTATTCAATGGCTAATGTTTTAATGTTATTGGCATCGCGAGAACTTGCATTTGCTGTCGACGAAGCTGGTGCAAATCTTGCAGACAAGTTCGAGAGCGAAGCGTCAGCTTGTCAACTTCTTAATTTCAATTCTCAATCCTCCTGTCCCTTCATGTTCACGGAGGATAGTTGCATCTGCGTGTTGAGGCTGGTCCTGACGCTGAAGGTCTTGGATGTGATGTTGCCCTCTGCGTCAGTGCCAACGCGGCTCACGGTGCACGATGCACTGTAGGTGGGACCGCTGTCAGTAGGTTTCTTCTCCACGCTTACGGGTGAGGTTAGCGTATAGTTGGTCACACCGTTCCCCTCATGGCTGTCGATGAAGTCGCAGCTCTTGCTGAACACGGCGGGCGTGGTGATATTGTTGAGTGCCTCCTTGTTGTTGTCCGTCAGGGCAGCGAAGTAGGCGTTGACGATTCGACCAATGGTGTTGCGTTCCTCGTCGGTGGGGCGTGAATCGATGATAAACTGTTTCTGCTCTCGAGCCATTTCAGCATATTTGCCGTCGGGGTGCAGGTCGAGGTATTTCTGCAATGCGCCCTCGGTGTCGCTGCGCTTGGCATAGACCCAGTCGAGCGAGTCAATCTTGTCGTATGCCTTCTGGTCAAACGGGCTGTCGGGGAACTTGCTCCTGAACATGGCGAAATCGTCCACGTTGGTAGAGGCTACTATCTTGGCCCACTCCTGTTCGTAGCGCTGGTAGAGGGCGATATTGTCCTTTATCTCCTTGATGTGTTTGTTTTCGGGATATCTGAGCAGGAAGGTCTCTGCATCGGCTATGGAGAAGTCGTCCATCAGCTGGTTGTAGCTGGCCTCCTCTTCTACTGCCAGTTGGTGGTTGTGGTAGAGCAGCCACCCCAGTCCAGCCAGCAGCACCATAGCCACAGCGCTGCCTATCCATATAAGGCGTAGCTTTCTGCGCTGAGCCGGTGTGCGTGGCTCCTTGGCCTTGGTGGTCTTGTCGGCGGAGGGAGTGGGAGGGATAATCTCTGTGTTGTATCCTGCGCTTACTCGCGGCTGGTTGGCTGCTCCGCAGTGGGGGCAGGAGTGGGCTCTGGACGAAATCTCGCGTCCACATTCGGGACAGGTGATGAGTGCCATATACTTTACCGTTTACGATTTATTTTCTATTTGATAATTTATTTAAGGAGTTATGAAGTTATCGCTTTGCCCGACGATAGTTGGAGGTGTTATGGATAAGGTCTTTTAACCTTTAACCTTTTAACTCTATACTGTGGTCTATGATCGGCGGGAAGTCCTGGTCATAGTGCGACACCATGATGAGTGTGCGTCTGGGCTGCGAGCAGTAGTCGCAGATTATCTGGGTGGCCTGCTTGCGGTAGTGGCTGTCGAGGCCGTGGTAAGGCTCATCGAGTATCAACAACAGAGGGTCTTTGACGAATGCCCTGCACAGCAGCACCCATCGTTGCTCTCCACCAGAGAGCGTAAGGTAGCTCCTTTCTGCCCAGTCGCTGATGCCGAAGCGCTCCATCCACTGGCTCACCCTCTGTATGTCGTCTGCCGCAGGTTGGCGGAATAGTCCCGTGGTGTCGTGTAGGCCGCTGGCTACTATCACTTTTACAGGCAGGTTGCGGCGGTAGGCTCTATACATCTCCGGCGACACGAAGCCGATATTCTTCTTTATCTCCCATATGCTCTCGCCAGTGCCTCTGCGTCGGCCAAAAAGTGTGATGTCGCAGGCGTAGCCCTGGGGATTGTCGGCGCAGATAAGACTGAGCAGAGTGCTCTTGCCACTGCCGTTTGGTCCCTTGAGTGCCCAGTGTTCATCCTCGCGGATGGTGAGGCTGAAGTCCTTTAGTATGGTGCGCTGTCCATAGCGCACGCTGATGTTGCGAGCCTCCATAACTATGGGGCTGTTTGTTGGGCGGTCGGAGTTTCCGATATGCTTGGGGTTTGCAGTCTCTTCTTCCTCCTCTCGGCTTGTTATCAATACCAGAGCCATCCGGCGGCTTCCAGTCAGTCGTTCCAGCATGTCTGCCACCACGCGTCGCCCCGCGTGGTCAAGCCCAATGAAGGGATTGTCGATTATGAGAACGTGTGGCTCCTTTGCCATCACTCTTACAAGTTGCAGCCTGCGCCACTCTCCCGAGCTGAGGCTTACTATGGTGCGGTCCATCAGGTCAGCGGTGGCAATGAGGGCGGTGCTTGCAGGCAGAGTGCCGAGCATATCTCTCACTCTGGGCTCAAACTCTTCGTCCATCGCCCCTTGGTTCCACCTCATCTGGTAAGCACTGGAACCTGTATCCACACTGCTGGTGTATTGGTCGTGAAAGGCCACATACTCTATGCGCAGGCCTGGGGCGGTGAAGCGAGAGCCTTGACTGAGCCGCACGGCTCCTCTCAGCATATTGGCCAGCGTGGTCTTGCCGCTGCCGTTGGGGCCACTCACTATCACTCTCTCGCCCTCGCGGATGGTGAGGTCTATGGGTGCTGCGAAGCGAAATGCTCCGTCGGGTACCGCCCCCTCTAGCTGTATCAGAGTCTGTTCACTCATGGTTTCTGTGTCTTGGGTGCGCGAGCGGGGATGCCGCCTGTCACCCTGCCGGGATTGCTCTTCACAAAGGCACTCCACGTGGAGTATTCGCGTGCTGACACAATGGTGCGGCGCTGGGTGTGGTGGCAGTAGGCGAGGGCCAGTGCATCGGTGGCGTCGAGGAAAGGCCCCATGCTGTCTTTGTCTATCTTGAATATCTTGCTCAGCATGCCAGCCACCTGCTCCTTGCTGGCTGAGCCGTTGCCCGTGATAGCTTGCTTCACTTTGGTGGGTGGGTATTCGTGGACTGTAAGGTCACGCTCTATGGCAGCAGCGATGGCTACTCCCTGCGCTCGCCCCAGCTTTATGGCAGTCTGGATGTTTTTGCCATAAAAAGGACTCTCTATGGCCAATTCGTCGGGGTGGAAAGAGTCAATCAACCGCAGCATATTCTCGTGGATGCGCCCCAGTTTGAGGTAGATGTCGGTACATTTGCGGAGGTCTATCACACCCATCGCCAGAATCTCCAGTTTACCGCCGGAGGAGCGCACAAAACTGTAGCCCATCACCACGGTGCCAGGGTCGATGCCCATTATTACGAGGTCGTCGCTATGGGCGGGTTTGTCTGTGCGGTCATTCTGCATGATGCAAAGATACGAAGATTTCGGAATAAACATAATAAAAAGAATAGAATCTTCGTTTAATAATTAAGAAATGTCACGAAAAACGGATGACTGCTCCCACTTTGTTTGTCCGCATCGTGTTTTTTTTGTAATTTCGCTCCGTGAATTTGTCTTATCGTCATATTCTTAAATACACAGGCATCTTTGGCGGCATCCAAGTTATCTCGATGCTGGCGTCAATCGTGCGCAACAAGGCTGCGGCAATCTTTATCGACCGCTATGGTCAGGGATTGTCAGACCTGTTCAGCAATGCGGCCAACCTTGTTAGCACAGCTACCACGCTGGTGATGCCGGTGAGCGTGATAAGGCGCTTGTCGCAGGTGTATGAGCGACACGGTGACGGCTCTGTGGAGCTGCGCGATGAAATCAGAGTGGTGCGCTCTTGGAGTGTACTCACAGGCTTGGTGGCTATGCTGATAGTTGCCCTTGGTGCACGATTGTTGAGCCGTTTTGCCATGGGCAGCGAGAGTTTCGTGCGTAGTTTCATCTTCCTGTCGCCTATATTGGTGCTGATGAGCGTCAATGCCACCGAGGTGGCCATTCTCAAGGCTACACGCCGCCTTCGTCAGCTGGCTTTGGCATCGGGTGCCGGGGCTGTGGCCACTATGGTGGTGAGCGTGATAAGCTACTGGCTGTGGGGACTGCGCGGAATCGTCATCTCGCTCAATGCGGGTCTGCTCGCCACCACGGTGCTGAATATGTGTTATACACTGCGCCAGTTTCCTTACCGCGTAGCGCCGTTCAGATGGAGTGTGCTGCGTAAGGGCGGCCCGCTGATAAGCCTGAGTATCTCCTTTATGTTTGCGTCATTGGTGGCAGCGCTGGCCGAGATGCTCATACGTTCGTTTATCTCCAACCACGGCTCTATTGAGGACGTGGGCCTCTACGGTGCGGGTTTTGTGCTGACCGTCACCTACACCAAGTTTATTTTCTCAGCTATGGATGCAGACTTCTATCCGCGCCTGTCAGGCCTCGCTGACAATCTGCGAGGGATGAATGTGGCCATCAACCGTCAGGTGGTGGTGTGCGTGCTGCTCATAGTGCCGTGTTTGATGCTGTTCACCCTCTTCCTGCCGCAGATAATCCGTCTCCTCTACCGCCAGGAATACCTCGAGATTGTGCCGATGGTGCTCTGCGCCACGCTGTATATGTACTCCAAGGCAGTCATCACGCCGGTGGCTTACACCGCGCTGGCCAAGGGCGACTCGCGCATGTTTTTTATAATAGAGGTAATAGCTGCGGTGCTGCTGGGTGTGTGTGTCATCGGCGGCTATCGCGTGGCATGCCTCACGGGCAGTGGCGTAGGCTTGGCGCTGAGCAATATGGTGGAACTGGCAATCATCATTGTGATCTATCACCGTGCCTACGGAGTGCGCCTTTACCGGTCAACGGTGGTGGTAATCCTTCTCCAGTTTGCGTTGTTAGGAGCAGCCCTGCTGTTCATAGCCTTTGCTGGCATAGAGCGCTATCCTGTAGTAATAGCATTAGTAGTCCTTTCTGCCTTCTTCGCGTGGAGAAAACTCCGCTAACTCTCAACTCTTTTCGTTATCGCCATTCTTAACTTCTTACAAAAAAGAGCGGAACTCCGAGTTCCGCTCTTTGTATCTTTTTATCCCTCTGTTTTATCCGAGGAATCCAAGCAGCGCACCGGCGGCAATAGCTGAGCCGATAACACCTGCCACATTCGGTCCCATGGCATGCATGAGCAGATAGTTGTGCTTGTCGTACTTCAAACCGACGTTCTGCGAGATTCGTGCAGCCATCGGCACAGCACTCACGCCCGCATTGCCGATAAGCGGGTTGAGCTTCTTGTGCTCTGGCAGGAAGACATTCATCATTTTGACGAAGAGCACGCCCGAACAGGTGGCTATGGCAAATGCTACGGCACCCAGGATGAAAATCTTAATAGTGTCGGCGGTGAGGAACTCGCTGGCCTGAGTGGAACAGCCCACGGTGAGACCGAGCAGTATAACCACGATGTCGTTGAGCGAAGAGCCGGCGGTCTTGGCGAGGCGAGTGGTCTTGGTGGACTCCTTCAGCAGGTTACCGAAGAAGAGCACACCCAGCAGCGGCAGACCGGAGGGTATAATCATCGCTGTCATCAGCAGTCCCACGATGGGGAAGATAATCTTCTCCGTCTGGCTCACCTTGCGGGCAGGCTTCATCTTGATGACGCGCTCCTTCTTGGTGGTCAACAGGCGCATGAAGAACGGCTGTATTACTGGCACGAGCGCCATGTATGAATAGGCGCACACGGCAATCGCCCCCATCAGGTTAGGTGCCAGCTTCGACGACAGGAAGATGGCCGTCGGGCCGTCCGCGCCGCCGATGATAGCTATACCTGCAGCCTGGTTAGGCTCAAAGCCGAGCATTAGGGCAATGATGTAGGCTCCGAAGATGCCAAACTGCGCTGCACCGCCCACCAACAGCAATTTGGGATTGGCCAGCAGCGCTGTGAAGTCTGTCATGGCGCCGATGCCCAGGAATATCAGTGGCGGATACCACCCGTCCTTCACACCGGAGTAGAAGAAGTTGAGCACCGAGTTGTCCTCATAGATACCTACCTCCAGGCCTATCGACTTAAAAGGGATGTTGCCCAGTATGATACCGAAGCCGATGGGGATGAGCAGCAGAGGCTCAAAGTCCTTCTTGATAGCTAGCCAAATGAAGAAGATGCCAACCAGCATCATGATATAGTTCGACCACTCTCCGCAGGCAAAACCTGTGAAGGTGATGAAATCACTCAGCTTGGTTCCAATAAAGTCCCACATAGATTTATTTCACAATTACACAATTTGACAATTATTTGCCAAATAATTAAACAGTCGAATGCTACGGACGCGTTTCCTATCCGATAGTAAACATGATGGTGCCCTCCATTACGGAGTCGCCCTTGCTGACAGTGATGGAGGTGATGGTGCCGGCCTTCTCGGCGGTAATCTCGTTCTCCATCTTCATGGCCTCAAGGATGAGCACCACGTCGCCTACGTTGACCTGCTGGCCAACGGCTACCTTGATGTCGTTGATAGTGCCGGGCAGCGGAGCCTTGAACGGAGTGCCTTCACCTTCAGCAGCTGCGGGAGCAGCAGGCTTGGCGGCGGGAGCGGCGGGCTTGGCAGCAGCTGCTGCGGGCTTAGCCACAGGCTTGGCAGCCTTTACTTCTTTGCCCACGATTTCTACTTCATAGGCCTTGCCGTTAACAGTTACGTTGGCCTGGTTGCCTGACAGATTGTCGATGTTTACGGCATACTCTTTGCCGTTGATAATGTATTTGTACTCTTTCATTGTTATAAGTATTTATATTTTTCTTTGTTCAATTTTTCAATCATTTCATCATTCCTGCCGCAATCATCTCGGCCTTGTCGGCCCAGGGTGAGGCAGAGGGGATGATGGTGATGACGCCGCTTTCCTCATCGTGCGCCAGCTCGGCCTGCAGGGCCAGGGCAATGAGCGCCACGTCAAGGTCTTCGTCGCCAGTCCCTGCGGTAGCCTCTGTCACCGCCATGATGGCAGCCACCGTGGCTGCATCGTCACCGGCAGAGGCCTTGGTCTTGCTCGTGTCAGCCAGTGCTGTAGGCTTTTCGCCGGAATCCATGCGCACGAACAACTTGCCGAAGAACTTAAAGAACAAGTACAGTAGCAGGAGACAGGAGAACACCACGCCCATTGCCATGATAGCCATAGCGATGCCGTAGGGGTCTTTCTCCTTAAATTCTGCAATCTTGTTGTTCTTCTTAGCCTGCTCGTAGTCGTTGGCCTGAGTGGGAGAGGGTCGGTCGCATACGCGCCAGGTGTCCTTCTCGAAATTCTTGGCCCATGACTTACCGGCCACGATATCTTCGGGAATCGTCAGCGAGTCCATGAGGTCGATACCATTGCCGCTGAACAGGGCCACGATGTCGCCCGCCTGCAGAGTGAAATTCATGTGCTGCAGCCCTAAGTTATCGTTGCCGTCGGCATATAACACAATGCAGTTCTGCGGAGTAATCTTAGTGATGGGATTACCCGTCGGGATGAGGTGCATCATTTTTATGCGCTGCGGCGCGGTCAGGTCCTTGTTGAGCGCGGCAGGATTATTGGTGATGTAGAAACCGCCCAAGTTCTGCGAGCCGTACGACGTGTTCTGAATCTCAATCCATGCTGGGTTGTCCTCGGAGCCGTCGCCCAGGCCCACTTCGCTAAGACGCAGACTCTGCAGACCGTCTGCCAGCGCTCCCATCGGGAGGAGCGCCAACAGGGCGACCACCAGAATTATTAGCTTATTTGACAATTTCACAATCTTTAATCTTCAATGTCTTAAAGAGGAATATTCCCGTGCTTCTTTGCAGGGCGGGTCTGGCGCTTGTTCTGCAGGATGGCCAGTGCGCGGCAGATGCGGAAGCGGGTATTCTTAGGCTCGATGATATCGTCGATGTAGCCGTAGCTGGCAGCCTGCTAAGGATTGTTGATAAGCTCGTTGGAGTCCTCCGCCTTCTCGGCCAGGAAAGCCTTCGGGTCTTCAGCCTCCTTGGCAGCCTTGGCGTAGAGCACAGCCACAGCGCCCTTGCTACCCATCACAGCCATCTCGGCGGCGGGCCATGCATAGTTGAGGTCAGCCTTGAGCTGCTTGCAGCCCATCACGATATGACTGCCGCCGTAGCTCTTGCGCAACGTCACAGTCACCTTGGGCACCGTAGCCTCGCCGTAGGCGAAGAGCAGCTTGGCACCGTGGTCGATGACAGCGTTGTACTCCTGACCGGTGCCTGGCAGGAAGCCTGGCACGTCAACCAGCGTCACGATAGGAATATTGAAGGCGTCGCAGAACCTCACAAAGCGCGCACCCTTGCGGCTGGCGTTGCAGTCCAGCACACCTGCGTACACCTTCGGCTGGTTTGCCACGATGCCCACGCTCTGACCGTTAAAGCGGGCAAAACCTACAATGATATTCTTTGCGAAGTTGCGGTGTACCTCCATAAACTCGCCGTTATCTACGATGGAGCCAATCACCTCATACATATCGTAAGCCTTGTTGGGGTCGTCGGGCAGGATATCGTTCAGAGCCTCCTCCGTGCGGTCAACGGGGTCGTTGCACTCCACGCGCGGAGTAGTCTCCATATTGTTCTGTGGGATATAAGAGATGAGCCTGCGGATATTCTGCGCCAGCTCCTCCTCGCTTGAGCATGTGAAGTGAGCCACACCGCTCTTGGTGCCGTGTACAGAAGCACCACCCAGGTCTTCCTGAGTCACCTCCTCGCCCGTCACGCTCTTCACCACGGCAGGGCCGGTGAGGAACATATAGCTCACGTCCTCCAGCATAAAGATAAAGTCAGTAATAGCGGGAGAATACACCGCGCCGCCGGCACAAGGACCGCAGATGGCAGAGATCTGGGGCACTACGCCCGAAGCCTCGATATTGCGCTGGAAAATGTTGGCATAGCCAGCCAAGGCATTCACGCCCTCCTGTATGCGCGCGCCGCCCGAGTCGTTAAGACCGATGCAGGGCACACCCATCTTCATCGCTTCGTCCATCACCTTGCAGATCTTCTCCGACATCGTCTCCGACAGAGAGCCTGCGTTTACGGTGAAGTCCTGGGCAAAGACATACACCAGGCGCCCGTCGATAGTACCGCTGCCGGTCACCACGCCGTCGCCGGGGAACTGCTTCTTCTCCATGCCGAAGTTGTGGCAACGGTGGAGCTTAAACATGTCCATTTCCTCAAAGCTGCCTTCGTCAAGCAGCAAGTCAACTCTTTCGCGAGCGGTAAGCTTACCCTTCGCGTGCTGCTTCTCGATAGCCTTCTCGCCACCGCCCAGACGGGCTGCAGCGCGCCTCTCAACAAGCTTCTTGATGTTTTCCTGTTGTTTACTCATAAAAACAAAGTATTTAGTTTGTTATAATTTCCGACGCGAAATTACGAAAAAATATCCATATACATTATCTATAAAATAAGAAATTTCCCAACAAGGGTGCAATTATTTTCCGAAGGCCATCATAATTGTTGATTTGGAGCCTTGATAACTCATCTAAAGTCTCTTTCGCGTGATTTATCCCCACTCTCATGAAAACTAAAGCCGCTCTTGCGCATCTATTTTATAACTTTCCAATGTCCTTCTTTATCTATCAATGCTTGCTTTAGACCTTTAGACAATGGAGCATAAAGGTGATAAATGGTGTTCTGCTGGCTTCTCGGTCACTTTGTGCAAAAGCCGCGTGGTATTCATGTTGATGCGCGACCACCGACAAAGTTCTCGCGAAGTTATTCAAAAACTCAAAGTTTTTTTGTAACTTTGCACGCTCATGGACGAGAATGCATCATTTCTGGAACTCGGCACCAAGCCAGTGGGGCGCCTTCTGCTGAAGTACGCAACCCCGGCGGTGATAGCGATGACGGCCTCATCGCTCTATAACATTGTGGATGCCATATTCATCGGCCAGGGGGTGGGGCCACTGGCTATTGCGGGCATATCGCTCACCTTTCCCGTGATGCAGATGACGGCGGCCTTCGGCGCTATGATCGGCGTTGGAGCCAGCACGTTGCTGTCCATCAAGCTTGGCGAGCGTGACTACGACACCGCCCGCCGCATTCTGGGCAATGTAGTGGTGCTCAATGTCATCATGGGTCTGGTGCTGGGTACTCTGATGCTGTGCTTTATCGACCCGATTCTCTTCTTCTTCGGTGCCACGGAGCTGACCGTTAGCTACGCCCGCGACTTCATGATGGTAATCATGGCGGGTAATGTGATAACGCACCTCTACTTCGGTCTCAACGCAATGTTGCGCGCTGCCTCCCAGCCGCGCAACGCTATGATGGCTACTATCTACAGCGTGATACTAAATGTCATGCTCTGCCCGTTGTTCATCTATGTCTTCGGCTGGGGCATCAGGGGCGCGGCGCTGGCCACGATGCTGTCGCAGGCCACCGTGGTGGTGTGGCAGTTTCACCTGTTTAACAACAAAAGGGAGTTTATACGTTTCCAGCGCGGCATATATAAGTTGAAGAAGCGCATCGTTAAAGCATCTTTCATGATAGGCATGTCACCCTTCCTTATCAATCTTACGGGCTGCACGGTGGCTATCTTTATCAATAAGAGTCTGCTGATATACGGCAACGACCTGGACGTGGCTTCCTACGGCATGTGTAACCGCGTGGCATTCTTCTTCATCATGATTGTGCTTGGCCTGTGTCAGGGCATGCAGCCCATCGTGGGCTACAACTATGGTGCGCGCAACACCCAGCGCGTCCACTCTACTCTGATTAAGACTATCATCTGTGCCACAGTAGTGGTGTGCATCGGTGGTCTGGTGGGCCTCCTGTTCCCACGGCAACTCATACGCTGCTTCACCACCGACGAGCATCTGATAGAACTGTCGGTACACTATGTGTTTATCCTCTTCTGCACTCTGCCCATCATCGGTTTCCAGATAGTGGTGACAAACTATTTCCAGAGCATAGGCGTGGTGAAGAAGAGTATCTTCCTCTCGCTCTCCCGCCAGCTGATTTTCCTCATCCCGGCGGTGGTAATCCTGCCGCACTTCATGGGCGTGGATGGCGTGTTCTGGTCTATACCCGTGGGCGACGTGGCTGCCACGTTTACTACGGCCATCCTGCTTTGGCTTGAAATGCGTAGAACAAAAGGAAAAGTTGAAATTTAAGATTTATTTAACTCGTCAACTAATAAAATATTTTTCAATTTTTCAATGTTCAATCTAAATGAAAAGAATCCTCCTTCTCTCTGACACCCACAACTACTGGGACCCACGCTATGCCGACTACATCGCGACGTGCGACGAAGTGTGGCATGCTGGCGATATGTGTAGCTATGAACATGCCCAGCGCTTTGCGGAACTGAAGCCGTTCCGCGCTGTATGTGGCAACTGCGACGGTGGCGACCTGCGTCGCCTATACCCCGAGGTGCTGCGCTGGCGTTGCGAACAGGTGGAGGTGCTGATGAAGCATATTGGCGGCTATCCCGGCCATTACGACCTCTCGGCAAGGAAATACCTGCAAGAGCTATGCGATGAGGCAAAGGAGGGCGCAAGACTGTTTATCGCAGGCCACAGCCACATCCTCAAGGTGCAGTACGACGAGCGTCTCCGCCTGCTCCACATCAACCCGGGGGCTGCGGGGCTACAGGGCTGGCAGAGCGTGCGCACTCTGGTTCGCTTCACCATCGACGGGGCAGAAATCAAAGACTTGGAGGTGGTGGAGTTGGGAACGTTGAACATTGAACATTAAAAATAAGCGGAGGCGTTGCCCCCGCTTATTTTTAGACTATTCCCTGAGCCATCATAGCTTTGGCCACCTTGATGAAACCTGCTATGTTGGCACCCTTGACATAGTTGACATAGCCGTCGGGCTCGGTGCCATACTTGAGGCAGTTGGCATGGATGTCCTCCATAATGATGTGTAGGCGGTGGTCAACCTCCTCGGCTGTCCAAGAGAGACGCTCGGAGTTCTGACTCATCTCAAGTCCGCTGACGCTCACGCCGCCGGCATTGGCAGCCTTGCCCGGAGCATAGAGAATTTTAGCACGCTGGAATACGCGGATGGCTCCCGGGGTGGAGGGCATGTTGGCTCCCTCGCTTACAGCGGTGACTCCGTTGCTGACAAGTGCCTCGGCAGCCTCTTCGCTAATCTCATTCTGCGTGGCAGAGGGCAGCGCGATATCAGCCTTCTCGCCCCACGGCTTTTGGCCAGCCACATACTTGGCTGAGGGGTAGTGGTCGATATACTCGCGGATGCGGCCACGGTAGATGTTCTTGAGTTCCATGATGTAGTCGAGCTTCTCGCGGTCGATGCCATCAGGGTCGTATATATAGCCGTCGCTGTCGCTCATAGTGAGCACCTTGCCACCGAGCTGTAGCACTTTCTCAGCAGTATATTGGGCCACGTTGCCCGCACCGCTGATGAGTACGGTCTTGCCCTCCACGCTGTCGCCGCGTGTCTTGAGCATCTCTTGCAGGAAATAGACATTGCCGTATCCTGTAGCCTCGGGGCGAATGAGCGAACCGCCGAACTCGCGGCCCTTGCCGGTGAGCACGCCGCTGAACTCGTGGGTGAGCTTCTTATACATGCCAAACATATAGCCTACCTCACGGCCTCCTACGCCGATATCGCCGGCGGGCACATCTGTGTCGGGGCCTATGTTGCGGGTAAGCTCAAGCATAAAGGCCTGGCAGAAGCGCATCACCTCAGCATTACTCTTGCCGCGAGGCGAGAAGTCGCTGCCGCCCTTGGCGCCGCCCATGGGCAATGTGGTGAGGGAGTTTTTGAAGGTCTGCTCAAAGGCGAGGAACTTCAGGATGCCAAGGTTGACAGAGGCGTGGAAACGGATGCCGCCCTTGTAGGGGCCAATGGCGTTGTTATGCTGCACGCGGTAGCCCATGTTGGTCTGTATCTTGCCGCTGTCGTCCTGCCAGCTTACGCGGAAGGTGTAGATGCGGTCGGGTATGCAGAGGCGCTCAATGAGGTTGGCCTTGTCAAACTCAGGGTGCTTATTGTATTCTTCCTCAATGGTGGAGAGTACTTCTTCTACTGCCTGGTGATACTCGGGCTCGCCAGGGAATCTCAATTTCAAATCGTCTAATACTTTTTGTGCGTTCATCTTTTTATTAATTTACGATTTACAATTTAGTTGTTTGGATATTTTGGTAGTTTTCTCTGTTGCAAAATTACAATATAAATGGGATTTATAGATTGATGGCGAGATATAATCCTTGACATTTGTAAAAATAATGCAATAAAAAACGACAGAAAGAAACTATTCTGCCGCTTTTTCAATACGAACATTACAAAATGGGGTTTTACAGCGCACACCGCCACAGCCCCGGCACACCCCATGCGCTGAGTTGGTAGAGCAGCGGGAGTCGCAGGCGGTCGGGGAGGGTGCGAACTGCGGGGTCCATACTATTATAAATAAGGTGTGCCCCCTGCTGGTTACCTTCGTGGCGCACATGGCCGGCATAGAGTGCCTTGCGGCTGTTGAGGGCCCTTGAGAGAGTCGCAGGGCCGCAGAGTTGCGGAGCCTCCGAGGTAGAGAGTTTTTTGATGTCTTTCTCTATGGCGGCGTGGGTGGCGATGATTTCATCTACACGGTCGCTGTAGCGTGTGCCAGTGATGCTGTCCGTGTGCTGATGTATGTGGTGGTATGTGCCGTCGAGCCACACCATGCGCGGATTGGCGAGGAGGATGCGGAAGGCCCACTCAAAGTCTATCCAATAGCGGAGGTCTTCATTCCAGCGGGCATGGCTCACAGCGAACTCGCGGCGCAGAAAGAGTGAGACGGTGGCAAAGTTGTTGGCTACTATCTGATAACGTGGGTCGGCGGTTCTGACAATATGGCGGGGCGTGGCCTTTCCATCAGGGGATATATACCTTACTTGCAATGCCACGGCATCGGCTTTTTCCTTGCGTGCGAGTGCTTCAGCCAGGGCTGGCATCTCAGGGCTTATCTCGTCGTCGGAGTCAAAGAAATAGACATATTCACCTGTCGCGGCATCGAGGCCTCTGTTGCGTGCTGCGGCAGCGCCTAGCTTGGTCTCGGTGAGAAGACGGGCCTTGATATTGCCTTCAGCGGCATTTGTCTCGTCCACAAACGCCTGGAGCATGGCCACGGTGTCGGCATCGCTGTTGTTGTCAACGAGCAATAGCTCCACCTCGCAGTCTCTTATATTGCGTATGCTGCGGAAGAGGCGCGGCAGTAGTTCTTTGCGGTTATGGACGGGAATGATGAGGGTGAGCACAGAGATTATTATTTACTATTTACTGTTTAGTTCGCGGAGGGTATCAATCTTGCCTATGTCTGTGAGGTGCAGGTCGGGCTGTATATGGCCGCGTATGTTTAGGGTATGGCAATTGGCGATGTAGAAATCGATGATACTGAACTTGGACGGCCATTCGGCCATGCTGCATACGAGGCGCTTGCTGACTACATGGATGCCGGAGAAGGCCAGAGGGGTGAGGTGACCTGTGTCAAGGTCGTGAGGGCGCACTTCACCTGTCTGTATATTCTGCCACCCCGCGAGGCGCATGTTATGGTCAAAGAGCAGATATCGACTTGTCTGCCGCTGGCTGATAAGCAGTAGTGCGTCGGCCTCGCCAATGGCAGCGTGCAGCTCTGCTAGTCGGGCGTTGCTGATGATATCCACATTGTGTATAAGCACCGGAGCATCATCGGTGGCGAATAGCAGGGGAGTGGCCTTGCGCAGTCCGCCGCCAGTATCAAGCAGTTGTTCGCTCTCGTCGCTGATGCTGACATGCAGATGGTTGGTCGCTATGTAGTGGGCAAAGGCGCCGGTATGGACATAGTCCTTTATTTGCTGCGCGAAGTGGTGCACATTGACTGTGAGGTCGCAAAAACCCTCGCCCGCCAGGCGTTCGCTGACGTGCCACAGGAGACTCTTCCCCCGCAGCTCCACCAGCGCCTTAGGGCGGTCATTGGTGAGAGGCGCCAGGCGTGTGCCTAGACCCGCAGCAAATATCATAGCTTTCTTCATAATTCCTTCTTCAATCTTCAGTCTTCAATGTTCAATCTTCTTCCCCATTCAGGAGGATAAGAGGGGGTCTGTTCACCACTGCCTGGCGATGCAGCCCGTCCACCATCACGGTCAGGGGCTTGGCTGTCCTTACATGTCGCAGGTGGGCCGTCTCCTCTACGGCAGGTAGTGCATTGAGAGCGGCCTCGTCGTAGAGCCCCTCGCCTTTGAATGCGTTGATGGTGAGATAGCTTACGCCTAGCGATGTCAGGTTCTGGAAGAAGTGGGTGCCTTGCGAGGGGTCAACCTGGTAGTTGCCGAGGCCAGCCTCCACTATTACCCGTGCGGCAGAGATATTGGGCCATTTCACCGGTATGCCGAGCCATGGGTCGCTGCTGCCCCAGCGCCCGGGGCCGATGTATATGCTGTGGCGTCCCTCGGCAAGCAGCGTAGTGTTTATCTTGTTTATCTCGTCGGCTATGCGTGGATTGTTCTGCGGGTTGTAGTCGGCGGTCTTTACATATACTATATCACAGATGTCGTTGCTCACATCGTGACCGATGGCATTGGTGGAGCGCAGCAGACATTCGCTGTCGGGAATGGTGGCGAGGTCTGTGCCGATGCTCATGCGGTTATCCACCATTGGGCGTATCTGTAGTAGATAGAACTCGCCCGTTCGGTCAGCATGCAGATTGACGGCAAACTCTATCTCTACGGGGCGGCGCATGGCCTCGGCGCCATATTGGAGCACCTGCCGCATCACCTCCGGCAATGGGAACACGCCGTTCTGTAGTACTCCGCTGAAGGAGATAATCTTGCGGTTGCGCCCCTCGTAGTAGCCGTCATATATCTGCTGGTCTTGGGGCATATAGGTGGAGCATACGTAGCGCAGCGTGTCGTCCTGCTCGGCTTCCTTGATAGCCAGTCGCTTGAGATTGAATCCCTCGTCGGTGCGGAATTGCAGGTCTGTGCTGCTCATGTCAAGCGCAAGGAAGTGGGTCTGCGTGTCGCGCAGAGCCATGTCCATGTCGCTCATCTGCATCACATGGCCGGGGCGTAAGGGACTTACTCGCAACGCTACTCCGCCGTCAACGATATATTTGCCCAGTCCGAAGGCGAGCGACACAGTTCCCTCCTCGGGCTTTTCTTCGCCGATGGGGTAGTAGTTGATGCTGCGTGCTACGCCGCTGATGACGGGGTAGAAGCGGTCGCCGTGCCTCTCGCCCACCACCACCTGCAGGATTACCGCCATCTTCTCTTGGTCTATCACATTCTGAGTGGCGGTCATATAGTCTTTGCTGGCCTTGAAATAGACGGAGGCATACACCGACTTGATGGCGGAGGCCAGCATGTGCAGACGGTTGTCCAGGCTCTCTACGGAGGGAATCATATAGGTCGAGTACACTCCTGCAAACGGCTGATAGTGAGCGTCCTCAAGCAGCGATGACGAGCGCACCGCGATGGGGTCTTTCACTACTTCGAGAAACACCTTGAGGTCGTTGAGCAAGTGCTGGGGTAGGGGGCAGCTAACAAAGCGGTCCAGCAACTCTTGGTCAGAGTGGTCGTCTGACAGGGCTACCTGGTATAGATTGTTGCTGTCCATGAAGTCGTCAAACACATCCGTACACAGCACCACCGTCTTGGGAATCATGACCGGAGCCACGCTGTTTATCTCCGTGTGCTTCTGCATGATATGGTCGAGGAAGGCGAGGCCTCTGCCCTTGCCTCCCAGCGACCCTTCGCCTATGCGAGCAAAGTTGCTGTATTGGTCAAAGCGATCCTGCTGGAATACAGCCACCACGCCCTTGTTCTTCATCTGGCGGTAGGCCACGATGGCCTCAAAGATGAGGCGGCGGTGGGCGTCGAGTTCCTGTACCGACTTGAGCGACATGGCCTTCACTATGTCGGAGAGGCCAAACAATGCTCTGGAGCTGAGCCAGCGGCTCACATTGTTGCGCCTGATATGCCAGAGGAACGACTCCTTGGGCACAGTCATGATATGATTCTGTAGGTCGCGCAGGTTGCGCACTCGTAGCACCTCTTCGTGAGTCTTGGGGTCGCGGAACACAAAGTCGCCGAAGCCGAAGTACATCCTCAGCACATCGCGCAGATCCTGCTCCATCTTCTTGGAGTTCTTGTCGATGAAGTGGTAGCCCAGTTCCCAGGCTTTGTCGCGGTTGCCAACCTCAGAGCTCTCAATAATTAAGGGGATATATGGGTCATTGGCTCTAATGGCCTGACACAACTTGAAGCCTGCCTGCTGGTCCTTCTCATCGTCGCTGGGATTGGCGCCCTTCACCGGGTGCAGCGGAAACTTACAGTCGCTTATTATGCCGAGGGCGTTGTTGGAGAAGCGGCTGTATATATCCCATGCCTCCTCATAGTTACGCGCCAGCACAATCTTGGGGCGGCCCCTCATGCGCAATTTCTCCAGCGAGGTGTTGAGAGCCTCGGTGGCAAACTCAAGGCTCTGGTGGAGCACAAACTTATAGAGCGAAGGCAGGATGGAGGAGTAGAAACGGATATTGTCCTCCACCAGCATAATCATCTGCACCCCAGCGCTGATGTCGTGCTCCAGATTCATGCGGTCCTCAATCAGCTTGATAATGGTGATGAGTAGGTCCGTGTTGCCCAGCCAGCAGAACACATACTCAAAGATGCTCAGGTCTATGTCCTGCATGCGGGCGGTGATACCATGGCTGAAGGGGGTGAGCACCACCATCGGTATAGCCGTGTAGCGCGTCTTGATGTTGCGGGCCATGTCAAACACATCGTTATCGTCGCCCGCAGTCCTTGACGGCATGCATATCACTAGGTCTATCTCGCCGTTGGCCAAGTGTGTCTCGGCCTCCTGCTCTGTGCTGACCTGTATGAAGCGGGGTGGAAACGACAGTCCGAGCCTGGCGTACTCCTGGAATATCTTCTCATCTACACGCCCGTCATCTTCAAGCATAAATGCGTCGTAGGGGTTAGCCACGATGAGCACGTTGCAGATACGGCGCTGCATCAATTCGGTGAACTTGGTATTCTTGAGTTGCATCGTCAGATTACAAATTTAACTGCAAAAATACATATTTTTATTTGAATCTGGAAATTTGAGATTTGATTTTTGCTTTTTTAGGACTAACTCGGCGTTCAGGCCACTCTCCCTGCAGGAGAAAATCAGGAAATAGTTAACAGCTTATTTGTGAAAGATTTGGATTTTTGAATAAAGAAAATAGGATAATAACGTATTTATTTGCTAACTTTGCAGCTAAAACGACAAAAGTCACATAGTATCACTTGATGGAAAAGCAACTTGATTTGGCAGCCTATATGAGCGAAAGCATCGCCCACATCATGACAAAGGCTTACAGAAACATGCTCTCGAATCCCCGCGAGGCGAGGTTTGCTTTTTGTATGCAGCAACTGTTCTCAAAGTCGGAAAAACGCCGCAGAAAAGTGAAGGAGCAGGAAGGTATTGACGTTCCCCCGTTCCTTATCAGCAGCATCTCCACTACCTGCAATCTGCATTGCAAGGGGTGCTACGCACGCACCAATGGAATTGCCGCTGACGGTAATGCTTCACACCTGACCACCCTGACTGGCGAGCAATGGCTCTCCATTTTTACTGAGGCGGTGGACATGGGCATTAACTTTTCGCTCCTTGCCGGCGGTGAGCCCCTCATGCGGAAGGACATCCTTGAAAGCATTGCCCGCGTAAAGGATATGATATTCCCCATTTTCACAAACGGCACCATCATCGGCCCCTCCTATATGGAGTTCTTTCGTCAGCACCTCAACATGGTCCCCGTCATCAGCATAGAAGGCGCGGCTTTGGCCACCGACGAGCGGCGTGGGCAGGGAGTGTTCCGTAGGGCCATGCAGTCGATGGAGATGCTGAAGGAGGCCAACCTCTTCTTCGGTGCGAGTATCACCGTTACCACGGAGAATTACCGGATGGTAACATCTTCTGATTTCATCAATCAGTTGCGCGGCTACGGTTGCAAGATAGTCTTCTATGTGGAGTATGTGCCTGCGGAAGCCGGAACCCTCCACTTGGCCTTCTCCGACACGCATGTGGCAGAGATGGAGAAGCTTGTGGAGCAGCGCCGCGAGGAATATAAGGATATCATCTTCCTTTCCTTTCCTGGCGATGAGAAAGCCCTCGGCGGTTGCCTCGCCTCCGGACGCGGCTTCTTCCACATCGGTCCCGATGGAAGTGCCGAACCATGTCCCTTCTCGCCCTTCAGCGACAGTAATGTTGCTCAATCGGGCATTCGAGGTGCGCTCCGCTCGCCCTTGTTCCGCAAAATACGTGCAGCCAAGGCAATGAGATGGGAGCATACGGGCGGCTGCACATTGTTTGAGCATCGTGAGGAGATAGAGACTATGCTAAATAAATAACATTTAATACAAACTCATTATGGAAATTAAAGCAATATGGAAATTAAAGCAATCAGAATGTTTGACGGCGGTTTTATGAACCAGCAGTTCGCCTTCGGCGGTGAAGAAGGCAAGGAGAAGTTTGACGAGCAGATTATCTATCGCAGCAGTCTGCAGAACTTTCTGATAGACGCAGGCCGCGAGGTAATCCTCGTGGACACAGGCTTCAAGACAGGATTCCCCGCTCCTGCAAAGCGGCTTGGCGCACCACTCTACATGGGAGAGAAGGTGGCCGACTATATGGACGCATTCGCAGCCCTCGGCTATAAGCCTGAGCAGGTGACAAAGATTCTCATCACCCACAAGCACCCCGACCATACGGCGGCATTAGACTGTTTCCCCAATGCTCAGGTCTATATCTCCCCCGAGGACGCCGACGCCATGAAATTGGAAGGAAGCAACATCGTCCGCACCACCTACGCTGACGGCCCCTACTACAATTTCCCCAAAGCGACGAAGATAGCCGACGGCATCTACTTCATCGAAGCCAAGGGCCACACCAGAGGCAACAGCATAATCATTGCCGAGAGCGACGACCTCTTCTATATGTTCCACGGCGACGTAACCTACTGCGACGCAGCCCTGAAGGCCGACAAGTTGAGCATAGTCTTTGAGGACATCAAGGCTGCCCGCGAGACTCTCGACCGCGTACGCGAGTTCATGGTCAACCATCCCACCGTCTATCTCTCTACCCATTGCCCCGAGGGTTACGAGAATCTGGACTTGAAGCGCGTGATGAAAATCAATAATTGAAAATTAGCAAGTAAGGATTTTATTTGCTAACTTTGCAGTTTGAATCATAAAGACACAGTTGACGATGTTCCCCCAAAACGCAAATCTCAATCAGGGCGACCCTCAGTTAGACCAACTGGCGGCACCCCTGTGGCAGCGGCTGGGCGGCGAACTGAACGCACAGACCATGGCTCGCCTCTCCGCCGACGAGACCACGCTGCTGGCGTACTCCATACTGCGCGAGGAGTTGCTCGAGGGGGGCTTCGTGCAGCTCATACAGAATGGTTACGGCCCTTTCATCTTCCTCAATCCCTTCGCCAAGGTGATGCGACTGTGGGGGCTGAAGGACTTCTCCAAGTGGCTCTACGATGCTCGCGCCGTCTATGAGCAGACACGCGCGGTGTTGGAGCAGCCCACCGAGAGCGATGACGCGTTCATGGCACTCTACGAGCAGCACCCCGAGTGGGACCCTTACGATGATTGGTTTGTGGAGGCAGAGTCGGAGCTCACCTGTAGAGTGTGCGAAGCGTATGAGCACCGACCCTGAAAGACCCTAAGCACCCTATCCATGGCAAAGAAGAAGGACAACATAAAGGCAAGCGTCATAATCAAGAACCGCAAGGCGGAGTTTGATTATTTCTTCCTGTCTCATTATACGGCGGGCATTGTGCTTACCGGCACCGAGATAAAATCCATTCGTCAGAGCCGGGCGTCGCTGGTGGACAGCTATTGCTATGTGCATGCCCGCGAGGTATGGGTGAAGAATATGTATGTGGCAGAGTACTCCTACGGCTCGTATAATAATCACCGCACGCGCCGTGACCGCAAGCTCTTGCTCAATCGCCGCGAGATAATACGCCTGGAGCAGCAGCTGAAGAACCCCGGTGTCACCATCGTGCCCCTGCAGCTGTATGTCAACGAGCAGGGCCGCGCCAAGCTCGAGATAGCCCTTGCCCGCGGCAAGAAGATGTACGACAAGCGCAACACGATGAAGGACCGCGACGACCGACGCGAGATGGACCGCGCAACAAAAAACTATAAATACTGACTAAATTTCAAATTAAAACAATGTTTCTCCCGCAGGCAATAACGCAGCGCATACTTGTACTCGACGGAGCGATGGGCACAATGATCCAGAGCTACAATCTTAGTGAGGACGACTTCAGGGGCGACCTCATGAAGGACGCCGCATGTCTGCAAAAAGGCAACAACGACCTGCTCTGCCTCACTCGGCCCGACGTGATAAGCGACATCCACCGCCGCTACCTCGAGGCGGGAGCCGACATCATTACAGCCAACACATTCTCCGCCCAGCGCATATCAATGGCCGACTACCATTGCGAGCATCTCGTCAAGGACATCAACCGCGCCGCCGTGAGGCTCGCCCGCACCCTTGCCCTCGACTATACGTGCCACAACCCCCAGTGGCCGCGCTTCGTTGTGGCTACGGTCGGGCCTACCAACAAGACAGCCTCGATGTCGCCCGATGTCAACGACCCCGCAGCCCGCGACATCACCTTCGACGAACTTGTCGCTGCGTACACCGAGCAGATGGAGGCCCTGCTGGAGGAGGGCATCGACGGACTGCTAATAGAGACCATATTCGACACCCTCAACGCTAAGGCAGCCATCTATGCTGCCGACAGAACCATGCAGCGCCTGGGCAAGGAGGTGCCGCTGATGCTCTCGCTCACGGTCAGCGACAAGGGCGGCCGTACCCTCAGCGGACAAAAGCTTGACGCCTTCCTCGTATCCGTGAGCCATGCCCCCATCTTTTCCGTGGGCCTCAACTGCTCCTTCGGCCCCAAGGAGATAAAGCCGTTCCTTGAAGAGCTGGCCGCGATATCACCTTATTATATATCAGTCCATCCCAACGCAGGCCTGCCCAATGCTCTGGGCACCTACGATGTAACGCCGGAGCAGATGCGCGAACAGATGTGCGAGTTTGTTGACCGTGGTCTGGTGAATATCATCGGCGGCTGCTGTGGCACCACCGACGCCTTCATCGCCGAGTACCAGAAGATAATCTATAAAGAAGGGGGTCATGAGCCCAAGCCCCGGCCCCTCCCCAGTCCTCCCCTTATGGGAGGGAGTTCTCCCATTGAGGGGGAGTTAGAGGGGGCTGCCTCAAACCTCAAATTTCAAATTTCAAATTTAACCCTCTCCGGTTTGGAGAAGCTGGAGGCCACCCCCGAGATAAGATTCATCAATGTGGGCGAGCGCTGCAATGTGGCAGGCAGCCGTAAGTTCCTGCGCCTCATCAGCGAGCACAACTACGACGAGGCACTGGCCATAGCCCGCCGGCAGGTGGAGGATGGAGCCATGGTGCTCGACCTCAATATGGACGATGGCATGCTCGACACCCCGGCCG